>JAYVSU010000143.1:0-20156 GCA_043775055.1 Polaromonas sp.
ATTTTTGGTGCGGCTGGCAGGAATTGAACCCACGACCCTCTGGTTCGTAGCCAGATACTCTATCCAACTGAGCTACAGCCGCACAGCATGCAGATTATACAACGGAAATGGCCGCTATTGACTTTTACGATTCTGTGCTAATCTAACGATATGAATGCAGTTTTATCACCCATCGTTTCTGAGTTTGAAACCCAAGATGAAGAAGCTAGCTATAACGCTTGGCTAAATGCCAAGGTAGAGCAAAGCATCAAAGACACGCGTCCCAACATACCGCATGATGTAGTTATGGCGAAGATGCGTGCTTTTCTTCAATCAAAAGAAGTCCATGCTGCCAGTTGAATGGCGCAACTCAGCGAATGAAGACTTAGCAGAGATCATGGCCTACATCAAGGCCAGAAATGAGCAAGCTGCCAACAAGCTATTTGAGCGTATTGAAGCTGCACTGGATCACACCTCCGAGCACCCATATCTTTACAAACAAAGTGAACGAGTTACACAGACTCGAGAAATTGTAGTTCATCCCAACTACATTATTTTCTATCGTGTTACACCCACAGCCATTGAAGTGATCAATGTGGTTCATTCTAAGCGACAGTATCCAAAATAGGTAATGCAAGCCGATAGCCGGCGTATTCATTCAATTTATTGCTACAAATAATATAGCATTAAAAACCATCTCCTTTAATATAGCCGACGATTGCACCTTTGGCATCTAGCACCGCTACCCAGTCTTGACGCGCAATGATGGGCAAGTAGCGTAACTGATCTTGTGCTGTACCTGATTCAAGCGCGATTTTATTGGCTTCTGCTTGTCGAGTTTGTTTTTGACCGGGCATACTGTCGATGAATTTAGTCAACAGCTTGGCTTTGGCATAGGCTTTGGCTGCGCTTGCCTCGTCGTATGGGACATAAAACTCTGGGCGTTCGCCATAGTCACGGCCACCTTGCACCGATTCAAACATCACGGTTTCACGTTCTTTTGCATTCATATCGCGCAAGCTTGCAGGCTGCGGCCCTTTGAAGAGGTGCAGTTTTAAGCTGCCAGCCAGTTTGTCTAGCTCTACCGCATCAACATCTGCCCGCGCAATAACCTTGAAGCGATCAACCTCATGCACCAAAAACAAAGGCCGCGCTTGCCACACCGTCCACACCCCGTACGATAAAGCAGCTAACTGCAAGAGCACCACGATGGACAAGTCTAAAAACAACTCGCGTTTAGGCTTGCTAGGGTTGAAGAGAACCAGCGTGAGCAAAGGGCCGCAAATCAAATCGACTCCCATGACCAAGAAAAACAGCTCTGTTCCACCAGCCAATTGGCGGTATGGGTATGGAAACCATATAACAAATACCAAAGTTGCAACCGCGAGAGATACCAATACACTTGCACCGAAATGTAATCCCATGGCTTTTACAGCGATTTTGAGTCTAAAAGAATCGAGTTTCATAATGAAAAAATTTTAGGGAAACATATTCGTAGTTTACTCAGCAAAAAAAAGCGCCTAAGCGCTTTTTTTTGAATTAAGAGATGCTTGTGCAACTAACGGCACTCTGCAGGTGCAAACTTTGCACGTAAAGTTGCAGCGTTTGCACCACCATCAACAGCGGCCTTGCCAGCAGTGTAACAAGTCCATTTAATTGCACTCAGAGGGGGCGTACCAGCAACAATAACAGCACCGTTTGATGTAGGCACCAAAGTCAATGTATTTTCAGTAGCAGGCACGAGCGCTGGCTGGTAAGCGATAGTGATGTTTCCGTTCGCAGTGGTACCACCGATAAACCTTATGTTTTTAGTTAAATTATTAACTGCGGGGGTAGACATTAAGCAGCCTGGCGCAGCAGTAGCAGCTGCACATGGTGCAGATGCACCACCAGCAATAGCTGTTTCCATGCCTGCAAAGAAACCACCTATTGCGTTTGCCGTACCATTGCTCGCATTATCAGCAGTAATGGGCTTTAGTGCCCCCGCCAACACCAAACCCTCTGTTACTTTTGCACGAATTGTATAGTCTTGGTAAGCTGGTAAGGCGATAGCAGCCAAAATTCCGATGATCGCTACAACGATCATCAATTCAATCAAAGTAAAACCCTTTTGAAGGGTGTGTATCGTTTGTTTCATACGTGCTTCCAAAAAAAAATGATCAGCAACTTACTTTAAGGACTCTTAACTGTTACCGTTACTGTTACAGATAGTTTCATTTTAATGCATTTCAACAAAATGAAACCAAAAGTAAAATAATTTACTTTTTTGTTTCTTATAGTCGACACTTGATATTCATGACCGATGTTAGCTAAGCTGCTTGTCCATACATTTTTTATATTTGGCAAATCGTGTAAAACTTATTTATTAGATTTTTAAATAATTCAAAACCAAAAAAAAGGCGCCGAAGCGCCTTTTGGAACTAAAACTTTCCGCAGTGATTAACGGCACTCTGCTGGTGCGAATTTTGCACGTAATGTTGCAGCGTTAGCGCCGCCATCAACAGTTGCTTTGCCAGCAGTGTAGCAAGTCCACTTAATCGAACCCAAAGGAGGAGTACCAGCAGCAATGACAGCGCCGTTTGATGTAGGCACCAAAGTCAAAGTGTTCTCAGCAGCGGGCACGAGTGCTGGCTGGTAAGCGATTGTGATATTGCCGTTTGCAGTGGTACCACCGATAAACATCACGTTTTTAGTCAGGTTGTTCGCTGCAGGAGTCGACATTAAGCAGCCCGGCGCAGCAGTAGCAGCAGCACATGGCGCAGATGCACCACCAGCAACGGCTGTTTCCATACCTGCGAACAATCCACCGACTGCGGCTGCGGTACCATTAGCAGCGTTATCTGCAGCAACTACTTTGAGCGAACTACCCAAGACCAATCCTTCTGTAACTTTAGCGCGGATTGTGTAATCCTGATAAGCAGGCAAAGCAATCGCAGCCAAAATACCGATGATCGCCACAACGATCATCAACTCGATTAAGGTAAAACCTTTTTGTAGGTTACGTTTCAATTGTTTCATGTGTTACTCCAAGAAGTTAAAAAAATTAAGGGAAAAATCAAACCGACGATGAATTATTGCACCCTCTCACCGTAACTGCCAGCAAGAACCTTCACTTTACTGCAGGTAGATGAGAATTTCGGACACATTTGTCACGTTTGTTGTCCTTGTGCAACAAGTTGTTACAAATAGACAACTTTTAGAATGTAAAAAGTGTGACAAAAGTCCATTTGTAACAAGTAATAGCGTTTAAGTGCACACTTAAACATTCAAAAATATAGAAATTTAACTGTCTGACTGGTTATTTATTTGATACAGACAGAGCGAACTTGCTTCATATCCGTCATGCCCTGCAGCGTTTTAATCATGCCGTCCATTTTTAGGGTGTGCATGCCCCCAGCGACGGCGGCTGTAAAAATTTGCACGACACGGGCGCGTTCTTGAACAAGTTTTTTAATGATGTCGTCTGCAATCATGAGCTCATGCAAGCCTATACGGCCTTTGTAGCCAGTTTTGGCGCACTTGCCACAGCCCACAGCGCGATAAAAATTGAGTCGGCCATTTGCTCCGTATTGCTCCACCCACCCTTGATAAAGTTTTTTAGCTTCGCCTGGGGCATCAGCCTGCCAAGAAGGTGTGTTGCGCAGTTCTTCGGCAAATTCACTCATAAACGAGGTCAACTCTGCACCTGTCGGGGTATACGCCTCTTTGCACGTACACAGTTTTTTAGCCAAGCGCTGCGCCAAAATACCTAAAAGAGCATCTGCAAAGTTGAAGGGGTCCATACCCATGTCCAACAGCCGCGTCACAGACTCTGGTGCAGAGTTAGTGTGCAGGGTTGAAAAGACCATATGCCCGGTGAGCGATGCTTCCACACCCATCGACACGGTTTCGTGGTCGCGGGACTCGCCAACCATGATGATGTCTGGGTCTGCCCGTAAAAAGGAGCGCATGAGCATGGCAAAGTCAATGCCCGCTTTTTTGTTGACTTGTACCTGACGCAGGCCTTTTTGGGTGATCTCAACGGGGTCTTCAGCTGTCCATATCTTGGTGTCTGGCGTGTTAAGAGTCGCCAAAATCGAGTGCAGCGTGGTAGTTTTACCCGAGCCGGTCGGGCCGCAGACGTAAAACAAACCGTAGGGTTTATGGATAACGCTTTTAAGGCGCTCCATATTGTGGGGGGTGAGCCCGAGTTGCCCCATCGGGATGGCTTCTCCGCCAGCCAATATACGCATCACGACGTCTTCAACGCCGCCAGCTGAGGGCAAGGTGGCGACGCGCAACTCAATGTCAATCGGGCCGAACTTTTTGAAGGGGATTTTGCCGTCTTGCGGGCGGCGTGTTTCTGAAATGTCCAGGTCAGACATGATTTTGATGCGCGCCACAATGGCTTGGCGCAGATGACGCGGCGCATCGATGTATGGCACTAAGCTGCCGTCAATACGTAAGCGCACGCCAACATTGGCTTTGCCTTGACCGGGCTCAATATGAATATCGGAAGCTTTCTTTTGATAGGCTTCCAAGATGACCTTGTTGACGAACTTGACGACCTCGTTGTCTGCCGTTGCGCTAGACAGCGCATCCTCTTCCTCACCCTCTTCAACCATGGGGCGACTCATATTGGCCAGCAAGTGGTCAATGTTGTCATCGCCGTCGGAACTGCCAAAAATCAAATCAAGGGTTTGATTGAACTCGGTCTGTGAGCTGATCACATATTTGAACTTGGTTTCGCGCGGGAACATGTGCTGCACAACATAGGTGCTGCGCACTTTCTCAGGATCAAGACACATGACTAGCAAGCCGTCAAAGGATTCTTCCAACGGAATCCAGCCTTGCTCCGATAAAAAGTCGCGCTTCAAGGCGCCATGCAATTTGTCGGTATTGAAGCGCGCTTTGCTATAAGGCTCGTAAGGTACGCCATAAAACAAGGCCAGCGCATGGCCAATTTGAGCTGGCGTGATTTGATGTTCATCAATCAACAACTGCTCGATGGTGCCGTCTTTGTCGCCACGCTTGTCTAAACAGTCTTGCAGTGTTGCCTTGCTGATGGCGTTTGCATTCACCAAGCCATCGTATTTGCTAGGCATGCCAGCAGCACGAGGTGTCGTTTTTGCAGCGGCAGTAGGTGCTGCTTTGGCCGCCGTAGGCGCAGGCGCAGGTGCCGCTGGGGTAGGTAGTTTATTGGTAGTGGCCATATTTTGTGACGTCCCGTTTTTATCGTTTTCTTGGATACCCTGCAAGGCTTTACTCAATGTCTGTGACACACGCGTATTGGCTAGCAACTCACTTTCAGAAAAAGTGACACCCGCTTTGTTATTCATGATCTGCAAGACGCCCAAGATTTTTTGCGAAGCATCACCAGTCACGATAGGACTCACCACCATCTGCTTACAACGAAAGCCCGTGGCCCTGTCTACAGATTCAACGAATTTGAGCTCAGGATGAATGCCTTGCAAAGCTGTTGTATCGTAGGCATCAGCAATGTTGATTTGACGCTTGCTCATTGCAACAAAGCCCGCCAAACTTTGTGGACTGACGGGCAAGCGCATGCTTTGGCTAAGATTTAGACCTGTGGTGATTTTTGAAACGATGCTCGCACCATCTTCGCTTGCAACAAACAAGCTCAGGCGTTCAGCCCCCAACAGCTCGCAGACGGCTTGACACCACGGCGCCAGCTTGCTCTCCATATCAGACCCGCTCAGCAACTTCGCCGAGATTGCCGCAAATTGACTGTCGAAATTAGCCGCCAAGCTCATACCTCAAACTCCTGGCCAGTAGCCAAGCACGCGAGCTGATGCAAGCGTGGCTCTGCCGGGCTTGTCTGGAGATTCGGATCTATTAGCAAATAGGTCGCTTGCTTGGATTGGATTGTCACATTTGGATCGACATGGTTAAGTTGCTCGATTTCTTGCATGATGGCGTGCGCCTCGGCTGGCTTGGTGTGCGTGATATAAATAGGATAGCGCTTTTTAGTCTCAATAAGCTGCAATTCTTGTAACAGCACCTCGGCACACAGGTGTGCGCTGCGCTGCGCAAGCGCTCTTTCATCGTTGCTGAATGTGGTTTCTATGACCAACATGCCGACGGAAAGTTCATTGACACGCTGCCAAAATGCAGGGTTGCGCTCCGTATCGCCCGAAAAAACCCAATAGACAGGTGTCTTGTGCAAGCCAGGCTGCGAAGCAGCGGCATAGCCTACCGCCGGCACCGCATGCACGGCCGGTAAAACTTCTATAAGTTTGCCGCCAGAGACATACGTTTTGCCTACCTCGATTTCATGGAAAGTGATGTAAGGAGTGTCAGGGTGAGGGATGGTCCTGAAATCTGGCCAAATGATGTTGTTGAAAATGTGTTTTTCTAAGGCGTCTAAAGTAGCAGCCAAGGCATGCACCCGCAAAGGCTGACTGCGCAGTGCGCCGACTGAGTCAAGCATCAGTGGCAAAGACAGAATATGGTCAAGATGAGAATGCGTTAAATAAACATCATCAATCTGCTGCATCTCCTCCAAACTCAAATCACCGACACCGGTGCCCGCGTCTATCAAAACGTCGTGATCCAACAAAAAAGAGGTGGTGCGGCAGCCTTTGGCGATAGCACCAGAGCAACCGAGAACTTTAACGCGCATAGAGAATGTTTTAAATTTAACCGTTTTACAGGGAGTCGAAGTCGCTGGTTCCATCCCATGTCGCATCGAATTTGTTCAATCTTAGCAAAGCTACTCGCCTAGCGTAAAAGGCATAAAGGGTATTTTTCACATTAATGCCCATTAATTGCTGCAAATACTTTTGACTTTGGTCCCAATCTTGGGCGCGGTAAGCTTTCAAAGCCAGATCCCAAAGCGTGAGTTCGTCGGCAATCGCAGCAAGCAGCGTTGTGTTTGCCGTCGAAACAGCAAGTGGCGTATAGATTTCCAGCACTTGCCTTTTGCCGTCTACGCGCACCTTGTCAATCTCTTGCCATATAAAACCGGTGGCCTCTTGGCGCGTAGCTTGGCTTATCAAGATTTCTACAGCATATATCTTGGTAAGATCTTCAAGGCGCGACGCTAAATTAACAGCATCACCAACAACAGTGAAACTGCGCCGCATGAACGAGCCCATGTCACCCACGCACATGTTGCCAGTGTTGATGCCAATACCCAAATGAATTTCAGGAAATCCTTTGACACGATGCTCTTCATTGATGCGCGTGACAGCATGCGTAATGTCTAGGGCGGCTTGTACAGCGAGTTCTGCATGGTTGGTCATTGCCACGGGAGCGCCCCAAAATGCCATAACGCAGTCGCCCATGTATTTGTCAATGGTGCCACGACGGTTCAAAATCACTTCGGTTAAATGACCAAACACCCCGTTGAGCATTTCTTGCAATTGCGTGGGTTCCATCGCTTCGGCCAATTGCGTAAATCCACGCATGTCGCAAAACATCACTGTCATTTCTTTGCTGGCTGCCTTCATGGTGTGATCTTGGGGATTAGCCATCATTTCCTCAACCAGCTGAGGTGGCACATAGCTGCCAAAAAGTTCGGTTAGCTCCCGCTTAGAACGGCTTTCAACAAAATAGCCATAACTCATATTCAAAGTGTATGTCGCCAAAATTAACAACAACATAGTAGCCAGTGGTAAGACCATGCTGTGGGCCAAAAACAAATAAAAATTCAGACTCAGAACTGCGGCCAGCATCATGGCGTTGAGCGCCAATGCATTGGTGGCACTTAAGGCGGGCAGAGCCAATATCAAGATGAGGCCCAGCAAAAGCAACATGCCAACCTCGTATCCAATGGCGTAATCAGGCTTGTAAATGGATCGGCCATCGAGCATACTTGAGAGTAAATTGGCATGGGTTTCAACCCCAGGATAAGTTTGCCCAACTGGTGTCACCCGCAAGTCTTGTAGACCGGGGGCTGTCGAGCCAATCAGAACAATTTTCCCTGCCAACTCAGCCGCATCTAGACGTTTGCCCAACACATCAGCCGCAGAGATATATTTAAATGAACCACCGCCGACGCCGCCATAACCGCGAAATGGGACTAAAACGGCGGCACGGTCATCAACCGCCAGTGCATGCGCTTTGCCCGCGCTGGTAAGCACGATGCTGTCTAAGCTTTGCCCCATCAATGAGCCGGGTTGAGCACTGGTAAAGCGTGGTGTGACCTCGGGCATCCCTATAGCTGCGCGGTACATGGCCAGAGCCAGAGATTCGTAATATTGATTTTGATATTGCGCCAACAACGGCGTCGCCCGCACCACGCCATCATCATCTGCAACCGCGTTAAAAAAGCCTGCTTGTGGTGCTGCTTGGGCTATTTTTTGTATGTTTGAGCCATAACCGTCCCATTGTGTTGCATGGAAAAGGCGTCCGTTTAACTTATCGGCGTCAATCACAGGCGAAGGCAAGATACCGTTGGTGCGCGCGCCACGATCGCTGGTGAAGTAATAGCCCAAGACAACAGCATGCTTGCGCAAGGATGCTGCAAACAAAGCATCGTAATCAAGGGCGCTGCTGAGGTTGGCAAGTTGATTTTTAAAACCAATCTCACCGCGCAGCTCATGCGTTGCAAGTCTGTTCAGGCTGGCCAAACCAGAGCTATCGTCAGGCTCTGCAAAAACCAAATCGAAACCTAGTAAAGCTACTTTCTGCCGGTCTTGCAATTCGGTACTTAATTCAGCTAGTTTGGCTCTGCTCCAAGGCCAGCGACCGACTTCAGACAAGCTTTTCTCGTCAACATCGACGATCACAATCCTGGAATCCAGCGTTTTGGGCATCGTCAAACGCAACCTAGCGTCATAGATGATGTTGTCTAAACTTTGGACAAACCCGATGCGCATCACACCGCTAGCGTGACCCAAGGCCAAAAGCAAAGGAACGAAGGAAACGGCGATTCTTATCCAGTGCTTGGCAAAAAATCGCATGAGGTACATGAAATTTACAACTTCACTTTCAAGCTACGGAAAAACTGGCGAATGCAAAACGCATTCAGTTTTCGATAAATTGCATGGCAGTGCCCGCCAGCTCAAACATGTCACCATTTTTCAAGGGAACCGCGTCAATGCCAAAGGCTACACCATTGAGCATGGGTCGGTTCGCACCTTCAACGTGCGCAACCACATAACTTTTTGGTCGTTTGGTAATGGCTATCACCGCTTCACCAGGCTTGCCGATGGTCGTCACCACCTTGACCAAAGGCATCTCTTTACCTACGGATGTGCCAGACAAGATTTTGATCGCCACGTAAACCTCTGCAAACCGTGTTTGCTCAAAAAGATTGAGCTTTTCATCGGTCAACCCGTTTTCTGTGGCAGCCGTTTCATCTGAACCCGCTGCAGATTTTATTGTTTTAGCATCCACCACATCACGCGCATACTTGATGGCATATTTGCCTATCTCAATGACGTCACCAGCCTGCAAAATTTGGCGTTTGATTTTTTTGCCATTGATGTAAGTGCCATTGGTGCTGTTTAAGTCTTCAATGTAGAACTCATTGCCAATGGCTTGCAAGGCAGCGTGTTCGCCACTAACAGCCAAGTTATCTACAACAATATCGTTATACGGACGCCGGCCCAGCGTCATCCGTTCTTTACTGAGCGGAACGACTTTGATCAGGTTGTCATCTAAGGTAACGATAATTTTTGCCATAACGCCTTGTTTTACAAATTGAGCAACATGATCAAAATCATCGTCCCACTAGGGACTGAGACTATGCTGCAGACTTATTACGCTTTTGCAACCACACCCCAAGCGCGACCACCAGGACAGCGCCAATAACACCTGCAAAGGTCACGGTCTGTTCGCTTGCCACACCAAAATAACTTGCGACGGCAGGATCCGTCAACAGCATCTCACCGGCTAAGAAACCAAGTAACGCTGCACCAATGGTGATGATAATCGGAAACCGGTCCATAACTTTAGTTAACAGTGTGGCACCGAAAACAATTAACGGGATACTGACCAATAAACCCAAGACCAACAAAGGCACATTGCCTTTAGCGGCGGCTGCAACGGCCAAGACGTTGTCCAAACTCATCACCAAATCGGCAATCAAAATAGTTCGTATAGCTGCCAACATACCATTGATTTGCTTGCCATGGCCCTCGCCTTCGTCGCCACCTTTGAGTAAGTCGACGCCTATATAAACCAATAAAGCAGCACCAATCAACTTCAAATAGGGCAAGGTCAGCAGTTGGATGGCCACAATCGTCAACAAGATTCGCATCACAATCGCAGCGGCACTGCCCCAGAAAATCGCTTTTTTCTGCTGTTCTGGCTTCAATGTGCGCGCAGCCATGGCAATCACCACCGCGTTATCGCCAGACAAAACGATATTTGCCAAAACAATGGAGCCAAATGCACTCCAAAAGATAGGGGACGATATATCCAATCCGAAAAACATGTCGACTCCAATAATTATTTTATGAATTTGCGAGCTTATCAAAGAAAAGGCGCTTTCGTTGAAAGCGCCTCTACGTAAAAGCCACAATGAGCCTTCCCAAATACCCCAAACAGTCAGGCTTAGCCCAACTGTTCAGCACAGCTTTTTTTACAGCATCGCTTTGAGCAATTTCGCCATTTCTGATGGATTACGTGTGATTTTAAAACCACATTCCTCCATGATTGCCAACTTGGCATCAGCCGTGTCAGCACCACCAGAAATCAACGCACCGGCATGACCCATGCGTTTACCGGCAGGTGCTGTGACGCCAGCAATAAAGCCTACGATTGGTTTTTTCATGTTGTTCTTACACCACATAGCGGCTTCAGCTTCGTCCGGCCCACCGATTTCGCCAATCATGATGACAGCATCGGTGTCTGGATCGTCGTTGAAAGCTTTCATCACGTCGATGTGCTTCAAACCGTTGATCGGGTCACCACCAATACCGACTGCTGAAGATTGGCCCAGACCGATTTCGGTCAATTGCGCCACCGCTTCATACGTCAAAGTACCCGAACGGCTGACCACACCAATGCGACCTTTACGGTGGATATGGCCTGGCATGATGCCGATCTTGATTTCTTCAGGGGTGATCAAACCTGGGCAGTTAGGGCCAAGCAATAACGTCTTTTTGCCGCCAGCAGCTTCTTTAGCGCGCATGCGGTTACGAATTTCGAGCATGTCACGTACAGGGATGCCTTCGGTGATACAAATTGCCAAGTCCAAGTCCGCCTCAACGGCTTCCCAAATCGCCGCAGCAGCGCCAGCGGGTGGCACATAAATCACGGAAACCGTTGCGCCAGTTTCTTTAGCTGCTTCTTTAACGGACGCGTAAATTGGAATGTTGAAAATCGACTCGCCCGCTTTTTTCGGATTCACACCCGCGACGAAGCACTCTTTACCGTTGGCGTATTCTTGGCATTTTTCAGTGTGAAACTGACCCGTTTTGCCGGTGATACCTTGGGTGATAACGCGTGTGTTTTTATTGATATAGATAGACATGTTGTTTCCTTGAGCTAATGGCGCTGCTTATTTGAGCGCCGCAACTACTTTTTCAGCCGCTTCAGCCATGCTGTCGGCGCTGATGATGGGCAGGCCAGAGTCTTTCAACATTTGCTTGCCCAACTCTTCGTTGGTGCCCTTCATGCGCACAACCAATGGCACGCTGAGGTTGGTGGCTTTGCAAGCGGTAATCACGCCTGTGGCGATGGTGTCACACTTCATGATGCCGCCGAAAATGTTGACCATGATGGCCTTCACTTTGGGGTTTTTCAACATGATTTTGAAAGCTTCAGTGACTTTCTCAGGAGTAGCGCCGCCGCCCACGTCCAAGAAGTTGGCGGGCTCGGCACCGTACAACTTGATGGTATCCATGGTCGCCATCGCCAAACCCGCGCCGTTGACCAAACAGCCAATGTTGCCGTCCAAGCTGATGTAAGCCAGGTCAAACTTGCTGGCTTCGACTTCAGCTGGATCTTCTTCGTCCAGATCGCGCAAAGCAACGATTTCTGGGTGACGGAACAAAGCATTTGCGTCAAAGTTGAACTTCGCATCGATGGCTTTCACGCCGCCGTTGCCTTCAAGAATCATTGGGTTGATTTCAACCAACGATGCGTCGGTGTCCATGTAGACCTTGTACAGCTTTTGCAAGATGTCCACGCACTGGGCGGTGGATGCTGCTGGTACGCCAATCGCGTCAGACAGCTTCTTGGCTTGCGCGTCGGTCAAACCCAAAGCTGGGTCGACAAACTCGGTGATGATTTTTTCAGGCGTCACTTCAGCCACGTGCTCAATGTCCATGCCGCCCTCAGAGGAGACGATGAACGCGACGCGTTGTGTTGCGCGGTCAGTGACGGCAGAAACGTAGTATTCTTTTTTGATGTCAGCGCCGTCTTCAATCAACAAGCGGCGGACTTTCTGGCCTTCAGGGCCAGTTTGGTGCGTGATGAGCTGCATGCCCAAAATTTCACCCGCGATTTTTTTCACTTCATCAATGGAGCGCGCCAACTTGACGCCGCCGCCCTTGCCACGGCCACCGGCATGGATTTGCGCTTTGACCACCCACACTGGGCCGCCAAGCTTTTGTGCCGCTTCAACGGCTTCTTGCACCGTGAATGCAGGGATGCCGCGTGGCACTGGAATGCCGAATTGACGCAAGATTTCCTTGCCTTGGTACTCGTGAATTTTCATGAGGCTCTCTCAAAATTGAATGATTTAAACCCAGCAGATGGCTCAGCGGCAACATCTGCTTGGCGCAGAATTTCCAAGTCGGACTGTAACATGCTGCATTGCACCAAAATAACATTTACCTTACAGTTACGGAAATTACCTATGTTTTATCCCGTAAACCATATTGATTCCCTTACAAATACGTCTTTAAACCCGTTTAAACAGCTAAAAACCCATATTTAAAACCATGACTAGCCATAAAGTTTTCATTGACGGCGAAGCCGGTACAACCGGTCTGCAAATTCGCGAACGCCTCACTACCATGCCAGAGATTGAGATGCTCAGCATCGCCCCGGAGCTGCGCAAAGACGCTGCCGCCAAGCGCGATTTGATGGCGCAAGCTGATTTGGTGGTGCTGTGTTTGCACGACGATGCAGCACGCGACTCTGTTGCCATGATTGATGGTTTGACAGGCAAGAAGCCGAAAATCATCGACTCCTCCACCGCCCACCGTGTCACAGCTGGCTGGGTGTACGGCTTTCCTGAGTTGAACGCTGCTCAAAGCAAATTGGTCGCCGCCTCCAGCCGCGTCGCCAACCCGGGCTGCTACGCCACCGGTGCAATTGCGCTGATTCGCCCCTTGGTAGACGCCGGCTTGCTCCCCAAAGACTACGCCCTGAGCATTCCCGCCGTCAGCGGCTACTCTGGCGGCGGCCGCAGCATGATAGAAGCCTATGAAAGCGGAGGAATTAAAGGCGAAGCCCCTGCTTTTGAGCTGTATTCACTGGGTTTAACCCACAAACACATCCCTGAAATCATGCAATACGGCGGCCTGAGTACCCGTCCACTCTTCGTGCCCTCCGTCGGCAACTTTGCGCAAGGCATGTTGGTGCAGATCCCCCTGCATTTAGACCAATTACCCGGCAAACCGGCCGTTGCAGACCTGCACGCGGCTTTGGCTAAGCATTACGCGACATCCAACGGTGCAGATGCATGGGTTTCCGTGCTTCCGACTGCAGATGTCGCCAAACTAGACGCCTTGGCGCTGAACAACACCAACAAGATGGAATTGCGCGTTTTCGGCAACGACACCTACCGTCAAGCCGTGTTGGTAGCGCGTTTGGACAACTTAGGCAAAGGCGCGAGCGGCGCGGCGGTGCAGAATTTGAAGTTGATGTTGGGTTTGTAAATTTTCAGCAAGTCGGCATCCTACAAAAACGCAAAAAACCTCGAAAATCTCACCTTTCAACGCCCTTTGCATTCAAGTGATCAGTAAAGCTTCTCGTATAAAATTCAGACTCGTAAATTTTTTAGGAGCCCTGCCATGACTTTCCGTAAATTCATCTCCATTGCAGCCTTAGCGATAGCATTACCTTTGTCAGCTGCCGCCGCAACGCCAGCGCTTGACGATCCCAGCACAGTGGTAACTGTGATGCAATTTTCTGCCAAGAACGCCGCTGCCAAGCCTGAATTGATGACACGAATGGCGGCAGTACGCGATTACATTCGCAAACAACCAGGGCACATTGACAATGCGCTGATGGAAAACCGCAACGGCGATGCGCAGCCAAGCTTTGTGGGTGTTTCTCGCTGGAAAAGTTTTAAAGATTGGGAAGTTATGTGGACAAAGCCTGAGTTCCAAAAGATGGTTGCTTCAATTAGTGAAGTTGGTACCCTGAATCCCGGCACTTTCGCGCCCGTTAAACCCGTCAAATAGACTGTTAACTGAAGCAAATTTTCTTTAACGAAGTTTGCTTTGTTTTATAGTTTGGTTTACGGCCTTCTAACGCTATAATTTTAATAGCAAACTATTATTTAAATACAGCGGCTATAGCCGAAAATAGCCTGTATTTCGGTGTTTTTGAGCGATTTTCTGGGTTTTAGGCTTTCAATCCGCTTCACCCAACTCACGTGCACCTGCAATCACACGACGAACGGTTTCTGCACCGAAGCCTCGGCTCATCAAGAAACGGATTTGTTTGGCACGCTCAGCAGGCGAAATGGGTTCGGTAGCGGCTTCCGAGTCAGCATATGCATTTTCGTAACTCCTTGATTTACTGAACTTTTTCCGCCAAACCTCTCTGGCGCGCTCAAGCTCTGTGCTTTTGAGCAGATCGACCGCATCCAATACCGCGCCTGCGTCTAGCCCCTTGCTTTGCAGCTCTTGTTTGATGCGGGCTGCGCCCAGTTTGCTGCTGCGGCGGTGCAGTACCGAGTCGACCACGCGCTGCTCGTTAATGAAGTCTTTGGCTTGCAGCTCGTCCAAGGCTTTGACCAAGTCGCCGGGTTGCTCTTCAAACGGGGCGAGCTTTTTCAGCAGCTCAGCGCGAGAGTATTCGCGGCCGCTCAAGAGCCGCAAAGCGCGGCCTTTGAGTGAGATGGCGAAACCAGTCGTACCTGATGGCTCTGTTTTTACTACATTATTCATAGCAAACTATTGAATAAATACGCCGGCTATAGCCATATTTTTCATTAAAAATGCCTTTTTAAGCGTTATTTGACTTAATCGCGGCTCTTTTTCGGCTTTTTCTCTTCTGCTGGCGTGCCCGACATGCCTGCGGCGACGTTTGACGCGGCTGCAATCAACGGGATGCCCAGTGACTCGCGGACTTGGTTTTCGATTTCTATCGCCAAATCTGGGTTTTCTTTCAAAAACTCACGGGAATTGTCGCGGCCTTGGCCGATTTTTTCGCCTTTGAAGGCATACCAAGCACCGGATTTTTCAACCACGCCAGCGGTGACGCCAAGGTCAATCACCTCGCCCAACCGGCTGATACCGGCGCCGAACAAAATGTCGAATTCTGCGGTTTTGAACGGTGGTGCGACCTTGTTTTTAACCACCTTGACGCGGGTTTCGTTACCAATCGCGTCGTCACCCTTTTTGATAGTGCCGATGCGGCGAATATCGAGACGCACCGAGGCGTAAAACTTCAGCGCATTACCGCCAGTGGTTGTCTCAGGGCTGCCGAACATGACGCCGATTTTCATGCGGATTTGGTTGATGAAAATGACCATGCAATTGGCCTTTTTGATGTGCGCGGTAAGTTTGCGCAGCGCTTGGCTCATCAAACGGGCTTGCAGGCCGGGCAAGCTGTCGCCCATTTCGCCTTCCAGCTCGGCTTTGGGCGTCAGCGCCGCCACCGAGTCAATCACGATCAAATCGACCGCGCCAGAGCGCACCAAGCTGTCCACAATCTCCAAGGCTTGTTCGCCAGTGTCGGGCTGGCTGATCAGCATGTCTTGCAGGTTGACGCCGAGGTTTTGCGCATATTGGGTGTCCAAAGCATGTTCGGCGTCCACAAACGCGCAAGTGCCGCCCAGCTTTTGCATTTCGGCAATCACTTGCAAGGTCAGCGTGGTTTTACCAGATGATTCAGGGCCGTAAATTTCAATCACACGGCCGCGTGGCAAGCCGCCTACGCCCAAGGCAATATCCAAGCCCAAAGAGCCGGTGGAGACGACCTGAATGTCCTCAATCACCTCGCCTTCACCCAAGCGCATGATGGTACCTTTACCGAATTGTTTCTCGATTTGAGCGAGTGCAGCTTGCAGTGCCTTGGCTTTTTCTGCGCTGGCGGCAGTATTTTGCGCGGATGTTGCTGGAGCAGTTTTAACGGCCATGTCCATGATATTTTTCCCTTAATAATCATCAGGTTACAAAAACGAAACAGTTTGCATCGCAGCAAATTTCGTATTGGCATACAGCACTTACTGGATGCTTGAACAGTAGTTTACATCAGCTTTTTAAATTAAATAAAGCTTTTTTTAGTCAGTTTAATTGACTAAATATTTGCTCTTGATTTATTATGTTGCATGGTTAAAAAGGAGCAATTTCTCGCACCCGCATTGGGTTGGCGGCAAACACATTTAGGCCGCTTGCTCGGCCACGCACTGCGCCGTTTTGACGAGCGGGTGCTGACGCTGATGGCGCACAACATGGACGTGCCGCTGGCGCTGTCCAACCTCGCGGCGCGTGGGCAAGTGACGGCGGCGCACATCCACATCACGCGGCATGTACCCCTAGAGGGCGCGCGCTTGTCAGATTTAGCGCAGAGCGCCGGTGTGACCAAGCAGGCGATGGGCGATTTGGTCAATCAATGCGAGGCGTGGGGCTTGGTGACGCGAGAAGCCGATGTGGTCGACAAACGAGTGCGTGTAGTGCGCTTTACGGCGGACGGCCTGCTGTGGTTGGCCGCGTTTGAGACGGCGGTAGCGCAAACGGAGGCAGAATTCAAAGAATCCGTCGGGCAAGACGTGGCGACGGTGGTGGCTATGGGGTTGGAGGCGTATGGGGCGGGGTATTGAGTGATAAGGTGATTTGACTTAAGCCAATAAATCACTACAATGTCACTACATATTGTTTAACTTTAGGAGCTTTGCAAATGTCAAACTCAACCATGTACCAATTCCGGCTTGATGAGACGGAAAAAGCGGAAACATTCGCTGTTTTGAACGAGCTTGGCCTGAAACCCGCCCAAGCCATACGCTTGTTTTTTCGTCAAATTCGCCAAACAAAGTCCATTCCATTCCCTATTGAGCATATTCCGAACGCGGCAACTGCCAAAAATTTGAAGAGTCATGACTATTCGCAACCCTTTGATTCCGTTGAGACTTTGTTTGCTGACTT
Organism: Polaromonas sp.; assembly: GCA_043775055.1. GTDB lineage: Bacteria > Pseudomonadota > Gammaproteobacteria > Burkholderiales > Burkholderiaceae_C > Aalborgiella. Next base: position 17,199 of record JAYVSU010000143.1, read on the forward strand.
GCAAAAATAATGAAAAATAATGCGTCAGCTTGTTTACAAAAACTCTTTCAAAAAAGAATTTGCGTTGATGCAGAAACGAGGCAAAGACCTTAAAAAGTTAAGCGCTCTGATTAACCTACTTCGCCAAGATACGCCACTGCCAGAGAAAAACCGTGACCATGCGCTAGTCGGAAATTGGGCAGGTTTGAGGGATTGTCATATCGAGCCAGACTGGCTGCTAATTTACAAAAAAGGCAAAGACGCGGAGGGTGTTGAAACGCTTTATTTAGAAGCAACGGGAAGTCACGCTGATTTGTTTTAGTGCTATGCGTTGAGCACCATAAAGTGTCGCTTATTGGGAAAATGACGCATTCGCTAGCCGTTATGATTGCGCGTCTTTTCCTTTCTGAGCATTTTTTCGTTAATGTCCTCCCCTACTTCCCACGGCCTCAACCTAGCACAGCAAGAAGCGGTGAACTACATGCACGGCCCATGCTTGGTGTTGGCGGGCGCGGGGTCGGGCAAAACTCGGGTGATTACGCACAAAATTGGGCGTTTGATTGACAGCGGCATGCCGGCAAAGAACATTGCGGCCATCACCTTTACCAACAAAGCTGCCGCCGAGATGCGTGAGCGGGCGAGGCAGCTGATTGGCAGAGCCGCAAAAGATGTGGTGATTTGCACTTTCCACGCACTGGGTGTGCGCATGTTGCGGCAAGACGGCGCTGTGATGGGCTTGAAGCCGCAGTTCTCGATTTTGGACACCGACGACATCACCAGTATTTTGAAAGATGCCGGTGGCAGCGTGGATGCAGCCACGGCCCGCTCGTGGCAATGGGTCATCAGCAGTTGGAAAAGCGCAGGGCTGAATGCTGAAATGGCGTTGTTGCAAGCCAAGGATGATAACGAACGCATTATCGCCAAAGTGATGGCGAGCTACGAGGAGCGATTAACGGCTTTTCAAGCGGTGGATTTTGACGATTTGATTGGTTTGCCGCTCAAACTGCTGCAAAACCATGAGGACGTGCGCCAAAAATGGCAAGCTCAAATGGGCCATGTGTTGGTAGACGAATACCAAGATACCAACGCCACGCAGTACGAGGTGTTGAAGCTCTTGGTGGGCAGCAAAGCGCGTTTCACGGCGGTGGGTGACGATGACCAATCCATCTACGGCTGGCGCGGAGCGACGCTAGATAATTTGAAGAAACTGCCGATAGAGTTCCCGACACTCAAAGTCATCACGCTCGAGCAAAATTACCGCTCCACCAGTGCGATTTTGCGGGCGGCCAACAACGTCATAGGCCCCAACCCCAAGCTCTTCCCGAAAAACTTGTGGAGCGATTTGGGCGAAGGCGAACCGGTGCGTGTCGTCGATGCCGACACCGAAGAACACGAAGCCGAACGCGCTGTTGCCCGTATTCAATCTTTGCGTGCGGGTACGGAAGTGCTGGCCAGTACAGCTGGCTCTGCGCCTGTGCAGCAATACAAAGAGCTGAAAGACTTTGCAATCTTGTACCGCGCCAACCATCAAGCAAAAACTTTTGAGAAAGCGCTGCGCAAGGCGCAAATCCCGTACAAAGTATCAGGTGGCCAAAGTTTTTTTGATCGTGCAGAAATCAAAGACCTGTGCGCTTGGTTCCGGCTCTGGGTCAACAACGACGATGACCCGGCCTTTATGCGCGCCATCACCACGCCCAAACGCGGCATTGGCCACCAAACCTTGCAGCAATTGGGCAGCTTTGCCAGCAGCTACAAAGTGAGTTTGTTTGAGGGCTTGTTTTTGTCGTCCCTCAACGCCGTGGTCAGCACCCGCGCTGTTGGCAGCTTGCATGAGTTTGGGCGCTACATCAACGACTTGGAATATCGCGCCAGCCAAACGAGTGGCGTTGAAGACTGCGCTGCGTTCTTGAAAGACTGGCTGAAAGAAATCGGTTACGAAAAGCACCTGTACGATGGTGAAGACTCTGAGACACTAGCCGCAGCACGATGGACGAATGTGCTGGATTTTTGCGATTGGATGGCCAAACGCTGTGGTGGTGAGATTGACGATACGGCGGGTGTAAGCCTTGCGAGCGAGAAGAAAAGCCTGCTTGAAGTGGCGCAAACGATAGCGCTTTTATCCACCATCAGCGAGCGCGAGAAAGACCAAAATGTCGTCACATTGTCTACGCTGCACGCCGCCAAAGGGCTGGAGTGGCCACATGTAATGTTAGTCGGCGTGACCGAGGGCATGTTGCCCTTCAAACTCGATGACAAAAACAAAGGTGCAGTCGCTGCATCTGAGCTAGGCGGCTCCAGCATCGAGCATGAATCTGCCAATGACGACATGGCGACGCGTCTGCAAGAAGAGCGGCGTTTGATGTATGTGGGCATCACCCGCGCACAGCGCAGCTTGGCAGTGAGTTGGACCAAGCGCCGCAAAAAAGGCCGCGAGATGATCCCCGCCCTGCCCAGCCGCTTCATCGCCGAGATGGGACTGGATAAAACAACGGCGAAAGAAGACCCGCGTGAAAAGCTGCGCGCCTTGCGCGCTGAGTTTGCTAAAAAAGCTTTAGATGCTGCCTCAGCGGCTAGCGTGGCAAATTAAGTAAAGCAAAAACCGCTATTTACGGCAAGTGTTGGTAGTGTTTAGCCAAGTCTAAAAATGCGGCAAGCTGCGGGTCAAGCCCTGTTTCATCTTGCAAAATGTGAGCCACAGCCTCGCCCAAAGAAGCCGCCAATGCCGCGTCTAAAAACAGCAATCGAGAACGACGTGCCAACACGTCCTCTACCGTGCGTGCATACTCAAATCGCGCTGCAAAGCGCACCATGGCTTCGGACAAGCCCGCGTATAAATACCTGTTAGCACCGGGTAGCTGATTCACAGCATCTGCTTCGTTGCCATACGAGTGCAAACCCTGTGGCTCGCTGAGGCTGTGCATTTTTTGGCTGTGCTTCTTATCGGCACCAATCAAAGGGAAATCGACGGTAACGCCTTTG
>JAYVSU010000144.1:0-11533 GCA_043775055.1 Polaromonas sp.
TTCAGTATGAAAACGCCCTTATCACGCGAGATGGGCAAGTCATGCAGATTGCCATGCGCATGGCCTCGCCCGACGTGGTGCTGCTGGACAACTTTATGACGCACGCGGAATGCGACGCATTGTGTGAACTCTCCAAAGACAGCCTGACCACCTCCACAGTGGTGGACGATGCAACAGGCAGCAACGTCGGCCATGCAGAACGCACCAGCCAAGGCACCTACTTCCCTGTTGGGAAAAACGCGCTGGTGCGGACCATTGAAGCGCGTATCAGTGAAATAACCGGTACGCCAATAGTCAACGGCGAGGGTTTGCAAATCCTCAATTACATCGATGGCGGCGAGTATCGACCGCACTTTGACTACTTTCCAGACAACGACGGGGGCCGCGTCCACACCGCGCAAAGCGGGCAACGCATTATCACCATCGTCATGTACTTGAACAACGTGACAGCGGGTGGCGCAACGGTTTTCCCGAGTCTGAATTTGAGCGTCTACCCTAAAAAGGGCTCGGCGCTTTACTTTTCATACTTCAACTCACAGGGCCAAGTGGACCCCAGCACCTTGCACGGCGGCTCTCCCGTCATTGAGGGTGAAAAATGGATTGCGACCAAGTGGATTCGGGAAAGAGAATACCGCTAGTCAAACATCAGAAGCAGTGGTACATTGCAAAAATTCAGCCTAGCTGATTGAATTGCACAAGGAGCCATCATGTCAAAATCTGCATTTACGGTCAAAGTCTTCGGCATTTACGCCCTGCTAACTGGCCTGAACCTGATGTTTGCGCCCAATATGTTGCTCAACATCGTGGGCATCGCGCCAACCTCTGAAGTCTGGATTCGCGTCGTCGGGGTTCTGGCCTTCAATGTGGGCGTTTACTACTGGTACGCTGCAAAATGCGAGGCCAAAGCCTTTTTTGTCGCTACCGTGTACACACGAGTGTTTACCTTTGCAGCTTTTGCGAGCTTGGTAGCATTGGGTTTTGTGGGCCCTGCGCTGATTCTGTTTGGCTGCCTTGACCTGGCAGGTGGTATTTGGACTGGATTAGCCTTACGAACCGAAAAATAGCTTATATTTGGCTATAGTCGGCGTATTTATTGATTAGTTTGCTATTAAAAACATAGCAAATATTTGCTGCTAATTTTATCTGTCGTTAATATGTCGTACTTTAGCAAGGTGTGGCCTTGAAGGTAGCGCCAAGAGCGTTACTTCGGGTATAAAGTACGCTCATGATAAATTTGAACAAACTGGCAGCTCTCATCAAACAAGAGCGGCAAACTTTACTCTCGCAATGGCGGTTACAGGTTCGGGAGCTGCCTTCTGCACAGCACTTGGATACACCGACGCTGAACGACCATATGCCCAGCCTGTTGGATGAGTTGGCGACTGAACTGAAATCAAACTCTGAATTAACGATTCCAGAAGTTCTGCTTGAGGAAAGCCCACCCGCACATGGTTTGCAACGTTTGCAGGAAGCTTTTGATATTCAAGAAGTGGTGGCCGAGTACAACATTTTGCGTGGTTGCCTGCACGACTTGGCAACCAAAAACGACATCAAGTTGCAGGGCAAGCCGTTTCATGTGATCAACCGGGTGTTTGACCATGCCATTGGTTTGGCCTTGGAAACTTACGCCACCCAACAAGCACTTGAAGTGAAACAACGGCGGCAAGAGTATCTTGCGTTTGTCGCGCATGACCTGCGAACACCTTTGTTTGCCATTTCTTTGGCGGGCCGTGTACTGGAACAATCGCTCCCCAAACGCGGTTATGGCGAAGATGCGGCGCAAATGCTGAAATCACTTCGCCGCAGTGTTCAACAGCTTGAAGGATTGGTGCAAAAAGTGCTTGAAGAGAACACGCATCTTGAAGCGGACAACGGCATACACCTGGAGCGACGCTTGTTTGACCTGTGGCCACTGGTCGAGGCGCTGGTGGATGACATTGCGCTGGTGTCAGAGTCGGCTGACACGCGCATCGTCAACCGTGTTCCAGATGACCTCGTGGTTTACGCCGATGCCAATTTACTGCGGCGTATTTTGCAAAACTTGGTCGCCAACGCGGTGAAATACGCGCCGAATAGCGTTATCACCATTGGTGCTAAAAACCTGGCGGACGACTGCGGCATCGCCTGTTGGGTGAGCGACAACGGTCTGGGCATCCCTGAGGATATGCAGCAAAAGATCTTCAACAAGGGCGAAACAGACGCCGAGCGCGACGATGGTGCGGGCTTGGGCCTGGCCATTGTGCAGAAGTTCACAGAAGCCCATGGTGGCATGGTCTCAGTAGAAAGCGAGCTCGGAACAGGTTCGACCTTCAGTTTTACGCTGCCGAGCAAGGCGTCAGCCAAAAACTAAACTTTGTGTGATGTCGCCTGTGTGTCTAACAGCTTAGATTTTGAGCAAATGAGTCATTGCTTTGAGTAATACTGTCTTCAAATACCTAGCACCTACTCCTAACAAGATGACGATTTAACATGACCACTCTTTTCGAACCCCTCCAAGTCGGCCGCATGCAACTCGCCAATCGCGTTGTTATGGCTCCGCTAACTCGCAACCGCGCCCCGAACGCCCTGCCCACGCCCTTGATGGTGACTTATTACACCCAACGCGCAGACCCAAAAAACGGTGCCGGTTTGATCGTGACCGAGGCCACCGCCATCAGCCACCAAGGCCAAGGTTACTCAGACGTGCCGGGTATTTGGAGCGACGAGCAGGTCGCGGCATGGCGCAAAGTCACAGATTCCGTCCACGCTGCAGGCGGCAAGATAGTGGTGCAACTGTGGCACGTAGGCCGAGTCTCGCACGTCGACTTACAGCCCAATGGCCAAGCGCCGGTCGCGCCTTCAGCGATTCAAGCTAAAACAAAAACAGTGTTGATTCGAGACGGCGTGCCGACGTTTGAAGACACCTCCATGCCGCGCGCTTTGCGGCTGGACGAGTTGCCCGGCATTGTGAACGACTACCGCCGCGCTGCCCGCAATGCCATTGCAGCAGGTTTTGACGGCATCGAGGTGCACGCCGCCAACGGCTACTTACTGGATCAATTTATGCGCTCTGGCTCCAACACGCGCACCGATGCCTATGGCGGCAGCATTGAAAACCGCGCCCGCCTGCTGGTCGAGGTGATGACTGCCGTAGCGCAAGAGATTGGCGGCGACCGCGTCGGCCTGCGTTTATCGCCTGTCACCCCTGCCAACGATGCGTATGACCCGCAGCCGAAGCCCTTGTTTGAGTATGTAGTTGCGCAGCTGGCACCACTGAACTTGGCGTTTTTGCACATCATTGAAGGCTCAACGGGCGCAGCGCGGGACTTTACACAAGGCGACGCACCCTTTGACTATGCTGCACTGCATGCTACTTACAAGCAAGCTGGCGGCAAAGGTGCCTGGATGGTGAACAATGGTTTAGACCGCGCCTTGGCCAGTCAATCTTTGGCGGAAGGCGCTGATTTGGTCGCCTTTGGCCGCCCTTTCATCGCCAACCCTGACCTCACCCGCCGCTTGCGCGAGGGGGCTGACATGAACAAGCCCGACCGCGCCACGTTTTACGGTGGCGGCGCAAAAGGTTATACAGACTACCCGGCTCTGGCTTAAGAGTTTTTACTGTGGACTTAAGCGGCACCGACACCAATCGGTGAAGGTGCCATTGAGACGATGCGGGTAAAAAGCCGGTCATAGGTCGCGTCGCGCGGGTATTTACCGGTCAAAGGGTCGCAGTTGGTGGCAAAAGCGGCATCCAAAGCGGCCCAATCTTGCTCGTCAAGCACGCGCTGCGCTGCCGGCAGAATAACAGCCTCTTCCAAGCGCATGTGCTCTAAGTAAAAAGTAATGTATTTTTTAGTTGCGGTTTCAAATACCGCTCGCCTGGACTCACCCAATAACTCCCAAGCCAGTAGCAAGTGCTGCAATTCGCGCACCGCAAACTCGCCGTTGGTATGGTCTTTTTCCAAGCGTACGACTGTGTCAAAAGTCTCGGGTGCCAAGCGCACCACGCGGGGAAACAGTAAATCTGACTCTTTCGGGTGATGCAATCGCTCGGGGAACTCGTCAATGTAAAACAGCATGGCTCGCAGCACATCAAAGAAGTTTTCGGCATCTTTTGCGGGGCCACGCTCGACCATCATGCCCAATGAACGCAGCATGGCAGATAGCGCCAAATGTTCTTCGCGAATAATCCGTAGGCTCACTTTAGTCATCTTGATTCTCCCATAGTTGCCGCTAGCATGGCATGGGCCTCGACTTGAAGTTTTGATACAGGTCAACAGAACATGGACCGCAGCACAAGTTGTTTCAATTCGCAGGCGCTTCTTGTACTGAAGGCGTATTGCACGCTGCTAAGATTTGAAAATGCCCCGACGCGCATGCAAGTCGTGCTCGGGTCGCTTAAAAAACGAAGGAATCCTATGAAATTCGGCTACACCATTGTTTACGTCGCCTCTGTGGTGGACACGCTGCGCTTTTATCAAGACGCTTTTGGTTTTGAAACCCGCTTTTTGCATGAATCTGGCGAGTACGGGGAGTTGGAAACCGGTGCTACGGTATTGGCTTTCGCCTCTCATGCTATGGGTTACTTGAACTTGGGCGGCGCGTATCAAAAAACTGATCCTGCAACTCCGCCACTGGGCGTTGAATTGGCTTTTGTGACCGAAGACGTGCCGACGGCCTACGCCAAAGCCATCGCAGCTGGCGCGGTTGCCATCAAACCGCCAGTCGACAAGCCTTGGGGCCAAATTGTGGCCTACGTTCGCTCATCAGAAGGTTCTTTGATTGAGCTTTGCTCCCCCATTGGAGGGTAAATTCAGCCATAGCTGGCGTATTTATTGACTATGTAGCTATTAAATATATAGTATATTGTGGTGATAAAAGTGGCTATTTGGCATTTTTATAGTTATATTTTATAATCTTATTTCAATAAATATACGAGACGACAACGATGTGGACTTACAACGCTCCTTTGAGGGATATGCACTTTGTCATTGAAGAGGTGCTGCAAGCACCCAAAGATTGGGCGCAGACGCCTGCTTTTGAAAGTTTGGATGCTGAAACCTCGCGCCAGATTTTAGAAGAAGCAGCCAAGTTTGCGTCTGGTGTGCTAGCCCCCATCAACAGTGCGGCTGACTTGGAAGGCTGCAAATGGGTGGACGGCCAAGTCACCACGCCACACGGCTATCCTGCTGCTTACAAAGCGTTTGTAGAAGGCGGCTGGCCAGCGTTGGCTTGCGACCCTGAATATGGCGGCCAAGGCTTGCCGGCATTGCTCAATGCCCCTTTGAACGAAATGATTGCTGCTGCCAACCACGGCTGGACCATGTACCCCGGCTTGCTACACGGCGCTTACGACTGCATCAAAACCCACGGCAGTGACGCGCTCAAAGCACGCTATTTGGAGAAAGTCGTCAGCGGCGAATGGCTGGCCACCATGAATTTGACCGAACCACAGGCTGGCAGTGACCTTGGTCAAGTGCGCTCCAAAGCCGAGCCCGGCCCGGTGACTGAAGACGGCGCGAGCTGGTTGATTTCTGGCAACAAAATCTTCATCTCGGGTGGCGACCAAGACATGACCGACAACATCGTGCATTTGGTGCTGTGCCGCCTGCCCGACGCGCCCGTGGGTAGCAAAGGACTGTCCTTGATGCTGGCACCCAAGTTTTTGCCTGATGGCATGCGCAACAAGATTCGTTGCGACGGCATTGAGAAAAAGATGGGGATCAAAGGCAGCGCCACCTGCGTCATGAGCTTTGAGGGTGCACAAGGATGGCTGGTAGGCGAGCCACACAAAGGCTTGGCCGCGATGTTTGTGATGATGAACTCAGCGCGTCTGCATGTGGGTTTACAAGGCTTGGGCCATTTGGAAATGGCGCAGCAAAACGCCCACACCTATGCCAAAGAACGCGTACAAGGCAGAACGCACGCAGGAAGTGCAACCATTGAGCAGCACCCTGCCGTGCGCCGCACGCTGTGGAGCTTGCGCGCTTTGACGGAGGGCGAACGTGTCATGGCTTACTGGACGGCTCAATTATTGGACGAAACGCACCATCACCCCGACGCCGCCCAGCGCGCCCGTGCCGAAGGCTTGGTCGCCCTGCTCACGCCCGTAGCCAAGGCTTTTTTTACCGATAACGGCAACCGTGGCGCCAACGAGGCACTGCAAATTTGGGGCGGCTACGGCTATGTGCATGAGTACGGCATTGAACAAACGGTACGTGATAGCCGTATCGCCATGATTTACGAAGGCACGAATGAGATTCAAGCCATCGACCTGCTGCAGCGCAAGGTGATGGATGACGGCGGTGAGAAACTTCTAGGCTTGTTGGCTGTTTTGGAAGAAGAAGCTGAACTTTGTTCCACGGCAGCAGGTCTGGAAGAGTTTGCCTGCGGATTGAGCGCTCAAATTGCCGCGACGAAAGAAGCCATGGGCGCTTTGGTTGCAGGCCGCCATGCCGACCCAGAATGGCCGCTTCGCGTAGCCGATGATTTTTTGCGGGGACTGGGCTTCACCCTTCTGGCATGGGCTTGGGCACGCAGTGCACGCGTCGCCATGCCCAAAGCGCAAGATGCTTGGTATGCAGACAAAGTCACTACCGCCCGTTTTGGGGTGCAATGGCTGCTGCCAGAAGCTAAGATGCGCTGGCAGCGGGTGTTGGCTCGGGGTGCGGCTTTGCCAGAAATCGCCCAAATTTAGAGCAAAATACGGGGATGTCTACCGTATTCAACTTCACTTTCGTCCCCTGGTTTCGCTCCGTAGCGCCGTACATCCATCTGCACCGAGGTAAAACCTTTGTAGTAGGCATTGCGGGCGAAGCCATTGCGGCCGGCAAATTGCAGCATATTGCGCAAGATTTGGCGCTGATTCAAAGCATGGGCGTGAAAGTGGTGCTGGTACACGGCTTCAGACCACAAGTGAATGAGCAACTTTTAGCCAAAGGCCACACGCCGCGTTACTCGCATGGCATGCGTATAACCGACGAAGTGTCGTTAGATTGTGCTCAAGAGGCGGCAGGCCAATTGCGCTACGAAATTGAGGCTGCATTTAGCCAAGGATTGCCGAATACCCCGATGGCGGGCTCCACCGTCAGGGTTATCTCAGGCAACTTCATCACCGCACGACCTGTAGGGATTGTGGATGGGGTGGATTTTCAGCATTCAGGTTTGGTGCGCAAGGTCGACACTGCGGGCATTGCCAAAACTCTGGACTTTGGGGCCATGGTACTGCTGTCGCCATTTGGCTTCTCTCCAACGGGCGAAGCGTTTAACTTGACGATGGAAGAGGTTGCAACGTCTGTGGCGATTGAACTGCAGGCCGATAAGCTAATTTTTCTGACAGAAATTCCGGGGATTCGCATGCAACCAAGCGAACCCGAGGGTGAAGACAACCCGATTGATACTGAACTGCCTTTGGCTGCCGCACAAAAAATGCTGGCGAGCTTACCTTTGCCGAGCCAACCAACGGATACGGCGTTCTATTTGCAACATTGCGTCAAAGCCTGTGTTGCAGGCGTTGAGCGTAGCCACATTTTGCCGTTTGCAACGGATGGTGCTTTGCTGCTTGAAGTCTATGTGCATGATGGCATTGGCACCATGGTGGTGGACGAGAAGTTAGAGAGCTTGCGTGAAGCCACCGCCGACGATGTGAGCGGTATTTTGCAATTGATTGAACCGTTTGAGAAAGACGGTACCTTGGTCAAACGCAGCCCCACGGAAATTGAACGCGATGCCAATAACTACAGCATCATCGAACACGACGGCATTATTTTTGCCTGCGCTGCGCTTTACCCTTACCCAGAGTCTAAAACGGCCGAGATGGCGGCGCTGACGGTGTCACCGCATGTGCAAGGTCAAGGTGATGGCGAACGGGTGCTGAAACGCATTGAGCAACGCGCCAAGGCAGCTGGGTTAGACAGTATTTTTGTGCTGACGACGCGCACCATGCACTGGTTTATCAAACGCGGCTTCAAGCAAGTTGACCCCGATTGGCTGCCCGAAGCGCGTAAACGCAAGTACAACTGGGACCGTAAGAGCCAAGTTTTAGTGAAAAAACTCAGCTAGATTCGAGCTGCACAAACTTAGGCCAGCTTCAAAAACAAATCTTGATCTGGTGCGAAGTTGATGTAAAGCGGCAGCAAACCGCCACCAATCGCACGGGCATCCGAGCCTATGGTGCCAGCCAATATGCCTGGACGGCTAACGCCTTCCCAGTCGTATCCATCCAGCGCCGTTTTCATGTGCGCTAAAAGCGATTGCAAGAGCGAGCGTGAAAAAGAGCCGTCAATGATCACACCCTCCACATCGAGCAGACAAGCAGCACTGTGAATCGCCAAGGCAATCGCAGGCGCAGCGTCTTGTAGCCACGCTTCGGTATGCTCCGCCCAAGCACCTTGCGTAGCACGTTCATCAAAAATGGCAGCGGCATCTAAACCTGCTTGCGTAAAGCGGCGCTCCAAATTGAACAACGAAGCCGTACTAAGTACCTGTGGCGGCAGACCTGTGCCTGATGTGTCACTGGCACGTATAGACAAGGAGCCCAAGGCTCCCGCATTCCCCTGCCAGCCAGGACGCAAATGACTGTCTAACACCAACCCGCCACCGATGAAGGTAGAGACAAAGACGTACAAATAATTTTGAATACTGCGACCACGCCCCGCCACCAATTCCGCGACACAAGCCGCCGCTGTATCTTTGACGAAGGTCACTGGTAAATCCGTCATGGCAGCGATACGCCCTGCAATGTCCACATCGTCCCACTGGCGCGTTTGCTCCGCACTTAAACCCAGCAAGGTATGCCAACCGCCTAGCGACAAAGGTGCTGCAACACCGACGCCATGCAAACGACTGCTCAACGCGCCAAGACCAGCAAGCAAACTGTTGATGGTTTGCTCAATCGCGGCAAACACAGTGCTTGGGTCTGGGAATGCATAATTAAAACTGTGCCGTTGACGCGCATGGCCGGTGAAATCTACCAGCAACACGTCCGTGCCACGACGTCCAATTTTGATGCCGATGGAAAATGCACCATCAGGATTCAAGGCAATAGGAACAGAAGGCTGCCCCACTTTGCCACGCTGCGGCTCGAGCTTAATCACCAATTCGTCTTCTAAAAGTCGGTTAATGATGATGGAGACCGTTTGTGTACTCAGATGCGTCAGCCGAGCTAAATCCGCTTTGGGCGTAGGCCCGTGTAAGCGAATCGCCTGCAATACCACGCGCTCGTTGTACTGACGCATACCCGTCTGGTTGGAGCCGCGCGGGCGCAGATGGGCGTCCGCTGCAGTCGTCTGATTGTCTTTGTCAAAGCTCATCCGTATATTATGCAAGACATTCTGTTGGTAGTTCATTCACTTGTTTGGCACCTGTCATGACGGCAACGGTGTCAGACATGCTGATTTTCTTAGGGTCGACTACTGCAGCGCGACGACCTAAACGCTGAATATGGATGCGATCAGCCACCTCAAAAACATGCGGCATGTTGTGACTGATTAAGATAACGGGCAACCCTTTGTCTCGCACACGGCGAATCAATTCCAGCACCATATTGCCCTCTTTAACTCCCAATGCGGCTGTTGGCTCGTCCATGATGACCACATGCTGCGCAAAAGCAGCGCTACGAGCAACCGCCACACCTTGGCGTTGGCCACCAGATAGCGTTTCTACAGCTTGCGTCATTGAACGGATACCAATCTTGAGTTCATTCATATGCCGCACAGCTTCTTTGAGCATGCTGCCTTTGTCGACCAAGCGGAAAACTTTGCCAAAAATACCAGGGCGTAAAGTTTCACGGCCTAGAAAAAGATTTTCAGCAATGCTCATGGCTGGCGCAACGGCTAAGTCTTGGTAGACGGTTTCAATGCCTGCGCGGCGTGCGTCCATCGGCGAGCGGAAGTGAACCAATTTGCCATCAAGCAGCATCTCACCGGAATCTGGCGTGACGGCGCCCGATAGAACCTTGATGAGCGATGATTTTCCAGCGCCATTGTCGCCAATGACTGCCAAAATTTCACCTGCACGAAGTTCAAAATCAACACCATCCAAGGCCGTGACTTGACCATAACGTTTGACAATGTTTTTGGCCTGCATCACCAAAGGAGGCAGAGGCGCATTGTTCACAGATGAAGCGTTAGAAGCATTCATTAACGTGCTCCTTTGCGGGACATTTGGTCAGCAGCCACCGCCAAAATAACCAAAATACCGGTTATCAAGGTTTGGTAGACTGAGGCAACACCCATCAAGGTCAAGCCGTTGCGGAACACGCCCACAATCACCGCACCCACCAAGGTGCCTAAAATAATCCCGCGTCCACCAAACAAACTGGTACCGCCTAGGACTACGGCGGTGATGGCGTCTAAGTTCTCCGTTTGACCCGCTTGCGGGTCGCCCACACCAGTACGCGCCACAGACAGCAAGGCCGCGATACCGTAAAACAACCCAGCCAGGGCATACACACCCAACAGCACTCGGTCTACAGGAATACCCGTCAAGCGAGCTGCTTCAGGACTGTTTCCAACCGCGTAAATATGACGACCAGGTGCTGACTCACGCAACATGAACCAAACCAGTAAATAGAGGCCAATCATGACGACAGTGCCATAGCCCACTTCGGTGCTGCCTAAATTGAAGGTGTTGCCCAAAGCAGTCAATGTCGGAGGCAAATCAGTTACCGTTTGCGCTTGGGAGTAAATCTGCGTGATGGCGAAAGCAATGTTCAAAGTACCCAAGGTCACAATAAAAGCTGGGAGCTTGACGCGGGTAATCAGCAAGCCATTGAGCAAGCCAAAAGCTGTGGTCACCGCCAAGCCACAACCAATAGCAAGGTAGGGATTCAAGCCATAATCCACAGCAAATTTGGTCATCACCACGCCACCAAGCGCCATCACCATGCCACACGACAAATCGATGCCTGCGGTCAAAATAATCAAGGTTTGACCAATGGCCAATACACCTACCACCATCACTTGCTGCAAAACCAAAGAGAGGTTTTCTCCAGATAAAAACCGATCAGCTTGTGTGGCAAAGAAAGTGCAGGTTGCGAGCAAGGCCAACCATGGCCCTAGAGCGCCCCAAGGAATGTGGCGAGCTGGCTTAGGTGGTGAAGACGTAGACATAGTGGTTGAGTCAAAAAAATGGGTCAAGAAATGAGAAAAAAGGAGCAAGAAAGCCAATACACTCGAAGGCTGCTATCTAGCCACCTTCGAGTTTGTGATCGACAAAGCCCAGCGGCATGTCAATCACGCAAGTGAAACAAGTCTGCGACTTATTTCTTACCCCAGCAAAGCTCAGTACCTACTTTGGTGTCTTTGCTATCAACACCTTTGACCGCTTTAAGAGCAATCAAAGTCACCCCAGTGTCCACATAACCTGTAGCTTTTTTGCCTGATTTAGCGTAATCAACACCGGCTTGAACGCCCATTGATGCCATCTTCAACGGGTATTGTTGTGATGTTGCAGCAATCACGCCTTTGGCGGTGTCTTTGATACCTTGGCAACCACCGTCAACTGAAACGATGGTGACACCTTCTTTTTTGGCTTTTTGTAGAGCGTTGAAGGC
>JAYVSU010000145.1:0-16667 GCA_043775055.1 Polaromonas sp.
TGGCGGCCTCTGTTTCCAGCGCAGCGCGGATGGCTGGGTCTGCGCGGGGCATGTCATCCAGCCCCTCAAACAACGCTTTGAAGTACAGCATCGTACCGCCCACCAGCAGCGGCAGCTTGCCACGCGCGGTGATGTCAATCATCAAGCGTTTGGCATCGGCAGCAAATTGCGCGGCAGAGTAGGGCTGCAGCGGGTCGCAAATGTCAATCAAATGGTGTGGCACAGTGGCCAGTTCAGCTGGGGTGGGCTTGGCGGTGCCAATGTCCATGCCACGGTAGACCAAGGCGGAGTCGACGCTGATGATCTCCACCGGCCACCTTTTGGCTATAGCAAACGCTGCAGCCGTTTTGCCAGAGGCGGTCGGCCCCGCCAAGGCGATGCAAGTGGGAAGTTGATTCGGCAAAACCTCATGCATGTTTGGCACTTTCAGCTGTATTGCCGTACTTTTGCACCGCCGTCCAAGCAATCAAGGCCACAGCGGCAGTCCAAAACCATACGCCGATGGCCAAAGGTAGGGCGCTGCCATCTAAGTGCTGGCTGAGCCATGCGCCAGTGGCAAAAGCCACCACCATCATCACAAAACCGTTCACCGCTGAGGCTGTGCCGGCCGCTTGGGCAAAAGGTGCAATCGCACCGGTTTGACCACAGGGTTGATGAATGCCATGGCCAACAGCCGTCAAATACATGGGCAGCATGACGGCCAAATAGCTATGAATACCAGTCAGCGCCAAGGTACCCATCAGGCTGCCACCCAGCAGTGAAATACCGCCGCCAATAGCCACCGCACGTTGAATGCCGTACTTGCCCAGCAGCCATCGGCATAAAAAAGTCCCAAAAATATAGAAAGCCGACATACCGAACATGACCATGCCATATTCAGTGGTTGAAAGGCCAAACAGCTTGATAAAAACGAATGACGAAGTGACCAAAAACGTAAAAAGCGCCCCAAAAGTGGCTGAAGTCAGTGCGGAATAGGTCAAAAACACAGGGTTTCTAGCAATCGTTCCCCATGTTTTTAGCAAAGTCACGGGTTGCAAAGCGCGTAGATTTTTGTGCGGAATGCTCTCTTTGAACTGGGTCACCATCATCAGCAGCGAAAAAGCGCCAAAAACTGCCAAGCCAAGTAAGGTGGCTTTAGGACCAGAGTAGCCAGAAAGAAAGCCGCCAATCGTTGGGCTGATACAGGCAATCACGCCTAAGCCCGTTAAGCCTTTGGACATGACGCGTGCGCCGTCAATGGGCGCGTACAAATCACGCACCAAAGCGCGCCCGCACATCACCACTGCGCCCATGGCCACGCCTTGTGCAATGCGCCAACTGATTAAAAGATCTATTGAATCAGCCCAAGCGCAGCCCACGCCAGCCAAAGTGTAGAGCGACAAGCCAATCAGCAAAATTGGTTTGCGGCCAAAGCGGTCTGACAACGGCCCCCAAAACAGCTGAGAGACGCCAAAAGCCAGCAAAAGTGCTGACAAGGTGTACTGCGCTTGCGCCATCGTGGCCTTGAAAGCCTCTGAAATAGCAGGCAGCGCCGGCAAATACATATCGGTAGTGACGGGCTGAACGCCCATGAGTAGGGCTAGCAGGAAGACGACGGTGGCTTGAGACATGATGGACTTACGTGGCATAAGCTCCAAGCCTAGCAGAAGTCGCCACGTGGACTTTTGCGCACAGTCAATTTTGCTAACATAAAGACTATGAACACACAGGCTATGAACCAGAATCCCACTCGCCAAGACTTCCGTTTCAGCCACCGCCTACGCGTTCGCTGGGCGGAGGTGGACATGCAAAAAATCGTCTTTAACGCGCATTATTTGATGTACTTTGACACCGCCATCAGCGACTACTGGCGCGCCATGGCTTTGCCGTATGAAGACACCATGCACCACTGGGGTGGTGATTTGTACGTCAAAAAAGCCAGTGTCGAGTACTTTGCCAGCGCCCGTTTCGACGATCAGCTGGATGTGATGCTTAAATGCACAAAAATCGGCAACTCCTCCATCATCTTTACCGGCGCGTTGTTTCGGGCGGATGAACTTTTGGTCACGACTGAGCTGATCTATGTTTACGCCGACCCCGCTACTCAAACCTCGCAACCCGTGCCCAACGCTTTGCGTGAATTGCTGCTGGGTTTTGAAGCCGGCGAGGCCATGACCAGCGTCAAAACTGGCTCCTGGGACGACCTAGGCAAAGACGCCGCCGCTCTGCGCGTAGCCGTTTTTGTGGAAGAACAAGGGATCCCGCTGGACATGGAGTGGGACGAAGCCGACAAAACCTCGGTACACGCCGTCGCCTACAACCGCTTGGGTGCGCCACTGGCCACGGGGCGATTGCTACCCAGCGAGGTTCTCAATGGCGTTAAATCCGCCAAACTAGGCCGCATGGCTGTCAGCCGCGTGATGCGCGGCTCCAAGTTGGGGCGAGACGTCTTACACGCCCTGATGGCCGCAGCCCAAGCCCGAGGCGACCAAGAAATCGTGCTCCACGCCCAGCGCAGTGCCGAGAACTTCTACTACCGCCTAGGCTTCAAGGCACGTGGCGAACCGTTTGATGAAGTCGGGATTGCGCATGTGGAGATGGTTTTAAATTTTTGAGACCAGCGGGTAACGGTGCGGCTCATTCAAGCCCGTCGATACATCATTAACCGCCACAATCCGTTGCACAAATCGGTCAGGGTTGGGCAGGAATCCGTCTTCATAGGCGACGACGCGCAGACCCGCACAGACTTTGATTAGCTCCCCGTGTTGTAGCAAAAAGTCGGGTCGCGAGGGTTTGCCGACGGTTTCATTGCCAGCAGCAAAAGTCTCATATATCAGCACGCCACCGGGCGCCAGGGATTGGACGAGGGTTGGCAGCAGGGGACGCCAGAGGTAGTTGGTCACCACAATGGCAGAGAATTGCCGCCCAACCAGTGGCCAGGGGCCGTTTTCGATATCTGCAACGATCAGTTCAGCTTTTTCACATTCCGCAGGAGTAAGGCTATTTGCTATGAATTCAATAGCAGATTTTGAAATATCTACGCCGGCTACAGCCATATTTCTGTCTAAAAAATAGCGTGTATGCCGCCCGTGGCCACAAGCGAGGTCTAAGACTTGATCGCCAGACGGCACCAGATGCGCCCAGCGGGTCACCCAAGGGGACGCAGGTTCAGAGCCATGGGGTTTCAGCGTTGCAAGGCTCAAATATCCTCCAGCAAAACGTAAGGCAGCGGCAACAGCGCCATATTTACCCCGTTTGCTGACCCTAAACTCAGCTTTCCACCCACACTTACCGAAACCTGCATAGACACAATCGCCACAAACCCACCCTCTGGCGATTTAGCGACTTGCGCCACCGTTCCGCAGGGCTGCTCAGCGTCAGAACTGTGAAAAACTTCATTTCCGACAACAGGTTGCGCAGTTTTATCATCGATTTGTGCGAGGTAAGCGCGGCGTTTCAATGTGCCACGAAACTGGCTTCTGGCCACCACTTCTTGGCCGGGGTAGCAACCTTTTTTAAAGTTCACGCCGCCAACTGACTCGTAATTGAGCATTTGCGGCACAAAGGCTTCCACAATTGGCGTGCTGATGTGGGCTATGCCGCTGTGGACCTCGCCCCAGTTCCACAACTCGGTGCTGAGCAACTCACCGGCGGGCGCGGCCTCGCCAGCTGGAGCAACCCACAAACCGCGCGGCTGACCCAATGTGGGGTAGAGCGTCACCAGTGCTGTAGGGCCAAAATCAAGCTTAGCCGGCGTATTTATTGACTTGCCTGCTATTTTTATTGAAGCGCTTTCAAACGCTTCGCCTGCCAAGCCATGGATTGCAAAATCAGCCGTCGCATCCGTCAGCTTGACCTTGGCGCGCATCACAAACATCGACAGGCGCTTCAGCGTGGCCGCCAAAATATCTTGGTTACAAATCAGCAAAATCTCTGGCGCGCTGGTGGTGCCGTCAACGGCTGTGACGGTTTCCCGCTTAAATCCGATAAAACTTGCCAACATGCGACCCTTGGCGGAGCAAAAAGCGGCCAAACGGGCTTCATGCGCGCCTAAAAGCACAAAATCTTGGGTCAGTTGACCCTGTAAAAACTTGGCGGCGTCCTCACCTACTACCCGTATCACACCCAGATAGGACAGGGCAGCAACGCCGTTGAGTAATGCAGCATCTTTGCTAGGTAAAGTATTACCTTCTGTGGCTATAGTCTTGTTCATAGGTGAATTATCATCGTCATTGGCGTTTTTAGATGATGAGGGCTATTTTTTGATGTTCAAGCGGATTTTCACCGGATTGGTGTTTTTAGCAGCGGTGGCTGTATTGGGCATTGCTGCACTGTTTTGGTGGAGCAACCAGCCCATCAACATGGCTGGGGACAGCGTAGAGGTTACTTTAGACCGCAAATCCGGCAAGTCTGTCGCGCAGCAGGTGGTGGATGCAGGTGTGCAGGCACAGCCGACGCTGCTGCAGCTCATGTTCCGCCTCTCGGGCGATGCACGCAAAATCAAAGCCGGCACCTACGAGTTTGAGCAAGGCACCACGCCGCGCACTTTGCTGAACAAGTTGGTCAGTGGACAGCAATCTTTGCTGTCTGTTACTTTGGTCGAAGGCTGGAACTTTGCCCAAGTGCGCGACGCCCTGAGTAAGGCCGAAAAGCTGAAACACGACACCCAAGGCCTGAGCAGCGCAGCCATCATGGACAAACTGGGCCGCCCCAGCGTCAAGCCAGAGGGTCGATTCTTCCCCGACACCTACACCTTTGCGCGCGGCAGCAGCGAGCTGGCTGTGTTGAAAACCGCCTTACAAGCGATGGACAAAAACCTAGAAGCTGCTTGGGCCATGCGTTTGCCAGACTCCCCGCTTAAAACACCTGATGACGCTTTGACCTTAGCCAGCATTGTCGAAAAAGAAACCGGTAGCAAAGCTGACCGCGCTTTGGTGGGCAGTGTCTTCAACAACCGCCTCAAAATCGGCATGCCGCTGCAAACCGACCCCACCGTCATCTACGGGATGGAGAATTACGATGGCAATTGGCTGCGCGCCAAAGCCACCAACCACGCGTGGAACACCTATTTGCGCGCTGGCCTACCCGCCACGCCCATCGCCATGCCTGGCAAAGCCGCTTTGTTGGCCGCTGTGCAGCCAGCGCCCAGCACAGCCTTGTACTTTGTGGCCAAAGGGGATGAAACGGGCAGCAGCCAGTTCAGCACCACCTTGGAAGAGCACAATCGGGCGGTTAACAAATACATTCGGGGGCGCTAAGTGTTGGATAAAGCGTTAGATAAGAGGTCAGTATTCATCAGCTTTGAAGGCATTGACGGTGCAGGCAAGTCCACGCACATCGAGGCGCTGCTGGCTGCGTTTAAAGCGCAATACGGCGCAACCAAGGTCATCCACACCCGCGAGCCCGGCGGCACGGTATTGGCTGAAAAGCTGCGCCAGTTGATTTTGAACGACGCCATGGACGCGTTGACCGAGTCTTTGCTCGTCTTCGCCGCCCGTCGCGACCACCTGAACCAAGTTATCGAACCTGCCTTGGCGCGTGGCGATGTGGTGCTGTGCGACCGCTTTACCGACGCCACCTTTGCCTACCAAGGTGGTGGGCGCGGTTTTGACCTCAAAACGCTATCAACTTTAGAGCAATGGACGCAACAAATAAGCCGTCTAGAGGCGGATTCTATCGTTACAAACGATTTTATTGATATTCGCCAACCCGATTTGACGATTTGGTTCGATTTGCCACCCGAGGTTGCCGCCCAACGCTTGGCAGGTGCCCGTGTACCGGATAAGTTTGAGGCGCAGCCCGTCGAGTTTTTCCGCCAAGTGGCAGCTGGCTACCAACAGCGGATGGACGAAACACCAAGCCGTTTTGCCAAAATCAACGCCCACCAAGGCCGTGAGGCGGTATGGGCAGATGTTTTTGCAGCAGTTAAAGCTAGAGGTTTTCTCACATGAGCACTGCAGAAACAGTAGCTGAAAAACCAGTATCTGCGCCGTGGATAGCCGCACAAACCACCCATTTGCTGCAGCAACGCGGCCATGCTTGGCTCTTGCAAGGGCCGTCTGGCTTGGGGCAGTACGAGCTGGCGCTGAACTTGATTCGCGCTTGGCTGTGCGACCAACCGACTGCCAGCGGTGCATGCAACCATTGCACAAGCTGCCACGCCATCGACGTGCGTTCACACACCGATTTGTGCGTTTTGATGCCCGAAACCGCGATGATGGCGCTGGGTTGGCCGCTCTCAGAAAAGGCGCAAAGCGAGATTGACGATAAAAAGCGCAAGCCGAGCAAAGAAATCCGCGTCGACGCCATGCGCGACGCCGTCGAATTTGCCCAGCGCACCGCAGGCCGTGGCCATGGCAAAGCGATGTTGGTTTACCCCGCAGAGCGCATGAACCACATCACCGCTAACGCACTCCTGAAAACGCTGGAAGAACCGCCGGGCGACCTGAAATTCGTCCTCGCCAGCGAGGCAGCGCATCAACTCTTGCCCACCATCCGCAGCCGCTGCTTGACGCACACGTTGACATGGCCGTCTGAGGCTGAATCCTTGGCTTGGCTGACGACACAAGGCGTTAAAACGGCAGATGCCGCACCGCTGCTACGCGCTACGGGCGGTCGCCCCGCCGATGTACTCGGGTACGCCCAAACAGGCCGCGACCCCGCCGCGTGGCAAGCTTTCCCCAAAGCCATGGCCAAAGGTGACGTTGCCGCTGTGTCCGGCTGGCAACCCGCTGACTTGTTGGACGCGCAGCAAAAGCTTTGCCATGACCTGATGGCCAGCAAAACCGGTGCAGCGCCCCGGTTCTTCAAGCCTGCCGACCTGCCCACACCTGCCGTCACGCCGCCTTACGCCACATTGGCCGCATGGCACAAAACCCTGAGTGCGACGGCCAAAACGGTAGAACATCCGTTCAACGCTGGTTTGATGTTAGAAGCCTTGGTGAGCGGTGCGCAGCGTGTGATGATGGCTAAAAGCGCTTAAATATGTATATTTTTGCTATACTTATAGTAGCTAAATAATTAATAAATACGCCGGCTATAGCTAAATTAATGCTCTAAAACCGCAATCATTTTGATAGCACCCCTTTTTTTGACAAATTTCCCCATGTACACCGATTCCCATTGCCACCTCGTTTTTCCTGAACTGCAGGCTCAGTTGCAACACATCCTCCAAGCCATGACCGAGGCGCAGGTCACCCGCGCTTTGTGCATTTGCACGACGATGGAGGAGTTTGAGTCGGTCCACAACCTAGCGACAACACATGACAACTTGTGGGCCACCGTGGGCGTGCATCCTGACAACGAGGCTAGCAGTGAAGCAGGTCAAGAGCTCCGTGAACCGACTTTTGACGACTTGGTCAGCCGTGCCGCTTTGCCGCGCGTAGTGGCGATTGGCGAGACCGGTTTGGACTATTTCCGACTCGGTGACCGCACCGTGGCCGATATGGAATGGCAGCGCGAGCGCTTTCGCACCCACATCCGTGCGGCACGGCAAGTCGCCAAACCGTTGGTGATCCATACGCGTGCAGCGTCTGCCGATACCTTGGCGATTTTGCGGGAAGAGGGCGAAACATC
This sequence comes from Polaromonas sp., assembly GCA_043775055.1. Taxonomy (GTDB): domain Bacteria; phylum Pseudomonadota; class Gammaproteobacteria; order Burkholderiales; family Burkholderiaceae_C; genus Aalborgiella. Next base: position 7,555 of record JAYVSU010000145.1, read on the forward strand.
TGGCCACGCGGGCGGGCAGGGCGCGGCGGGCGGCGTGTTCCATTGCTTTACCGAGACCGCTGAAGTGGCGCGGGCTGCTTTGGATTTGGGCTTTTACATCTCGTTTTCAGGCATTTTGACCTTCAAAACCGCACAAGACCTGCGCGACGTGGCAGCTTTTGTGCCGCTGGACCGCATGTTGATTGAAACCGACAGCCCGTATTTGGCACCCATGCCGCACCGTGGCAAAACCAACAATCCGTCCTACGTGCCCTTTGTGGCCAAGCAGCTGGCAGCCATCAAAGGCATGGCGGTGGAGGAGATTGGGCAGATTACCAGCAACAATTTTGACGAACTGTTCCGTGGGGTGACGGCATGAAGAACAATATGAAAAGCTACCTGACCAAGTGGTTCAAAAGACTCTTGGGTGCTACGCTGATTGCCGCGACCTTGGGGGCGCAAGTCGCGCAGGCCACACCTTATGACGATTTTTTTGATGCAGTCAAAAACGACCGTGAAAGCGCTTTGTTGACGCTGATGCTGCGCGGTTTTGATGTCAACGTACTCGACCCGAGAGGGCGCTCTGGTTTGTACTTGGCGGCGCAAGAAGGCTCGTTCAAAGTCGCCAAAGTCTTGCTGGACTGGAACAAAACCAATGTGAATGCGTTGACCCCGCAAGACGAGAGTCCGCTGATGATGGCGGCGTTGAAAGGGCATGTGGACCTGGTCAAACAGATACTGAAACGCGATGGCGATGTCAATAAAAAGGGCTGGGCACCGCTTCACTACGCCGCCACGTCAACCGCGCCGGGTCATTTGGAAATTATCAAACTGCTGCTGGAAGAAAATGCCTACATCGACGCCGAATCCCCCAACGGCAGCACACCTTTGATGATGGCGGCCATGTACGGCACGGCAGACGCTGCAAAATTACTGATGGAACAGGGTGCAGACCCCACCATCAAAAACCAACGCGGCTTAACGGCGATTGACTTTGCCCAGCAAGCCAACCGAGACGATGTGGCGCAGGCGATTGGGAAAACGATTCGTTTGAAGTCGCCAGGGTTGATGCCTACAGCGCAAGGTGCTACGTCGAGCAAACCAGTAGCGGTGCCTGCGCCCCAGCCAGCGCCAGCAAAACCTGCACTTCAGCTCAAGCCTGCTACCGAAATCAATTACGACACGAATAAATCGCCGGGTTGAATCTTCAGGTATTGCTGCTATCGCGGCATGTGCGATTGGGCAGTTTTACCCGCCGCGACGCATCATTTCAAAGAACTCGCTGTTGCTCTTGGTTGCACGCATTTGTTTGAGCACCATTTCCATGGACTCGATCTCGTCCATGTTGTACATGAACTGGCGCAGGATGCGGGTTTTTTGCAGGATTTCAGGTTGCAATAGCAGCTCTTCACGGCGGGTGCCGCTGCGGTTGAGTTGAATCGATGGGAACACGCGTTCTTCGTACAAACGGCGATCCAAATGAATTTCACAGTTTCCGGTGCCTTTGAACTCTTCAAAAATCACCTCGTCCATGCGGCTACCCGTGTCAATCAACGCAGTTGCGATAATGGTCAGCGAGCCGCCTTCTTCGACGTTGCGGGCCGCACCCAAGAAACGCTTAGGGCGTTGCAGAGCATTGGCGTCCACACCACCGGTCAAAACCTTGCCGGAGCTGGGTACGACGTTGTTGTATGCGCGAGCGAGGCGGGTGATGGAGTCCAGCAAAATCACCACGTCTTTTTTCAATTCAACCAAGCGTTTGGCGCGCTCAATCACCATTTCGGCAACGTGTACGTGGCGGGCGGCTGGCTCGTCAAAGGTCGAGGCAATCACTTCACCCTTTACCGTGCGCTGCATCTCCGTCACCTCTTCTGGGCGCTCGTCAATCAGCAAAACCATCAAGTAGCTGTCAGGGTAGTTGGCAGAAATCGCGTGGGCGATGTGCTGCATCATCACGGTTTTACCGCTTTTCGGCTGCGCCACGATCAAAGCGCGCTGGCCTTTGCCGATGGGAGCGATGATGTCGATGATGCGGCTGGTGATGTTTTCGTTGTTCTTTTCGTCACCCTTGACTTCGCGTTCCAGCTTCATCTGCTCTTTGGGGAACAGCGGGGTCAAGTTTTCAAACATGACCTTGTGTTTGTTCTCATCCGCACCGCCGCCATTGACTTTGTCCAGCTTGTTCAACGCAAAGTAGCGTTCGCCGTCTTTCGGGGTACGCACTTCGCCTTCAATCATGTCACCGGTGTGCAGGTTGAAGCGGCGCACTTGGCTCGGGCTGATGTAGATGTCGTCAGTTGACGCGGTGTAGCTGGTGTCTGGGCTACGCAAAAAGCCGAAACCGTCGGGCAGAATCTCAAGCACACCATCGGCAAACACTTGCTCACCCGCGCGGGCGCGTTTTTTGATGATGGCAAACATCAGCTCTTGCTTGCGCATGCGGCCCGTGTTTTCAATTTCAAGCTCTTCAGCTTGTTTGAGCACTTCGGAGACGTGGAGGGCTTTGAGTTCGTTTAAATGCATGTGGGTGTTGCCGTAGATGTCGCCATGGTGGCGTTATTGACGTAATGAAAAGAGAAGAAAGAGAGAAAGAGCAGAAAGAGAGAAATTTGGGAGATTGGGTTGAGTTTGCTAGATTGGCAACTCAAACAAGGAAAATACTAGCGGGGTAAGCTGTAACTTGATACTGCCGAAGATTTGCCGGCCAGTGCTTTGTTTGCGTGATTATGACAGGATTTTTAGGCCAAAAGAGCGGATTTTGTGGCCGGTAGGCTAGGGTTTGTGCCAACAAACCAAGTTTTTTGAAGCATCCACAGTCAATATTTGCTTGTCTGTGGATGCCGTTTAAAAGCAAAAGAAGGCGATTTATGCCAATTGTTGGTCGATAAACGCTGTCAATTGTGACTTGCTCATCGCGCCGACTTTGGTCGCAGCGAGTTGGCCGCCTTTGAAAATCATCAGCGTTGGGATGCCGCGAATGCCAAACTTGGCCGGAATGTCGCGGTTTTCGTCAACATTCATTTTGGCGATTTGTAGCTTGGCACCGTAGGTGGTGGCCACTTCGTCCAAAATTGGCGCAATCATCTTGCATGGGCCGCACCATTCGGCCCAGTAGTCGACCAGTACGGGCGCTACAGAATTGAGCACGTCGGCTTCAAAAGTGGAGTCGGTGACATGTTTGATGAGATCGCTTGCCATAAAGGTCCTTGTTTAAAACGGCTGAAAAGATGAATACGCTATGGAATAGAGTGTATTCCCGCTTGCTGAAGTGGAAATGAAGCCAAACCTAAGCTACAGATGCATTAGAGTAGGGTCATTGTGACAGAAACCAAGACAACCGTTGTCAAATTCAGACTTTACCCCCCCTAAATCGCCTCACATTTCGTTTCAAATCGAAGCGCAGGTCGATGCGCAAGTTGAGCAGTATTGGCTGCAACTGTGCGCGTTTATCGCACAGCAGGCTAAAGTGCGCGGCCTGCATCTCTCGCGCTGCGTGGTTCTGTTGCCCTATGCGCAGCTCATGCCTTTGGCACGGCGCTACTGGGCGCAAGCCTACCCCAACGGTTTTGTGCCGGCTTTCCAAAGCACACAAAATTGGGCCAGCCAAGTTCGTGCCTTCGCTTTGGACGCCAACGACATCAGCTTTGACGTCGCCCGCGACGTGCTCACCGCCACGAGTTTGGTTGAACACTCCGGCATTGCAGGCGCAGACATGGCACAACGGGACCTGCTGGCGCAGCGCTTGGTCGAGGCTGCCCACCAGCTCGCAAATTGCGCAGCAGCCATATCGCCCGACAAGCGCTTGGACTGGGCCGCCCAAATGCGTACGACGGTTTTTAACAACACAAACACGCCGTCTTTTCAATGGCTGCATTGGGAGAGCGCTTTGGCGCGGCTGGCGTTGGCTTGGGTCTCGACCAGCAGCTACGCCAGCGATGTGTTGTTTGACGATGCTTTGGTGAAATCACAAGTAGACGGACTGTTTGTTTTAGAAGGCTTTCAGCGCGATGCTTTGGTGCGCGCATTGACGGCACATTGGGGCGATAAGGCGGTATTACTGCCGCCACCAGAGCTGACCGCCATAGATCCACTGGCGCACCACATCAGCTTGCACAAAACCCAAAACGCCCAAGACGAAGCGCAGCGCAGCGCCGCCTGCGTGTTGCAGCACGTCGCAGCAGGTCGCATTCCCGTGGCGTTGGCCGCGACCGATCGCGCCTTGACGCGCCGCATCCGCGCCATGTTGGCAACCCAAAATGTGGCGGTGCGGGACGAAAATGGTTGGAAGCTGTCGACGACCCGCGCCGCCGCGCATGTGATGAGCAGTTTGTCCGCCTGCGCGTGGAACGCCAGTTCAGACAGCGTGCTGGATTGGTTGAAAAACTGTAGCGCAGCGACCAATGAAGGCGTAGTTGGCGTCGTTAGCGATAGTTTTGTAACTGATACCCAAGTTCAGACGCTAGAAAAAGAACTGCGCCGTGCTGGCACCACGGTTTGGTCGTCATGGGTGGCGGCTGCACGACGTCTAGCCGACGAAGCTTCCGTAGCGTCCTTAGCTACTACCGAGTCCACCGTAGAAGCGATTGAAGCCCTGCGCACCCCACTACAAAAGCCGCGCCCCTTGGCGGCTAGGCTGCTGGTGCTGCGGCAGTTGCTGCAAACCTGCGGCTTGTGGGACACCTTGCTGGCCGATTTGGCGGGTGAAAAGGTCATTACCGTTCTGCATTTGACCGAGGGTAGCGACATCCAATTAACCGAGCTACCGCAAGCCCAGCGCCGCATCAGCTTGGCAGAATTTACGGCTTGGGTGGACGTGGCTTTGGAGTCCGAGAGCTTTGTACCGGCGTATCCGGACGCATCGCAAGTCACCCAAGTCGTGATTTTGCCGATGAGCCAGCTCTTTGCACGCCCGTTTGCGGCAGCGGTTTTACCGGGTTGTGACGAGGTGCGCCTCAACCCATCGCCCGAGTTGCCGGGTTTGTGGTCAGCCGCCGAGCGCAAAGAACTGGGCCTCACCACCCGTGAAGAGCAAGACACCAGCACCCGTGCTGCGTGGCAATATGCCCTGCAAACACCGCATTGCGACGTGCTGTGGCGGGCGTTTGAAGGCTCAGGCGAGCCGATATTGCCCAGCAGTTTGGTGCAAAGCTTGGCCCTGACGCTGAACATGGCGCAACCCGTCACCACGGCGGCTGAGCCCAGAGCCGTTCGCGCCATTGAAGCAGCGCCGACCGCGAGGCCGCTACCCGTCGCCAGCGAGCTACCCGTCACCAAGCTATCCGCCAGCGGCTACGACAAACTGCGCACCTGCCCCTACCAGTTTTTTGCCCTGCAACAGCTAGGTCTGCAAGAGAACGACGAGCTGGAAGATGAACTTGGCAAACGCGACTTTGGCAACTGGCTGCACGCCGTATTGAGTCATTTTCACGAGAACCTTGCTGAAAAGCTTGAAAATAGCATAAAAATCCCTGTAGCCGTCAAATATATTGATAAGTTAGCTCTCATAAATATAGCATCAGAGGAAGTCACACACAGCATGAAGCTGCCCGAAGATGCCTTTTTGCCTTGGGCGACGATGTGGCCTCGCGTGCGTGATGGCTACTTGAAGTGGTTGGAGGGTCACGAAAAGATGGGTTGGATCTTTGCTGAGTCTGAAGCTTGGAAAGAGCAAGCGCTCGGCGGCCTCAAGTTGGTCGGCAAGATAGACCGTATTGACCGCTCAGCAGATGGCGAGCTCATGGTTTTGGACTACAAAACCGAGAACGATGGCAAAACCAGTAAGCGCGTTAAAGACCCCTATGAAGACACCCAACTGGCGTTTTACGGTGCGCTGATGGAGGCCGACGCCTTGCAAGCAGGCTACATCAATGTGTCAGAAAAGCTCAGCAAAACCTATCCGCAAACTGAGATTGTGGACGCCAGAGACGCCTTGATTGAAGGCATTTTGGACGACATGAAACGCATTGGCGAAGGCGCGGCCTTGCCTGCTTTGGGTGAGGGGACAGCGTGCGACTACTGTGCCGCGCGGGGTTTGTGCAGGAAGGATTTTTGGGAATGACCGCCGCCTACGAACACAACGGCCAGCTGGTCTCTGCCGCCCAGTTTTACGCCATCGCTTGCGACCCACGGCGTAGCGTCGCTATTGAGGCTTGCGCGGGGGCGGGCAAGACGTGGATGCTGGTGTCCCGCATGTTGCGGGCTTTGCTGGAGGATGATTCCACTCAAACTCATCAAGTCCAGGCCCATGAAATTTTGGCGATTACCTTCACCAAAAAAGCCGCTGGCGAGATGCGGATGCGCTTGCAGGAATGGCTGGCTGAGTTTGCTGCAGCGCCGCTTGAAAAGCTTGAGAAAGAGCTGATTACACGCGGTTTAAGCCCGCAGGCGGCAAAAAATAAGCGTGAGGTGCTACAAAATTTATACCAAACCCTGCTCAGTAAAGGGCGCGGTGTGCAGATTCGGACCTTCCACGGCTGGTTTGCAGCGTTGTTGCGGACAGCGCCGCTGTCGGTGCTCGAGGATTTGAATCTGCCGGTCAATTACCAGTTGCTGGAGGACGACAAGCTGGCCGTACCGGGTGTTTGGCGGCGGTTTTTTGCGAAGTTGTTGAAAGATGAAGCTGCCAAACGCGATTTTGAGGAGCTGGTCGGCCAGCATGGCAAGTCGCAGGCTTTGAAGGCTTTGGAGGAGGCGCTGTCCAAGCGGGTTGAGTTTGAGTTGGCAGACCAAAATGGTGTGGATGGCGCGGTTGAGTCATCCGTGCCACATTTTGCGCAGGTTTTTGTGGAGTTTGCAGGGGCAGAATCGCCAGCGGATGTGCTGGAGCGCAGTGATATTCACCAGCGTATTTTTTACGATGCCGCGCGGTTTCTAGGCGCGCTCAAGCAGCCTAGCTTCAGCATCAAAGGCGTTGAGCTTGAAACAGCGGTAACAGAACGTGATGTGCTGGGCGTGCTGACGGCTTTGTTGACCGATAAAGGCGAGGGCACGCCGCGCAAATTCAATGCCACGATTACCAGTGATGCCTCGGTTGCCAAAGCGCAAGAGGTGGCGCTGCGGCTGCAATCATCTCTGCTCCAGCACAACGCATGGTTGCACCAAGGCCGCATGGCGCGGCTGACGCGGCTGCTGATGGCTGAATTTGCTGCTCTCAAGCGTGAGCGTGGCTGGGTCGACATGAACGATGTAGAGCGCGCGGCGCAGCGCATGTTGGCCGATGTGGAGTTGTCTGGCTGGGTGCAGGAGCGGTTGGATGCGCGCGTCAAACACCTGATGATTGACGAGTTTCAAGATACCAGCCCGCTGCAATGGCAGGCGTTGTATGCGTGGCTGTCGGGCTACACAGGCGCGTCGACGGCACCCAGCGTCTTCATTGTGGGCGACCCCAAGCAGAGTATTTACCGCTTCCGCCGTGCTGAGCCGCAGGTCTTCATTGCTGCAAAAACCTTTGTACAACAAGGACTTGGCGGTGATGTGCTGAGTTGCGACCACACGCGGCGCAACGCGCCAGCGGTGATTGACGCGGTCAACACCACCATGCAAACAGCGCAGGCGGCGGGTGAGTATCAAGATTTCCGCAACCACAGCACCGAGAGTAAAGCGACAGGTTGGGTGCAGCGCTTGCCGCAAATTGAGCGCGATGCATTGAAGAAAGTGGGCAAATCTGGCATCGCTGAAGAGCGCGTCTGGCGCGATAGCCTGACCACACCACGCGTGGAAGAAGAGGAAAAGCTGGCGACTTTGGAGTGCCGCCAAGCTGCAAAATTTATAGCTGAGCAAGTGCTGGCGGGTAAAAAGTTGAACGAAATCATGGTCTTAGCGCGCAAGCGGGCGCGTTTGAGTGTGATGCAAGAGGAGCTCCAAGCCTTAGGTGTTGCGAGCCAACAGCCTGAAAAGGCGGAACTTGCCGACGCCCCCGAGGTGCAAGACGTAGTGGCGCTGTTGGATGCGTTGGTGTCGACGACGCACGATTTGTCATTGGCGCAGGCGCTGAAGTCGCCCATTTTTGGCGTGAGTGATGCGGATTTGGTGCAACTGGCCTTGTTGCAGCGTGAATTCCAAGGCGCAGAACAGGGTAAGGACAAATCGCGCCGCGTTTCATGGTACGAGCTGCTGCAAAGCGAATTACTACAAAAACCAGAGCAAACAAATGACAAAATACGCTGGCTACAGGCGAAATTACCTCTGTGGAAGACATGGTTAGACACTTTGCCACCGCATGACGCGTTGGACGCTATTTTTCACGATGGCGACGTGTTGGCACGTTTTGCCAGTGCCGCGCCGCCAACACTTCGGGCTAGCGTTTTGACCAATTTGAAAGCGCTGTTGACTGCGGCGCTGGACATCAACGCCGCCCGTTATGTGACGCCGTACGCCTTTGTTCGCGCCATGAAATCTGGCCGCAGCGAGAGCAGCCGTGCCAGCGAGGTCAGCATGGTCGACGCCACCCAGACCGTGCAAGCGCCCATACAAAGCGACGACAACGCGGTGAAATTACTCACCATCCACGGCGCTAAAGGCTTGGAGGCTGAACTGGTGCTGATTTTGGACACCGATGCCATCCCCACCAAGGCGGCGACCATGAGCGTCTTGGTCGACTGGCCGGGCGAGGACGCAGCTCCCAAGCGCTTTGTCTTTTTAGCCAGTGAAAGCAAGCCCGCGCCCAGCGCGGTTGAGGCTTTTGCTATTGAAAAGCTCGCCCGCCAGCGGGAGGAGCTGAACGCTTTGTACGTGGCCATGACGCGCACCGAGCAGCATTTGGTCATCTCCAGCGTCACCCCGTACAGCGACCCAGGTTTGACATGGTGGCGCAGATTGGAGGAGGTTGCACCCTTGCTCGCGGTATCTGCCAACGATGATTCGGTTCACATGGAAGCGCCAAAATCCTCAAAAGCACCGATTGAGCTGTTGGTGCTGCCTGAACTGCTTCAAAAGCCTAAAAACAACTCAAATATGGCTGTAGCCGGCGTATTTATTGGCCAGTTAGCTATTAGTAATATAGTAAATAAAAAACTTGATTCACTTCAATCACGCATAGGTCAAGCCATGCACCGCTTGCTAGAGCGGGTAGATTCGCAGGGTGATTTCACGAATGCACAGGCGGTCGCGGCGGAATTTAGTTTGACTCACCCAGA
>JAYVSU010000146.1:0-2555 GCA_043775055.1 Polaromonas sp.
GCCGACATTTTGGCGATCGTTGAGCAAAAAGACGCCTCTGAGGCGCAACGCGCTATCAAAGAGGTTTACAGCGGCATCATGGCTGTTCCAGCCAAGCTGCTTAAGTCGTGGTTAGCTCGGCTCGACAACAAAAATGCACAAGGCGAGTATTACTTGACGGATATTGTCAAGTTTGCCGTGGCGGATGGCGTTCAAGTCGTGGCGCACAAAATCGAAGATGCAGCGCAAGTTGCAGGCATCAACAGCCCGGTGCAGTTGGCCGAGCTGGAGCGCGCTTATCAATTGCGCCAAGCCAAGGTGCTGATGGAGCAAGGTGTGCGCTTGAGTGACCCCGCCCGCTTTGACTTGCGTGGCAGCTTGGAATGTGGCCAAGACGTGGAAATCGACATCAATTGCATCTTTGCTGGGCAGGTCTCCTTGGGAGCAGGTGTGAAAGTGGGCGCTCACTGCAGCATTGCCAATGCAACGATTGCGGATGGCGCCGTTATCCACCCTTACACCCACATTGACGGCGAAAAGCTGGGTGTCAGCATAGGCGCTGGTGCATTGATTGGCCCGTTTGCGCGCTTACGTCCTGGTGCGAAGCTGGGGGCCGAAGTGCATATTGGCAACTTTGTCGAAGTGAAGAATTCAACCTTGGCCGATGGTGCCAAAGCCAACCATTTGGCCTATTTGGGCGACGCGATTGTGGGCGAGCGGGTGAATTTTGGTGCTGGCAGCATCACCGCCAATTACGACGGTGCTAACAAACACCGTACAGTGATTGAGGCAGACGTGCATGTGGGCAGCAATTGTGTTTTGGTTGCTCCCGTCACATTGGGGGCTGGCGGCACCGTAGGCGGTGGCTCCACCATCACCAAAAACACGCTTGCAGGAGCGCTCAGTGTGGCCCGAGGCAAGCAAGTCAGTATTGCCAACTGGCAGCGGCCAGCCAAGCTGTCTAAGTCATAAACTGCGGTTGAGAGTATGGCTACGCTGCGTTCACTGGAGGATTTGAAGCAAATCAAGCAAGTCTTGGCAGAGCGACAAGCAATAGAGGCTGCCTTGTTGGCTGAAAAGTTGGCTGCACAAGCCTTGGCGCGTGCGAATAAAAACCTGTTTACCAACAGTATTGGTATCGTCAAACCCTTGTCAAACAAACCCAAGGCGTTGTCGAAAGTCACTCCCCCTGAGCCTATTCCGGTGCAACGCCAGCGGGATAATCAAGCGGTGATGCGTGAGTCTTTGAGTGATGAGTTTGATGTCGGAACGCTGCTGGACGTTGACGATGCGCTGAGTTTTCGTCGTCCAGGCATTGGCTTGGATGTCACGAGAAAGCTCCGTCAAGGCATTTGGACGATCCAGAAACAGGTCGATTTACACAATTTACGGACTGAGCAAGCGCGCGATGCGCTGGGCACATTCATCAGAGAAGCGCATAAATTGGGTCTGCGCTGTGTACGCGTGGTACATGGCAAGGGGCTTGGCTCACCCGGCAAGGAGCCGGTTTTGAAGGGCAAAGTCAAAAGTTGGTTGATTCAAAAGCAAGAAGTCCTTGCTTTTGTGCAGGCCAAACCTGCTGAAGGCGGCGCTGGCGCACTGGTGGTTTTGCTAAAACCGCAGCATGGCTAGGATTTCAAGCGATTTAAGCAACTCAGCTTGTTACAAAAGCCTTGAAACTGGCCTCCACGGGGACAATCTAAACCTGCAGTAAGTGGCCAGCTAGCCGTTTACAATCATGGGTTGGCATTTTTTGCCCCCAATTATTTACTTACTACCCAAAAATCAGGAGTCACCCTATGTTTATTTCTTCAGCTTTTGCCCAAACCGCGCCAGCCGCTGCCGCCGCTGGTGGCGACATGCAATCCTCCCTCATGAGCATGCTGCCTTTGGTGCTGATGTTTGTGGTCTTGTATTTTGTGATGATTCGCCCGCAAATGAAAAAACAAAAAGAACATCGCAGCATGATCGATGCGTTGGCCAAAGGCGATGAAATCGCAACAGCCGGTGGTTTGCTTGGTAAAGTCACAAAATTAGGTGACGGTTATTTGAGCCTTGAAATCGCCAATGGCATTGAAGTGCAATTGCAACGCAGCGCCGTTGTTCAAGTTTTGCCAAAAGGCAGCATCAAGTAATTTTTAAGAACAAGCTGCTCGTGCGGCTTGTACAAAGCGTCTTTTATAGCTCGTTAACCTTGATTTGAATAAAGTGCGATCATGAATCGATATCCGATTTGGAAATACGCGATCATCGTGATCGTGCTCTTGGTGTCAGCGTTGTTCACGCTGCCCAACTTTTTTGGTGAAGCGCCTGCGGTGCAAATCTCTAGTGCCAAGGCGTCTGTCAAAGTAGACAGTACGACACAGTTACGGGTTGAGGAAGCGCTCAAAGCCGCAGGTTTGGCTCCCGACTCCATGACTTTTGACGGTAAATCTGTCAAAGCCTTGTTCAAAGACACGGATATACAACTCAAAGCCAAAGACGCGATTCAAAAGGCGCTGGTTCCTGATAACGCGAGTGCCAACTATGTCGTTGCGTTGAACTTGGTGCGTCGTTCACCAGCATGGTTGAGTGCG
>JAYVSU010000147.1:0-3295 GCA_043775055.1 Polaromonas sp.
AAGCAATTTTGCTAGGGCTACTAGCATTGTTGGGAGTGTTCACCGTGCTTGAGGAGACGTTGGTACTGCGCATGAGTTTGACTTCGCTAGGTAATACATGGGCATTCACGCGTGCTTGGGTCAGCCATTGCGCTAATTCTTGCGGATTGGCGTTTTTCAAGGTCAGCGTTGCACGTTCGCCAGCAATATTCAGTTGCGCCGTGCTGCCAAAACGCTGAGTCACGGAGCTTTGAAGTGCTTTTCGCGCTTCGTCCAACCCTACTTTAGGCTGATTTTTCAAAGCCTTGGCTTCTGAACTCATGCTTTGCATGGCTTGTATTTGTGTATCCAAGCTGCGATGTTGATCGGGCGCTTGCTTGAGTGTTTTGAGTGCAGGTGCCAAGCCAATCCACCACAGAAGCGCGATCAGCACCAAAACACTGGCAGCAAGCGTCAATCGCCTCTCGCGCGGCTTCATCTGGCGCCAGTAGCCTTGCAAAGTCTCCATCACGGGCATGGCTGACATGGTCGTTGATGCAGTGTGGAGTGCGGTGTTTGCTTCTGTACTCATGGGCTCACCTCCGTTTTTACAGTTGTTTTATCACCATCTGTTTTGAGTGAATAACCCAGTGCTTTTAATTTGCTTTGAGCCGCTGTCATCTCTCCATCAGCTAATTTAACACCTTTGAAGATGGTTGTATTCGCTATGAATTCAATAGCAGTTGGTATATTATTTACGCCGGCTACATTGCTAAATGATGATAAAATGGACTCAAAATTTTGAGTCGATAGAGAGCCGGCAGCCTGTCGCAATAGTGTCATCTCTTTGGTCATTTGTAGTTGCGGGTCGACCACGACTTTGACGTTCGGGAAAGTCTGCGTCAGCAAGCTGCCTAGCTGAGCGCGTTTAGCCGCAAGTGCAGCTTGTTGCTTCCATGCCCAAGCATTCAAACCAATGATGTTGGCGAGCAGTATGAGTAACAATCCCCAGCGGGCAGGTCGCCAAGCCGTTTGCTGCCAAAAAGCTTGCCAGCCACGGCGCAAGCGTTTGATGCCCTCACCATCGCCGCTTAAGCGTTGCTCAAATTGCGCTAATTCCCACAGTGACTGTGCACTTTGCAACAGGCCAGCAGCGCTTTGTCGCAGCATCACAGGGCGGGCCAATGTTTGTTCGGCCAAGGCTGCCACGGCTGGTTCGGCCAAAACGGCAGCATCAGTCGGGTAGTCCGCCAAAAGCACTGACCCCGTGGCATGGCCAGCCAAAGGCATAGTTAACACACCATCTGGTGCTGCACGTGTGAGCCAAGCGTCTTCTGGCGTGCCCGTCACGCAAACCACAGGTTCAGGTGTTGGCCAAAACTCAGGGACGACTTGCGTTACACGGCACCCTGCAGCTTCAAAGGCGGCTATAGCACCCGTTAACCAAGCTTTATCGAAAGCCACGACCCAAGCGCCTGTAGCCGCTTTACCCACTGAGGCATCGGGCGACAGCGCAAAAGACATGGCACCGGTGTCGTCCAATAAACGGTCTTCTAACAAGCCATCCAGCGCGGCACGCAAGCGCGCTTTCGGCACCTTGGGTAAATCGACTTGGTGCCACGACAGTGCCTGCGCCGGCGCGACAAGAATGGTTTTATCAGCTTGCGGCAGTAAATTCAGCGGTGCTGTGCCGCTACTGGTCAGGCTCACGGCGTCGCTGGCTAAGGCGTAGTTGTACTCAATGCCCGCTAGTGCAGGGCTTGCAGTCGGCGAGCCAGACGCGCCAAGTGCTTGGGGAGTACCAAGGTTTGGCGAGTGCCAGGGCAGGGAAACGATCAACTTGCTCATAAAGTCATTGTAAAGAAGTCTGCTGAGACGAGGTTGAAGCGTTTGCTGAAGCTTCTGGCGAGGGGACGACAACGCGCTCGCGCCAAATAGTACGCACATTCGATTGTTCATCCCGTTGTACCAAAGATTGCTCCTCGACCACGGTCTGCTCCAGCCGTAAACGGCCTGTTACTTCAAAAAAGTTAGTTACCACACTGTGTTGTTCTTCTTTTAATTCAGTGCCAAAGCCAGTAACAACTTGGGCAGCCCCTGACAAGGTCTTGAAATGGTTGCCATCTCGGGCAAACACTGCTAGTTTGGCATCGGCGAATAGTAATTTGGGCACGGTGGCAAAAATCACAATCTCCGAGGCTGTATTGATATTAACTTTTGTTCGTTGTGGCAGCAAGGTGATGTACGGGGTGAGTTTGTTCAAAGTGCTTTGACTCAGGCCTAGCCAGGTCAGTTGACGCACCCGTTGCGGCATCAAGGGTGCTAAACCGCTGATGCTGCTACTGGCGGCGCTGACATCTGTAGCCTTCTTCAAATTCTCTGTAAGTGTCGTCAATTCTGCCAAGGGCAAGTCTAATAATTGAAACAATTTTGTAAAAGCAGCCAAATCAGCCGTCGATATTTTATTGGCATCCACCAAGTTGTACACGTTCAGCTTAGACTGCGCGTCCACCACTTGACCAGATAAGAAAGCATCCAGAGAGTCTTCTGCTGTCATGCCGCCGGTATTGTTTTTATCAGCCGCTAAAAAGGTTGACAAACGCGCCTCTTGCAGCGGTACGGCCCAAGGCTCGGCCAAATGGTCAGTCGTGCCTGCCTTGCCATCAATCCGCAAGATCAGTCGCGACCAATCCAGGGCCCCGACCAGCAACCAAGCCACTTGCACCCGCGCCCGCTCAGCCGTTTCCACCTTAATGCTGCGATATTGTTGCCACAGCGCCGCCGCAGCAAAGGTGGCGACCAATGTGACCGTGAGCATTGCTGAAAGCAGCGCTGCACCACTTTGCTGCAATATTTTCTTGTAGGGATGCATCTTCATTTGCCTCCTCCCACCGTTGGGCTAACCCAGTCGCGGGTAATATTACCCACCAAGGCTTGACCGGAAGACAAAGTCAGAATCAATCGTATGCCTTTGGGTAATTCGGGTTGTGCCGTTCCCGCAGCTTCTTCGGCGGTGGACTGCGCATTGCTCCAGGAGTTGTTGCGGTAATAATAAATTTGCCATTTATCAATGTTAGCAACGGTCACTTCGTACTTTTTCTCGGCGTCGCCTGGGTTTTGCGCCCACTGTGCAGCTTGCTGCCAAGCCGCCATCAGCTCCCCACGCGTGCGCATAGGGCCAGACTGCCAGCGCAGCCATTTTGATTGCCCTTCAAAACCGCGCTGCGCCCAAGCCACAACGCGGATACTCTCTGTCGATGTGGCAGGTGTTACCGTCGCGGCATCGGCAGGCGCTTTGTCTTCAGCGTATCGACGCGTCAAACGCAGTACTTGGCCG
>JAYVSU010000148.1:0-46241 GCA_043775055.1 Polaromonas sp.
ATGCAGCAAGCGGTTGGCACAGCAATAGTTCACCAACAGTGCGCCTTGCTGGGCGGCAGTGCGCGCTAATGCCAAGGCCAAACGGGCATCGTCAAACTGACCGTCCCAGTATTTCACGCCACCTTTGAGCTCAGCTGGCTGCAGCGTGGGTAAACAGACCAGCGTTTCTTTGCGGTTCAAAAATTGGGTCGGCCCTAAGCCAGATTTACCCTCCAAAGCATCGTACATTTTGAGGCCCACGCCATAAAACGGTGCTTCCCAAATTTTGTAGGACGGCATCACAAAAGGCAGCGGTTGCGCGATGTGCGGGGCGTTGTGCAACAGCGTTGCACGCTCGTGCAACGCTTCATACACCAAAGAGATATTGCCCTGCGCCAAGTAGCGCACACCGCCGTGCACCAGCTTGGTAGCGCGGGAAGATGTGCCTTTGGCAAAGTCATGAGATTCGATCAACACAACGCTGAAACCACGCAACGCAGCGTCTAAAGCGACGCCCAAGCCTGTCGCTCCGCCTCCAATGATGGCAATGTCGTATTTTTTAACTGCTGCGAGTTGCGTTAATAGCTGCAAGCGCTGAGTGGCTAGTGGCATTCTGGCGGGATCATTCAATCAATGTAGAAGTTAGATTATTATGCTGCATCATGGCTTATTTACTCGCACTTGACCAAGGCACTTCGAGCTCTCGAAGCATTGTCTTTGACGCTTTGGGCCAAATTGTGGCGATGGCTCAGCGCGAACTGCCGCAAATTTTCCCGCAACCCGGCTGGGTAGAACACGACGCCATGACCATTTGGCGCGACCAGCTTGCGACCGCGCGCGAGGCGATAGCCAAAGCTGGCATTGCCGCCACTGATATTGCCGCCATCGGCATCACCAACCAGCGCGAAACCACCGTCGTTTGGAACCGCAAAACAGGTCTGCCAATTCACCACGCCATCGTCTGGCAAGACCGCCGCGCAGAACCAACTTGCGTTCAATTGCGCGAACTGGGCCTTGCTTCAACCATCCAGCAAAAAACGGGTTTACTGGTTGACGCGTATTTTTCAGGTACCAAGCTGAAATGGCTATTAGACAACGTTCCCCACGCACGGGAGCAAGCAAACCGTGGCGAACTGGCTTTTGGAACGATTGACAGCTGGCTCATCTGGCAGCTTACGAATGGATCTGTGCATGCCACCGATGTGAGCAATGCCTCGCGCACCATGTTGTTTAACGTGCACACCAACCAGTGGGATGCCGAGTTGCTGACAGCGATGGACATCCCGCCTGAGTTGCTACCAACCGTGCATCCTTCTAGCTTTATTTATGGCAACACGCACGCAGATTTGCTGGGTGCCAGCATTTCGATTGGCGGCGTCGCGGGCGACCAACAAAGCGCCTTGTTTGGGCAGGCTTGCTTCACAAGCGGCATGGCTAAAAACACCTATGGCACCGGCTGTTTCATGCTGATGCACAACGGCAATAAATTTCAAACCTCGCAGAATGGCCTGCTCACAACCAGCGCAGCACAAACGACGAGTCAACCTGAATTTGCCATTGAAGGCAGCGTTTTCATTGGTGGTGCTGTGGTGCAATGGTTGCGTGATGGTTTGCACGCCATCCAAAGCAGTGGCGAAGTTCAAACCTTGGCGCAAAGCGTGCCCAACTCGGGCGGGGTGATGATGGTGCCGGCCTTTACCGGTTTGGGCGCACCTTACTGGCAAGCCAATGCGCGTGGCACGATCACTGGCCTCACGCGCGGCAGCACGATGGCACACATTGCGCGGGCTGCGCTGGAGAGCATCGCCTTTCAAAGCGCAGCACTCTTGCTGGCGATGAGCCGTGATGCCATGCAAGTAGGTGCTGCACCGGTAAGTGAATTACGGGTGGACGGTGGCGCTTGCACCAACGACATGCTGATGCAATTTCAAGCAGATTTACTAGGCATTCCCGTCGTGCGACCGGCTGTGATTGAAACCACCGCTTTGGGTGCGGCTTATTTGGCAGGTTTGGCGGTGGGTGTGTTTCCTGATGTGGAAACGCTCTCAAAACTATGGCGAGCAGATCGTCGTTTCTTACCCACGATGACACGTTTTCAAGCCGCAGAACTGATGCAGAGCTGGGAGCACGCGGTTCGCCAAGCCAGCGCCGTGTGAACAAATACGTACTTGATTGTGATAAAAATCACGGACACTATATGAATTAAGTCCGAACTTGCCTCGTTTTACTTCAATGAATACTTTTGTTAATAACAGCGTTTTAATATGCCGCCATGTTTGGCATATTCAAAAATATCTTCGGTGGCGACAATACGACGGATCGTAAGACCGCTAGCGGAACAAAATTTTCAAAAGCTGAAAAGACCGTTTTGCGCGAACTTGATTTTGAAGCTGCTGTGGCCGCGCACCATGCTTGGAAAGACCGCCTGGCATCTTACTTGGCGGGCAACTCTTTGGAGTATTTCCGCCCTGATATTGTGGGCTTGAACAACCGTTGCTCTCTGGGTAAGTGGTTAGAGTCTGCAAAAAACACGACGCTGTCAAAACACCCTGCATTTCAAAGCTTGATGTCAGAACATCAAAATTTTCACTTTCATGCCGCTTACATCGTGAGCTACACCCATGCTGGCAAGTTAGCAGAGGCTCAAAAAGTATTTAACGAAGGTTTTGAAGTCAGCAGCCAACGTGTGCTCACACTCCTGCGTGAATTTGCTTAAGTACGCAGATAATTGAGCCTTCTGCTGATGCCGTTACCATTCGCGGTTGACGGATCAAACTTTAGTCGGAGCTCACTTGAACCCAATCGTACCCCAGACACCTGAACGCATTGCTTTTTTAGGCGGCGGCAACATGGCCAGCGCCATGATTGGCGGCCTTATTAAACAAGGCATATTGCCCGCCAACATTCTCGTCGTCGAACCCTTTGAGGCAACTCGCGACAAGCTGTTTGCCGATTTCGGCATCACCGCACAATCCTTACCTACCGAAATATTAAGCACGGCTGGCTTGATGATTTGGGCCGTTAAACCCCAAGTTTTCAAAGAAGCTGCTGCTCAAATTGGCACGTATGCACCGCACGCTTTACATTTCAGCGTGGCCGCTGGCATTCGCTCAGAAAGTATTGCAGCTTGGCTCGGCAGCGAGCGCATTGTGCGCGCTATGCCCAATACCCCCGCTTTGATTGGCAAAGGCATGACGGCCATGTTTGCGCGGCCTGCGGTGGATGCAACAGGCAAAGCCTGGATAGAACGCGTCGTTGCCAGCATGGGCGATTTTTTGTGGTTAGACCAAGAGTCGAAATTAGATGCGGTCACTGCCCTTTCTGGCTCAGGGCCGGCCTATGTGTTTTACTTTTTAGAGGCGATGACGCAGGCCGCTGTGAAGATGGGTTTGAGTGCAGAACAAGGCCGCCAACTGGCTGTCAGCACCTTCAGTGGCGCGTCTGAACTGGCTAATCGTTCAAACGAACCTTTGGAGCTGCTGCGCCAACGTGTGACCTCCAAAGGCGGAACCACCTACGCGGCTTTGACTGCGATGGAAGACACGAATATCAAGCAAAATTTCATCCAAGCGATGCTGGCTGCACAACAGCGCGCTAAAGAGTTGGGTGATGAGTTCGGAAGTGCCTCATAACGTCTCAGTTCACGCCAATGCGTAACTAGCAGCAATGCCAGCAAACACGGTGAACCCAAGCCAATGGTTGAGGCGGAAGGCCTTGAAGCAGCCTTCACGCTCACGGTCGCGAATCAACCAGCGGTGCCACACGGCTTGACCAGCAGCGATGCCTATTGCTATTGAAAATATAGCTAACTGTGCATAATTCATGCCGTCTACAACGAAAAAATAGCTCCAAATAGCCAAATAAGCCACATAGCACAGCATGATGATGGTCACGTCATACTGGCCCATGGTGATGGCAGACGTTTTCATGCCAATCTTCAAATCATCGTCACGGTCGACCATGGCGTACTCGGTGTCATAAGCCAGCACCCAAAACAAATTCCCCACCATCAAGCCCCAAGCAAATGGGGGCACGATACCTTGCACCGCACTGAAAGCCATGGGAATACCAAAGCTAAACGCGATCCCTAAAACAGCTTGCGGCATGGCAAAGAAGCGTTTGGCGTAGGGGTAGATGACGGCAACGGCCAAGGCAGCAAATGACAATTTGATGGTGTTGGCATTGGTGGTGAGCACCAAGCTAAATGCCAGCAAGGCCAAAACCGCACCCAGCAACAGCGCCTCTTTGCTGGACAAAGCACCACGCGTCACTGGGCGCTGGGCGGTGCGTTTGACGTGTTTGTCAAAGTCGCGGTCAGCCACATCGTTCAAACAACAACCTGCGCTGCGCATCAAAATCGTACCCAAGGTAAAAACCGTGAGCAAATGCCAACCGGGGAAGCCGCTAGACGCTATCCACAGCGCGCTCAACGTCGGCCACAGCAGCAGCAGCCAACCAGCTGGACGGTTCCAACGAATCAGATCGAGATAGAGACTCAGCTTGCTTGGCATATTCTCTGCTTCTAGACAATCAAGACAAGCGTGTCACACCCGGCAACTCGCAAGCATAGATGGCGTTGCGCAAGGCGGCAATCGCCTCGTAGCGCGTAAAGCTGCGCCGCCAAGCCAGCACCACGCGGCGGGTGGGTGGGTGGGCCCGTTTGTCGTCGGTGATGGAGCGGTAGGTCACCAAGGCATCTTCGGGTTGAGGCATAGATTTTTTCGATTTACCAAGCGAGGCTGCTGGTGTCATCAATGCGCTGGCTGGCACACTCAAACGCGGCACCAAGGTGATGCCCATGCCGGCAGCCACCATGTGCTTAATGGTCTCCAAGGACGAGCCTTCAAAACTTTTGCGAATGCCCGCCGTATCGCTAGAAAACCGCGCAAACTCGGGGCAAACTTCCAGCACATGGTCACGAAAGCAATGCCCGGTGCCAAGCAACAACATGGTCTCTGCTTTGAGCTGATCCACCGTTACCGAGTCTTGCTGGGTCAACGGATGGTTACGGGGCATGGCGGCTAAAAAGGGCTCGTCGTACAAAGGCGCAATCGCCAAATTGGTATCTGGAAACGGTTCCGCCAAAATCGCGCAATCCAACTCACCCGTTCGCAGCAACTCCAACAGTTTGACGGTGAAATTCTCTTGCAGCATCAGCGGCATTTGTGGCGTTTTGGCGATGACGTTGCGCACCAAATCTGGCAGCAAATAAGGGCCAATGGTGTAGATCACACCCAGTCGCAAAGCGCCCGCCAGAGGGTCTTTGCCACGTTTGGCAATTTCTTTGATGTTGGCGGCTTGCTCCAGCACGCTTTGCGCCTGCAGTACCACTTCGCTACCCAAGGGCGTGACGGTGACCTCACTGGCGCTGCGCTCAAAGAGCTTCAAGTCCAGCTCTTCTTCAAGCTTTTTGATCGCCAAACTCAGCGTTGGCTGCGACACATGGCAGGCATCAGCGGCTTTGCCAAAATGCTTTTCTCGTGCAACCGCAACGATGTATTTGAGTTCAGTGAGTGTCATGCCGTGCGATCAATTAGTGCGCTCAAGAGGGCAGTGTGCCATCGACAAACACCCGCAATTCACCCGGCTCAAACGCAGTCCAATTTTCATTGGTGGTTAAAGGCTCTGTCACGACGATGACCAAGCGGTCGTCAGGGCCATTCAAGTCCGCCAAATTCACCCGAACGTCCTCGTCTTTGAGCTGTACTTCACAAAACGGGTAGGCACGGCGCAGGTAATACAGCTTGGTACTGGCATGCGCCCACAGCGCTTGGCCATTGCTCAGCAAGAAGTTAAACGTACCAAATTTGGCAATTTTTGGCGTCAGCTCACGCAGCGTGAGTGTCAACTCCTCAACCGTGGGCGGCCCGGCGTGGGATTTAGCCAGCTCTTGCATCAGCCAACAAAAAGCCAACTCGCTGTCGGTGTTACCGACGGGTTTGAAGCTGCCGTGCAGCGTCGGTGCATAGTCTTTCAAGTCGCCGTTGTGGGCAAAAACCCAGTTGCGGCCCCATAGTTCACGCACAAAAGGGTGGCAGTTTTCAAGCGACACATCGCCGACCGTGGCTTTGCGCACATGCGCCACCACGTTGTGGCTTTTGATGGGGTAGGTGCGCAGCATATTGGCCATGATGGACGTCGAGGCGCTTTCTTTGTCGACAAAGCAACGCACGCCTTTGCCAGGCGACTCGCCTTCCCCCTCAAAAAATGCAATCCCCCAGCCGTCCGCATGGTGATCGGTGCAGCCGCCGCGCTGCGAAAACCCAGTAAAACTCAGCGTTAAACTGGCAGGTAAATGGCTGTTCATTCCGAGGAGTTGGCACATGGCTAGAGTTTACATGGGTAGTTTGCTCATTTATTCGACAAAGCCACTCAAAATTAAGTTCCAATAGCAGGATGGAACCAACAAACAACACCGAGCGGGCAGACAGCACAGCACAGCGCCTGACCGCGCTTGAAATCAAAGCCAGCTACACCGAAGACCAGCTGGATCAGCTGGACAAAGTCATCGTCCGCCAACAGCAGCAAATCGACATGCTGATCACTGAAATTGCCAACTTGCGGCAGTCCAGCACCGATGGCGGCATAGGCGCAGCCCGCAATTTGCGCGATGACTTGCCGCCGCATTTTTGAATTAAATATAGCTGCAGCCGACGTTTTAATTGACTATTTAGCTATTTATTTCATAGTAAATTTATTGCAGATTGTCATTCTTTCGCGCTAACTGACCCACTTTAGTGTGAGATACAGGCACGACACCCACCGCATGGCGCTGGTTGTTGCACAGCTCATGACTGATGGCCAGGTTTTCTTGATGGCTGTTGCCGCCCTCGCTCAAAGGCTGAATGTGTTCTAGTGTTGCCGCTTCTGGCAAGACATGCTCGCCGCAGACCCAGCAAGGCACCACGCCATGTAATTGGCGCGCCACGGTTTTGTAGATTTTGTCGCGGGTGAGGGAGAGTTTGCTCATAATGACAACATTCAGATCAGCATTTTTAAGATAACTAGGACTTCACATGCAGTATCGTAACCTCGGCAAAAGCCCCCTCAAAGTCTCCACCCTGTGCCTAGGCACCATGATGTTTGGCGACCAAACCGAGCTAGCCGAAGCCCGCAGCATTGTCAGTCACGCTCATGAACATGGCGTTAACTTCATCGACACGGCGGATGTCTACACCAAAGGCAAGTCTGAAAGCATGGTTGGCGAGCTGCTCAAAGGCATGCGCGCTGACTGGATTTTGGCCACCAAACTCGGCAACCCCATGTCCGACCGCCCCAACGAGTCGCACTACTCCCGCGCTTGGGTGTTGCGCGAGTGCGACGCCAGCTTGCAACGTTTGGCTACCGACTACATCGACATTTACTACCT
Source organism: Polaromonas sp. (assembly GCA_043775055.1). Lineage (GTDB taxonomy): Bacteria > Pseudomonadota > Gammaproteobacteria > Burkholderiales > Burkholderiaceae_C > Aalborgiella. The sequence goes on from JAYVSU010000148.1 coordinate 7,349, forward strand.
GCACCGCGACTACAACGGCATGGACTTGGAAGAACCCTTGCGTGCCATCGACGCACTATTACGCGCTGGCAAAATCCGCTACTGGGGTCTGTCTAACTTTCGCGGTTGGCGCATCGCTGAAGTGGTGCAAACCGCACGCCAGCTGGGTATGCCCGGCCCGGTGGTCGTTCAGCCCTACTACAACCTGCTGAACCGCATGCCTGAGGTGGAAATCCTCGCGGCATGCGCGCATTACGGCATTGGCGTCGTGCCCTACAGCCCCATTGCACGCGGCATTTTGTCGGGCAAATACGCAGCAGGTAGCCAGCCTGCCAGTGACTCCCGCGCTGGCCGTGGCGACAAGCGCATGCTGGAAACCGAGTTCCGTGAAGAATCAATGAACATCGCCCAAACACTCAAAACCTATTGTGCTCAAAAAAACGTAGGTTTGGCCCACTTTGCTACCGCTTGGGTGCTGGCCAACAAAGCCATCAGCGCCGTGATTGCGGGCCCACGCACCTTGGCGCAGTGGCAAGACTATTTTGCAGCGCTGGATTGCATCATCACCGCTGACGACGAAGCTTATGTTGATGCATTGGTTCACCCCGGCCACCCCTCTACGCCCGGTTACACCGACCCCGCTTACCCGCTGGTTGACCGTGTTTAAGCCGTGATTTAGCTGTGATGACGCCTTCAAAACCTGCCATCCTCAACGTTGATGGCTTGAGCTTTCAGCATGATTCAAATGGCTCGAAAAAGCTGTTTACAGACTGGTCTGCCAACATCCCCACCGGCGTCACCCTCGTTTGTGGTGGCGAGGATAGCGGCAAATCAACACTTTTACGCCTCTTGGCAGGGGAATTGACGACCAATACAGGTGAATTAAGCATCAACGGCATCAGTCTGCTTGAGCAGCCACAGCGCTACCAACAAGCCATCTTTTGGGCGAACCCACGCAACGACGCGTTTGACCAGCTGACGCTAACGGCCTATTTCGAGTCTCAAAAACGCAACTACGCCTTCTTTGAAGAAGTGCTCTTGGCCGATTTGATAGAAGGCCTGTCCCTCACCGAGCATTTGCATAAAAACATCTACATGATGTCCGCCGGCTCCAAACGCAAAGTCTGGCTGGCGGCAGCCTTCGCCTCGGGCGCGACAGTCACGCTCATCGATGAGCCTTTTGCCGCGCTGGACATGGCGTCAATTGGTTTTGTCAAACAGCTTCTGGCTGAAGCCGCAGAGCACACCAGCCGCGCGTGGGTGCTGGCAGATTATGCAGCACCTGAGGGGGTGAAACTGGCTGCGGTGCTGGATTTGGGTGAATAGAGCGGATCTAGAGGTTTTTTTTGACTATTTTTGACTATTTTTGAATGTATTCGTCGTATATATTCAATAGTTTGCTATTAAATATATAGCACATACAACACTAACTAACTCGTCCCCACCGCCACATTCGCAAACATCGGAAAGCTCACCTGCTCAGCGTCGCGGTATTGTTGCAGGATGGGCTCGACGTCGGCACGGACGGCTTCCACCAAGGCGGCACGCTCGGGCGCTGCGAGTTGGGCAAAGGCGGGGATGGTGGCGGCGGAGCTGGCTACGGCTAGGGGGACAAAACTTTGCGGGTTGGGGAAATGCATGGTGCATGTTTCGGGGTAAATATGCACGGTTTTGAAGCCTGCTTTGTCAAACAAGTCGTGCAGCGCGTCGACATCGCTCATCGCAAAGGGCGTCATCACAGCGGAGAGCGGGAGTGAGAGCTGGTTGGCGACCGACGCCATCAGCGCCTCAAACACCGGGTGCAGCGCCAGCGCTTGCAGCACCATGACCAGCGCCCGCCCACCGGGAGCGAGGACGCGGCGCATCTCGCGCAGGGCGGCAGGACGATCTGGGATGAACTGCAAACCGTGCTGGCACAACGTGACGTCAAACGTGCCGTCGGCAAAGGGCAAATCAATCGCATTGCCTTGCTGCCACTGGATGGTCGCACCCGTTGGCGGTGGTGCTTGGCGCGCCACCGCCAGCATGGCGGGGTTCATGTCTAGCGCCGTAACGTGCCCAGTTGTACCAACCCACGGCGCAACTTGGCGCGCGACGATACCTGTGCCGCAGGCGATGTCCAACACCCGCTCGCCAAGCTGGAGGTTCACATGTCGCAACAAAATCTTGGACCACGGCTTGAACATGGCTGGCACGAAATACGCTTCGTACATTTCGGCCGGATTTTTAGGCGGCGTAAGTGAAGTTGGAGAGGTGGGCGCGTTCGAAGAGACATTCATGGCGTTCTACCTAGGTTCGTCTAAAACACGTGAGAACTCACTATAGAACCAGCTAGCCTTGCCTGTCAAAAATTTTAATGTAAAAAATACCCTGTTTGGGCATCAAAAATAGCCTAAACACCAAGATTACAGACAAATGTGTCTGTAGCCGGCATATTTATTCAATATTTAGCTATTAAATATATAGCAAATACCATTTACTTTAATACGCAGGCTAAGCCTTCAAATACTCCGCCTTGCCGCCCAGCCAGCGCTGGATGTGTTGTTGCGCCAACTCATGGTGGTGGTCGAGCATCACTGGCGCGAGTTGTCTAGCCCAGTCTAGGAGTTCAATATCAGTCGCCAAATCGGCAAAGCGCAACAAAGCTGCCCCTGATTGACGTGCACCCAAGAACTCGCCAGGGCCGCGAATCTCCAAGTCACGCCGCGCTATCTCAAAGCCATCGTTCGTTTCAACCATGGCTTTGAGCCGCGCACGGGCGGTCTCGCTCAAACGGGTCGCGTCGCCGGTCGAATACAGCAGCACGCAGACCGAAGCCGCCGCGCCGCGCCCGACCCGGCCGCGCAGCTGGTGCAGTTGCGACAGACCAAAGCGCTCGGCGTGTTCAATCACCATCAAGCTGGCGTTGGGCACGTCGACGCCGACCTCAATCACCGTGGTGCTGACCAAAACCTGCATATGACCGGACGTAAAAAGCGACATCACCGCCTTTTTCTCTGCCACCGGCATGCGCGAATGCAGCAAACCAACCATCACGGGCTGCTCGTCTTTGAGCTGCAAATCACCCAAAGCGGCACACAGTTGTTCATGCGTTTCGGTGGCATTGGTCAAATCCAGCGCTTCGCTTTCTTCAATCAAGGGGCACACCCAGTAGATTTGCCGCCCCTCGGCCAGCTGGCTGCGGATGCGCTCAATCACCTCATCCCGCCGTGCGTCGTTCACCACTTTGGTGACGATGGGGGTTCGACCGGGCGGCAGCTCGTCGATGGTGGAGACGTCCAAATCGGCGTAATAGCTCATCGCCAAGGTGCGCGGAATCGGCGTGGCGGTCATCATCAGCAGGTGGGGTTCAAGTGCAGACACCCTTTTTTCCTCCGTTCGTCCTGAGCCTGTCGAAGGGCTTATACGTCCTTCGACAGGCTCAGGATGGACTGGAACGGGTGGTGTGCTCATTTTGCTGCGCAAAGCCAACCGTTGCGCCACGCCAAAGCGGTGCTGCTCGTCGATGATGGCCAGCGCCAAGTTTTTAAACTGCACTTTTTCTTGAATCACCGCGTGGGTGCCGACCACCAAACCGGCCTCGCCACTGGCAATCAAGGCCAGCATCTCGCGGCGTTCTTTGATTTTTTGGCTGCCGGTGAGCCATGCCGTTTTGATACCTAGCGGCTCCAGCCAGCCGATCAATTTGCGAAAGTGCTGCTCAGCCAAAATCTCGGTCGGAGCCATCAGCGCACATTGCCAGCCGGCGTCGATACAAATCGCCGCCGCTAGCGCAGCCACCACGGTTTTGCCAGAGCCAACATCGCCTTGAAGCAGGCGGTGCATAGGGATGTTGCGGGCTAAGTCTTGGGTGATTTCACTGCAAACACGCTCTTGCGCAGCGGTGAGTTCGAAAGGAATGATGGCTAACAGCTTGTCATATAGAGATAATTCTCGACCCGTTCGTCCTGAGCTTGTCGAAGGGTTCTTAGATACTTCGACAAGCTCAGGACGAACGGAAGTTAGCTCAGGCGCACGTAGCGCCGCCCGCTCCCGTTTGGCCTGCAATTGCGACAACTGCTGCGCCAGCAGCTCCTCGGCTTTGAGCCGCTGCCAGGCTGGGTGGCTGTGGTCTTCCAGCTCCGCCATGGACATATCAGGCGTTGGATGGTGTAAAAATGATAGCGAATCACGTAGACTCCACGCTGTCTGCACGCCAAAATGGCCTTTATTTTGACCATCAAAAACCATAGCAGGCAGATTTGCAGGCAAGGTCTCCCTCAAATCCGTCCGCGCCAAGCCGCCTAGGACGATTTTGCGCAAATAGCCTTGCGGCAAACCCGCCACCGTGGGGTAAACCGGTGTCAGCGCCGTCGCCAGATCGCCGCCCGCTGCCCTGAAACTGGGGTGCATCATCGTGAACCCCAAAAAGCCGCCTTTGACCTCGCCGCGCGCCCGAATCACACTACCTTCCGCCAGCGCCTTTTGCTGCGACGGGTAAAAGCTGAAAAACCGCAACGTGCAGGTGTCCGAACCATCATCAACTGTCACCAACAGCTGGCGGCGCGGCCGGTACGTCACCTCGCAATTGGTGACCGTGCCCTCAATTTGCACCGTGTCGCCCTCCCGCGCATCGCGCAGTTTGGTGATGCGGGTTTCGTCTTCGTAGCGCAGCGGCAAGTGCAACGCGAGGTCAATGTCGCGACGCAAGCCCAGCTTGTCAACGCACTTTTGCAGGTGGCTTTTCTTATCTGCCGCGCCTGCTGGCACGGTCGCACCATCGCCTCCCACCTGTTTCTTGGTGGGTTTTCGCGCTTTTTTAACAGCAACTGGCGCAGGTGGCTTCTCGGACATGGGACAATTCTGCCTTATGAATGCTCTGACGACTGCCCAAACTCACTTCTCATTGTCGGATTTCGACTTTTCCCTCCCCCCCGAACTCATCGCACAACACCCTGCCGCCGAGCGCAGCGGCTCGAGACTGCTGGACGGCACTAGCGGCGCAAGCTCAGCGCCTGCCCACCGCATCTTTCATGATTTGCCAAATTTGCTCAACGCTGGCGATTTATTGGTGTTTAACGACACCAAAGTGGTCAAAGCACGGCTTTTTGGCGAAAAGCCCTCGGGTGGCAAGGTTGAACTGCTAATTGAGCGGGTTTTGACTGGCAACCAAGTGGTCGCTCACATGCGCGTCAGCAAAAAACCGCATCCGGGAGAGACAATTTGGATGGCGGGCGGTGCATTCTCAGCCACGCTACTTGGCCGCTGGCCGCTAAAAGACGGCCAGCTGTTCCGCTTCGTGCTATCCAACGACGCAGGCGAGGACCCCTACAAACTCATGGAATTGCACGGCCATGTGCCGCTGCCGCCCTACATCACCCATGCCGACGAGGCGGATGACGTCAGCCGATACCAAACTGTTTTCGCTAAAAACCCCGGTGCGGTGGCAGCGCCTACAGCGGCTTTGCATTTTGACGAAGCGCTGTTAACCGAATTGGACAAACGCGGCGTCGAGCGAGCTAGCGTCACGCTGCATGTAGGTGCAGGCACCTTCCAGCCCGTTAAAACTGAAAACATCGCCGAGCATGTGATGCATTTTGAGCGCTACAGCATTGACCCCGCCACACTGGACGCGATTGCCCGCTGCAAAGCGCGCGGCGGCAAAGTCGTGGCGGTGGGCACGACCAGCGTGCGTGCTTTGGAGACGTGGGCTAAGAATGGCGAAACGCAAGGCGACACCAACATTTTTATCACCCCAGGCTTCGATTTCAAAGTAGTCGACACCCTCATCACCAACTTCCACCTGCCCAAAAGCTCGCTGATGATGCTGGTCAGCGCCTTTGCAGGACACGCCCACATCATGGCGCTGTACGCCGAGGCCATTGCGCAGAAGTACCGGTTTTTTAGTTATGGGGATGCGATGCTGTTACAGCGTCGATAAGGTGTGTTGTTTCCACATCACGCACGAATGTGGAAAAATTCCTACTTTCGTGAATTGATACATCTGTGTGCAGCAGTGTGCGCGATTTTGCTGAAATTGCACAAACAATCTAGCTATTGTTTTTGACAGTTTTTAGAAAATCATCATGAAATTAGCGATTCGTCTCTCCGTGGGTTTTGTCATTTTGCTCAGCTTAAGTGTCTCCATGGCTTGGGCTTGGGACCATGCTGAGAGCCAGCAAACATCGGTTACGCCAGCGAATTAATCACTGAAACTTAATCGTTCGAAACTCCGAGATTGTTGCCGAAGTTTGCGACAATCTCACCCATGCTGAAATTCGAACTCCTCAAAACCGACGGCCATGCGCGTCGTGGCCGTATGACCCTCAACCACGGTGTGGTTGAAACCCCCGTTTTCATGCCCGTTGGCACCTATGGCACAGTCAAAGGCGTGTCGCCGCGCAGCTTGGAAGAAATGGGTGCGCAGATTATTTTGGGCAATACCTTTCACCTGTGGATGCGCCCTGGTCTGGACGTGGTCAAGCAGTTTGGCGGGCTGCACAAGTTTGAGCTGTGGCACAAACCGATGTTGACCGACAGCGGCGGTTTTCAGGTCTGGAGTTTGGGCGAAATGCGCAAAATCAGCGAAGAAGGCGTCAAATTTTCCAGCCCCGTCAACGGTGACAAGCTGTTTTTGACACCCGAAGTGTCGATGCAAATCCAGACCATTTTGAACTCCGACATTGCGATGCAGTTTGACGAATGCACACCCTACATCAGCGTGGAGCCGAAAACCAAAGGCCAACTGACGACAGAATCTGAAGCGCGCAGCTCAATGGAACTGAGCCTGCGCTGGGCCAAGCGTTGCAAAGACGAGTTTGCGCGACTGGAAAACCCAAACGCCCTGTTTGGCATTGTTCAAGGCGGCATGCACACGGCCCTGCGCGACGAGTCGCTAGCCGGGCTGGAAGCACTGGACTTTCCCGGCATTGCTGTGGGCGGCCTCTCTGTGGGCGAACCCAAAGAAGACATGCTGCGCGTGCTGAAACATATTGGTCCAAAGCTCCCGGCTCACAAACCCCATTATTTGATGGGCGTAGGCACGCCAGAGGATTTGATTGCCGGGGTAGAAAACGGCATCGACATGTTTGACTGCGTCATGCCCACCCGCAATGCGCGCAACGGCACGCTGTTCACCCGTTTTGGCGACCTGAAAATCCGCAACGCCCGCCACAAAGCGGACGAGCAGCCGCTGGATGTCACCTGCACCTGCTACGCCTGCGCCGGCAATCCAATAGATGCGCCCTCTGGCAGCGCGGTTTCGTCTAATAAAGATGGCTTAAAAGCTGGCGTACCCTACGCCAACGGCGGCCGCGCCGGCTTTAGCCGTGCCTACCTGCACCACCTAGACCGCTGCGGCGAGATGCTGGGGCCCATGCTGGCCAGTATCCACAACCTGCACTATTACCTGAACCTGATGCGCGAGGTACGCGAGGCGCTGGATGCAGACCGCTTTGGCGCGTTTGCGGCGCAGTTTCATGCGGACAGGGCGCGCGGGGTATAGCGCCACCCCAATAAAAAGTTAACTTTTTGAAAACCCCTTGGCAAAACCCTTGGGCAAACCCGCCTCGGGCAGCATGCCGTAGATGGCCTCCCCCGGCAGTCCCACTTGCAGGGGTGCACGGGCGGCGATGAGTTGGTCTAGCGACACGCCTGTGCGCGCGCCCATGGCCTCGAACATGAAAACCAAGTCTTCCGTCACCACATTGCCTGACGCACCAGGGGCGTAAGGGCAGCCACCCAAACCGCCTTGGGACGCGTCAAAAGTGCGTACGCCCACGTCATAAGCGGCCAAACAATTAGCCAGCCCCAAACCACGGGTGTTGTGCATATGGGCAGAACCGGTTTTGCGGCCAATCTCGCTGCGCACACGGCTGAACAAGCGCCGCACTTGGGCGGGGTTGGCGTAGCCGGTGGTGTCTGACAGGCCAACTTCATCCACCCCCGCTTGCACCAGTTGGGCGGCGAGCCAGACCACGTCGTCCTCTGCCACCGCGCCCTGCAAGGTGCAACCAAAGGCGGTGGACATGCCCACTTCAACCTGAACCTGAGGTGCGGCATCGTGGCGGAAAGCGACAATGCTGCGCACTTCATCCAGCATCTGTTCCCGTGTTTTACGCACATTAGCCAATGAATGAGCGGCGCTGGCGGAGACGGGAATGGTGATTTTGTGAACGCCCGCCGCCATTGCCGACTGCGCACCGCGTAAGTTTGGCACCAAGGCCATCACCGTTAAGCCGGGCAAGCTGAGCGCGTGCCGCACCACCTCGGCCACGTCAGCCATTTGCGGCAACAGGTTTGCGGGGACGAAGGAGCCGACCTCGATTTGACGCAGCCCCGCGTGATGCAAAGCCGTGATCCAGCGCAGTTTGTCTGCCGTGGGCATGCTGCGTCTGACGCTTTGCAGGCCGTCACGTGGGCCAACTTCACTGATCAAAACATCACAATGTGGCATTGAAGGCATAGGGAAAATGGTTGCAGAACGCTAAAGGATGATGATTTTCCATACAATTCAATATGCAAATTACTACATTATTTATAGCAAACTATTGAATAAATACGCTGTCTAAATACAAATTTAAGCTTAAAATGACTTTTTTTACTCAATCTGCCATAAAAACCGTCAACACGCCTGTGTAGCCATAGACATGGTGGCGCGCAATCTCGCCGCCGGCAAAGAAGCCGACCAAGGGCACGTCGCCCAAGGCGCGGCGGATGATTTGCAACTCGGCGCTGGGGCCACCAAAATGCGGGCCACCACGGCCTGAGCAGCTGACGTAAATGGCACCAGCGATGCGTTTGGGTGGCTGCGCCATCGCACCATTCGGGTCGTGTTGGAAAGGCGTGTCTGCCACCTCGGCCAGACCCAGATCATGCGTATTGCCGCGATTTGCGCCCCAAGCCAAGGCTTCGGACTCGGGTTGCGACTCCAGCTCTTCGCGGATTTCAGCACAAATGCGAACCAAGTCCGCACGCGCTGCGGCGACGTTACGCTGGCAGAACGCCAAGCTCATGCCTTCTGCCACGTTTTCTGCCACCGCAACACCGCGTTTGGCCGGGTCTAGCCCGATGATGTGGCGCACCCGCACGTCGCTGCCAAAATGACCGGGATGGGCGACCACGGTGGAGTTTTGGCTCAAACCGACCAAGGTGGCGCGCACTTGCTCAAGCGCTTCTTGCGGCTCTTCAAGGCTGACGCCGAGGTCGCGCAACAGCACGTCAAGCGCAGGTTCACCATCGAGTTGCAACACCAAATTGCCATCGCAGGCGGTGATATGCCGTGTTTTTGAGCCATTTTTGCTCAGCGGCAAACAGCCTTGTGTGACGCGGGAGAGCAAGAGCACGTCGTCGCTGAACGCCACGCCGCTGAGGCCGCCGTTAAACACGCCGCTGGCAGCGCCTTGCCCTTTGATGTTGCCATTGCCACCGACGGCAAACTGCACACTCAAGCCACGGCTGGCAGAAAATCCGCCAAACAAGTAGCCGGTACTGGTGCGCTCAGCCAGCTCTGCAATCATCTCTGCGGCATCCGGCAGACTGGAGTCGGCATGAATCAGAGCGGTGTGCGCCTGAAAAACTGGCGGCGGCAATTGGCTGCGTTGCGCGGCGTCCAGACCCGTCAAATCTTCTGGCGCAGCCAAGGGCGCAACGCCAGAGAAAACGCGGTATTGGTCAGCCGGCACGTCGCACAGCATGACGCACAGCGCGGGTTCGTCAAAATACTCGACGTTGTTGGAGGCGATGCCAATGCCGACCGTGCCGGACCAGTCGGTCACTTCGGGCAACTCGGCACTTAAAAAGTCCAAAATCGCCTGTGCTTGGTCTGCGTACTGGTCGGTGATGTAGAGCAAGCCTAAAGTCGGAGCACTGGCGTAACTCGGCTGGGCCATTTGGGCACGTAACTGAGCGAGAACCAAAGGGGCCGCAAACTGCCATTGCGGGTGGGTGGCGTGGCCGTAGGGGAATAGCTTCATGCGGTTTTCAGCGCTCATAGCGATTCCTTATTGTTATGGTGTTGCTGCTAGCTTAGCGCCGAATTTGATAACTTGGCGCCAGAAAGGCTATAACCCTTTAAATTTTTTAATGTTTTTAGCGCGCTCGTTTTTTTGCAGCTGGTTTTTTAGCGACAGCTTTGGAGGCCGCTTTGCTAACCGCCTTGGTTGCTGCGCCCGACATGCCGCCCGTCATGGTGTTGGCGACGCTGCTGGCTTTCTTGAAGGCTTCTTTGGCCAGCCCCGTCGCAGCGCCTTTGGTCACGTCAATGGCGGTTTGCTTGGCGGCGTCTTTCATGGCACTGGCGGCTATTTGGCCAAATTGCTGAGTCAACGAGCCCCACCATTGCATCGGGTCGATCACACCACCGGCAGTGGCAGACTTGGCCGATTTGCTCTTCGTTTTTTCAACAGGTTTCGACTTTGAGCCGACTGTACCCGCCACGGTGCCAGCCATGCTGCCGACGGTTGTTGCTGCGTCGGTGGCTTTTTCGGTCACCTTTTGTACGCCGCTCATCACCGTATCAGCCGCTTTGAGTTTGAAGGCATTCGCCACATCGCCAAAGTTAAAGTTCATGCCTTTGAGGGTGGCCAAGGTCATCTTTTGCACCTCGAGTGCCTGAATCGTCGCCTTCAGCGCCATGGCGTTTTGGTCGAGCCAAAACTGCACGGCTTTGAGCTCTTCGATGCGTTTGTCCAACTCTTCCACATTCAGCGTAGGCGCAACCCAATTGCCCAAATTTGGCAGCTGCGGAATGCTTTGCGAGGCACTGCCAGCGGCTTGTTTGGCCAGATTTTGCAAAAAGTCGAAACCAGGAACGAATTTACCGAAACTGCTCAAATCAGGGGTAGTACTCATGGGGCGCTCCAAAGTGGGTTGAAAAACACAAAAAACCGGCTTCTAGAAACTGTAACCAGAGCTTACTCCAATGTGTCTTAAAAAACCCTTACTTTGGCGTCAAAAAACATCAGTGCTTACCAGAGCATATTGACTTAATGCTTGTGTTGAGCCGCATCCATTGCAGTTTTGCCCCCCGGAGCCGCCGTTGACACCGGCAGTTTGAGCTCAACTTTGCTCTCCACGCCCTTGGCGTCTTTGAATACCAGCGTCATTGGCACGGTGCTGTCTTTGGGCAATGCGGCCTTCAAATCCATCAGCATGATGTGGTAACCACCTGGTTTGAGCTCGACCGCCTTGCCGGCGGGCAGATCCAGACCACCAGAGACGGCGCGCATGCGCATGATGTCGCCGTCCATCTTCATCTCGTGCACCTCGGCCACGCCTGCAACCGGTGACGAGGCGCCGACCAGCTTGATACCCTCTTTGGCAGTGAGCGTCATGAAAGCGCCCGTGGCTTTTTGGCCCTGTACGCTGGTGCGCGCCCAGGCATCAGTCACAACGACGCCTTGCGCCATAGAAAGACCTGCAGCCGACATGATAGTTAAACTTAATGCTATTGATTTCATAGTAAATTTCATCGTATTTTCCTTAAATATTGACTCAATGTTGATGCCCAACGCTGCCTGAAGGAATGATTTCCAAGAGCGCAGCCGGTGATTTCAAACCCTTGGTGTCGACGCCGATTGCTGGGATTTGCGACCAGTCGTTGCTGCCTTTGTCGCAGGTTTGCAACACCTTGAACCACATGGCGGCAGGTGTATCACCAACCTTGCTTGGTAAGCCGCCGCGCATGATGAACTCGTCATAGTACGCCTCTGGCAGCCAACTGTTTTTGCTGGCCGCCGTCCAAGTGATTTCGCTGACATCTTCGGTCACTTGCTTGCCGTGGTTGTCATACGGTTGCGCCAACTTGCTGGTTTTGATGTTCAAGACCCAACCCGCTTTGGGCATGGGCTTGGCACCGGTAAAACCGGCAGGGATTTGCACCCGAATCGCCGTGGTGGGCGAGCCTTCACAACCATGGCCGACCTTGAAGACGGCTTTGTAGCTGCGCCCAGCTAGGGTGGCCGGCTCATCGAGCACCACGTGTGAAAAAACAGCTGTAGCCGGCATATATATTAATATTGCAGCTATAACTTGAATAGCATGACGCTTTGAAAACGAAAATTTCATGTAAAACCTCCTAAATACAGTTAAAAACAGCTGTATTCGGCGTATTTATTGCCGGTTAAGCTATAAATTTAATAGCAATTAGAGATTTGGTGGCCCGCGAGCAGGTAAAGGCGCGGCCGTGCGCAGTGCAATGACTGCGGCAGGCACGGATTGTAGTGCGTAGGAGAGCGGGGAGACGGGTTCTGCAGAGAAACGCACAACTGGCGGCGGCGCGGCTAGCGAGGCGCACAGTGGGCAGTCCATGCTCTGGCTGCTGACTTCTTGTGCGCCATCGTCCGTCATGGTGATGACTTTCATCACCCCTGTGCCGGTACAAATCAGCTGCGTTGCCTGCGGATTGACCATGGGCGCTGCAATGGCTGTACCCAGAGACATGACGAACAAAACCAGCACGAGTCGTGCAAGGTTTTGAGCGCGGCGCAAGTAGGTCATGCCAGTATTATCGTCGACGTTTTTTGCTGATAATGCAATATGAACTACACCTTCACCTCCGCCACGATTTTGCTGCTGCTGATCACCGACCCAGTCGGCAATATCCCCATTTTTGTCAAAACGTTGCGTAATGTCGCTCCTGAACGTCGCACCATGGTCATTGTGCGGGAGGTGCTGATTGCTTTTTTGCTGCTGCTGTTGTTCATGTTTGTAGGCAAAAGTTTCCTCACCACCATGAATTTGAGCGACGTGTCACTCCAAATTGCAGGAGGGGTGATTTTGTTTTTGATCGCTTTGCGGATGATTTTCCCGCCGGTGGAACTGAAACATGATGCCTCCCAAGAAGCCGATGAGCTGTTGGCCGAGCCGCTGATCGTTCCATTGGCGATTCCTGCGCTAGCAGGCCCATCTGCCTTGGCCACCGTGATGCTGCTGGTCAGCCAAGCGCCCGAGCGCAAGCTGGAATGGGTGGCCGCGCTCAGCGTCACCATGCTGGTCTGCGCTGTGGTTTTAGTCTTGGCGGAGCGGATTCAGCGCCTGCTGGGTGAGCGCGTGGTAATTGCCGTAGAGCGGCTGATGGGCTTGATTTTGGTGGCGGTGTCGGTGGAAATGCTGCTGCGCGGCTTCAAAGCCGTGGCGCATCAGCTCTAATTTGTCATTCCCGCGAAGGTGGGAATCCACCGTAGCGATTGTAGATTCCCGCCTTCGCGGGAATGACGGCTAAGTGCCGGCTTGCACCACGTCTTGGTCAATCGCACCAAACACACTTTGGCCGTCTTTGCCTTTGACTTCGATGCGAATAGTGTCGCCAAATTTCATGAACTCGGTGGTCGGTTGACCGTCTTGAATCGTCTCGATACAGCGCTTTTCAGCGATGCAGCTGTAGCCCTTAGGCCATTCGGTGCGGGTTTCCTTGTCTTTGCCGCGTCCGGTGTGCGTTTCAACACCTTTGTTGCTCACCGTGCCTGATCCGACAATGCTGCCAGCGCGCACGTTGCGGGTTTTGCAGATATGCGCAATCAATTGGCCAAAATGAAAGGTCATATCTGGGCCAGCATCGCACATGCCGACTTTGCGCCCATTCCAAGTGCTTTGCACAGTCATGTTCAGGCGGCCTTTGCCCCACGAATCGCCCAATTCGTCCAAAGTCACGGCGACCGGACTGAAGGCAGTGGCGGGTTTGCTTTGGAAGAAACCAAAACCTTTGGCCAGCTCGTTCGGAATCAAATTGCGCAGACTCACGTCGTTGGCCAGCATGACCAAGCGGATGCCATCCAGCGCCTGTTCAGGTGTGCTGCCCATGCGTACGTCGGCTGTGATGACGGCGATTTCGGCCTCAAAGTCGATGCCAAAGGCTTCGGATGTGCAAACAATCGGGTCACAAGGACCGACAAAATCGTCGCTGCCGCCTTGGTACATCAAGGGGTCGGTGTAAAAACTGGCCGGAACTTCAGCATTGCGAGCTTTACGCACCAATTCGACGTGGTTGAGGTAAGCCGAACCGTCGGCCCATTGATAAGCGCGCGGCAGCGGAGCCATACATTGCTTGGGGTCAAATGGGAAGGCATGGCGCGCTCGACCGCTGTTGAGCAAGTCCGACAAGTCTTGCAGTTGTGGGCTGATGAAGTTCCAGTCGTCCAGCGCCTGTTGCAAACGGCTGGCAATGCCGGTGGCGTAATGGGCGTGGCTTAAGTCGCGTGAGACGACGATGAGTTGGCCGTCGCGGGAACCGTCTTTGTAAGTAGCAAGTTTCATAGCCAGATTGTCCCAGAAATGGCAGAGCGTAATTCGTGCGCAAATAGACGTTTTTAACCGTCGTATTCAGTCCTGTTATATCCTATGACCTATGTCTTTGCCTCCCACTTTGCTACCTGCTCGCTTTTGGTCGCTGCATAACCCGTGGTTATTTCGCTTGGCTGGTTTGACGGTGGTCGTTTTCCTTGTTCATTTGGCGCTTCTGAACAAAGCCAGTTTGGCCTTGAACCTGCCAGCGCCCAAGCCCACTTTGGCGTTCACCACCCGAACCATAGAACCAGTAACTGCCCCGCCTGCGGTTGAGTCTGCGCCGCCTACCGATGTCAAACCGCAGCCCATCCCTAAACCGAAATCGAAACCGACAAAGCGGCTCACTCCAGCGTCAGTACCCCGCGAAACAACGGTAGCAAGCGCCGAAACTACCCCTACCCCTACCCCTACCCCTACCCCTGCGCCTGCGTCTGCGCCCTTAGCGCCAAGTGAACCGATGCCAACGCCAACAGCAGCCCTACCACAACCAACGACACCAGCCGCAGCCGACCCTGTGGTCGATTCAGCACCTCAAGTTTCAGGGCCTCAACCAGCGGCTTTTGCTGCCTTGACTTCAGCAAAGTACACCTACAGGGTTGATGCAACCAAAAAAGGGCTGGATTACAAAGGCTCGGCTGAACTCACATGGCGGCAAGATGGTGAAAACTATGACCTGACCATGACGGCCAGTGCCTTGGGGTTTCGGGTCTTTCGTCAAAACAGCGTCGGCCGTTTGTCACCACAAGGTCTGCTGCCAAAGCGGCACTCAGACCAACGCGGTTTGGGCAGCGAGAAAGCCGTGCACTTTGATTACATACAAAACATAGCCATATTCAGTAACAACAAGCCCGAGGCCTCCTTGGCGCCAAGCGCGCAAGATCGCCTCAGTTACGTCATTCAACTTGCTGGTCTTTTGGCGGCGGATCCTGCAAAGTACCCGCCTAACACGACCATCAATATGCAAGCGGTTGGCATGGACGATGCACAGCCTTGGCTTTTTACCGTGAATGAACCAGAAACACTGAATTTGAGTGCGGGTCCACAAATCGGCCTGCGCTTAACCCGTAACCCGCGCTATGAGTACGATGTGAAAATTGAAGTCTGGTTTGCGCCCGCTTTGAACTATTTGCCAGTTCGAATTCGGCAAACGGAGTCAAATGGCGATTATTTCGACACGCAGTTTGTCACTTCGGAAAGTTTGCCCAATACAGTTTCGCCCTAGTTTTGCTCACTATTTGGCAAAAATACACCTTAAATAGCCACTTTTTGTCGCTACGTGCGCTTTTGCTGTAATCTCAGCTAAACGCATGTCAGCCTTGAAACTGACACAAACGTTGTTATGTAGAGGTTAAGAATAAAGGTTCAATCGTGGTTTCGACAGCTTTTTCACAGTTAACTGGGCACACATCTATGCAAATGCTCTACGACTCAGATTCTTTTGTAGTGGTTCACATGCAGGTTGACGCTGTAGAAGAGAGTGTGTCGGCTCCTTCCGCATCAGCATCTGACATCAGCATTGCAGAAGGCGTCAAAGCGCCTGTGCTGTCGCGCCATGGGTTTGAGATTGTGGACAAACGCTCGGGTAAAGAAGTTTACCTAGACGGTTCTTGGGCTGAATTGTTCCAGCAACAAATCAACGCTTGGCAGGCCAATACACCAACTCAAGAAGAAGTGGAAGACACGCTGGATCGTTACTCAGAATTGGCACACAACCCCGTCGTTTTGCATTAATTCAAGGGCGCATTTACTTTTAAGCGTATTTTTTGATGGCATCAGCCAGCGTACCCACCATCACATCAATTTGCGCTTTGTCGACAATATAAGGCGGCGCCAACACCAAGTTTTCACCAGCCGGGCGTACCAAAACGCCTTTATGGAAACATTCGATAAAAATATCGTAAGCACGCTTGCCGGGTGAACCCGCCATGCTGCTCAGCTCAACTGCGCCAGCCAAACCCAGACTGCGAATACCAATCACGGTTGGCAAGCCTTTCAAGGCGCTGTGCATGGCATCACCCAAGACTTTGCCCATCTCGCCTGCGCGTTCAAACAGGTTTTCGGCTTTGAATAAATCCAAAGTTGCAATAGCAGCTGCACATGCGACAGGATGCCCTGAATAGGTGTAGCCATGGAAAAACTCAATGGCGTGCTCTGGTGCTTTGTCGTTAGCATGCATCATGGCATCGAAAATGGTGTCGCGGCAAATCACACCACCTAGCGGAATGACGCCGTTGGTGACACATTTGGCGAAATTCAGCATGTCGGGCACAACGCCATAATAGTCGGAGGCGAAATTGGTACCCATGCGGCCAAAGCCGGTGATGACTTCGTCAAAGATCAACAAAATGCCGTGCTTGTCGCAAATCTCACGCAAGCGTTTTAAATAGCCCTGCGGCGGCAAATACCATCCGGCTGAGCCTGCCACGGGTTCCACAATAACGGCAGCAATGTTGCTGGGGTCGTGCAAGGGCAAAATTCGGTTTTCTAATTCCGTCAAAATATCTTCTTGCCACTGGGGCTCAACCCCATTGATGTAGGCATGGTTAACGGGGTCGTGGATGAAACGCAGGTGATCTACCCGAGGCAACAAAGCTGTGCCGTAGGCTTTGCGGTTTGCAGGGATGCCGCCCACGCTCATACCGCCAAAACCGACACCGTGGTAACCGCGTTCACGGCCAATGAAGACGTTGCGGTGCCCTTCACCGCGCGCACGATGGTAGGCAAGTGCCAATTTGAGCGAGGTATCTGCCGCTTCTGAGCCTGAATTGCAAAACAGCACCTTGTTCAAATCGCCAGGGGCCATCGCGGCGATCATTTCAGCCGCTTTGAAGGCTTGTGGGTTACTGGCTTGGAAAGCGGTAGCGTAATCCAGCGTGTCGAGCTGCTTTTTAATGGCTTCGTTGATGGGTTTGCGGTTGTGGCCAGCAGCGACACACCACAAGCTAGAAATACCGTCTAATACTTGACGACCATCATCAGTGGTGAAGTACATGCCGTCAGCAGCGACAAAAATACGCGGATCATTTTTAAACGTACGGTTAGGCGTAAAGGGCAACCACAGGTTGTCCATATGGATGGTTCGATCAGTCATGTGAAACTCCTTTTAAAAAAATGCATATGACACAGTATTTACAGTTAGTTTGATGATTTCTTATCAACCGGTACGCCATCAAGTGTTTGCAGCTAGTCGTGTGGCGTGCCAGCTAACCAGCATTGCTAGCAACAAGCCAGCCAGTCCCACCCAGTGCAATTCACGCATCTGCCCTTGTGCAATCATCCACCCTCCACTGGCGGCGCCTATAGCCTGACCTGCGTACATCGCTGAAGTATTCAAGGCCACTGAGCCAGAAGCCAATGCTGGCGCCAGACCCACCAAACGCGCTTGTTGCGCAGAATTAGATGCAAAACAGCCCAACGCCCAAGGTAAAAAAACCAAACTAGCCAGCAACAAGGTTTGACCCAAAGGCCAAATGGCCAAACTCAAAGCCATACAAGTAAGGCCAGTCATGACCATCCGTGACGCTCCGAGTCGGTCAACATTGCGTGACATCCAAACATTACCAACCAATCCAAAGGCACCAAAAAGAACAAACATAGCACTCAATTGCACAGGTGTGATGTTTAGCATTGTTCTGTAATAAGGTGCGAAATATGCAAACAACACGAATTGCCCTCCTGAGGACAATACGGTCACTGCAATACAGGCCATCAGCGCAGGTGATTTCAAAGTTGCGGCCCAAGCCGCGCGCGACAATGCAGGTGGTTTTATCCCATTAGGCATCGATCGCCATACCCAAACAGCGCTGATGCAGCCCAATATGGCGACCAATAAAAACGCACTTCGCCATCCAAAAGTTTCTCCCATAAATGCGCCCAAGGGTAAACCCAGCACCGATGCGACAGACCAGCCGAGAAAAACAAAAGTGATGCCACGCCCCCGTTGTTGCTCAGTTACCAACAAACTAACGCAGGCTGCAGCCTGAGGCGTGAAAATGGCGGGCGACACCATGGTCAACACACGCACCGGCAACAAACTTGCAAAATCAGGCATGGCAGCGCACAGCGCATGTAACAAACCATACCAGAGCATCGAAAGCGCGAGCAGACGTCGTCGGTCCCAACCAGCGACCAAAGCGGCCATCAAAGGTGCGCCAAGGCACATCAGCAAAGCACCGGCAGAAATGAGCTGCCCAGCCGTTGAAATTGAGATTTGCAAGGAATGGCTAAGATCATTCAATGTTCCTGCAACCACCATCACGCCAGTGCCGATCACAAAATTGCCAAACAGCAAAGGCCACAAAACCTTTGGCAAAGGTAATTCAGTAGGTTTGTTCGTTGTGCTGCTCATCAACCACGCGCCAATTTATGCTCCACCAAAGCCAAAGCCTCTGGTGTGCCAGATAAAACAAGGGTATCGCCAACAGCTAGCATCAATGTATCTCCCATAGCTACTTGCACGCCATTACTACGGCGCAAACTGAGTAAGCGCACATCTTGCTTTGGCGAGTTCAACGCAGCAAAATTGTGACCTACTGCATGGTCATTGGCGCTCAAAGTCACCGTACTTAAGCGTGATTGTTCAAGCTCGTTGGCGGTATCGTCATCACTGCCATGAAAGTAACCGCGAAGCAGGTTGTAGCGCGCGTCACGTTGGTCCTGTACGACCCGAATCACCCGCCGCATAGGCACGCCCACCAAGGCTAGGGCGTGGCTTGCCAGCATCAAGCTGGCTTCAATCGCTTCTGGCACAACTTCAGTTGCACCAGCATGTTGTAATTTTTCTAAATCATGGTCATCAATGGTGCGAACAATCGCAGGAACATGCGGCGCATGGCTACGGATATTGGTCAAAACTTTCATCGCACTGGCGGTATCTAAGTATGTGATGACCACAGCACTGGCGCGAACCAAGCCGGCCGCCATCAAGGCTTGCAAGCGAACCGCATCGCCATAAACAACCTTGTCGCCAGCAGCTGCTGCCTTGCGCACGCGATCTGGGTCTAAATCTAGCGCAATGTAAGGAATCTTTTCAGCTTCTAACAACTTAGCCAAGTTTTGACCGCAGCGACCGTATCCACAAATGATGACATGCTTGTTAGCACTGATTGATTGCCTCGCAATGCTGGTCATTTGCAAAGATTGCTGCAGCCACTCACTGCTAACTAGCTTCATTACAATGCGGTTGCTGTACATGATCAAAAAAGGTGTCAGCAGCATAGACAGCACCATGCTGGCAAGTATCGGATTGAGCAAGGCTTTGGGGACCAAAGCGTTTTCTTGCGCTAAAGTCAGCAACACAAAACCAAACTCACCGGCTTGCGCCAAATAAATACCTGTACGCAAGGAGACCCCTTGTGTAGCACCCAAGCCTCGCGCCAAGACTGTCACCAGAATTAATTTGAACAGAACCGGTATCGTCAAAAGCAACAAGACCAAGGGCCATCGCTCCAGCACCAATCGCCAATCGAGCATCATGCCAATAGTGATAAAAAAGAGCCCTAAAAGTACATCATGGAAAGGCCGAATATCTGTTTCAACTTGATGCTTAAACTCAGTCTCGGAAATCAACATACCCGCAATAAATGCGCCTAAGGCCAACGACAAACCGGCCAACTCAGTCATCCAGGCAAGCCCGAGGGTAATGAGTAATAGGTTGAGTACAAACAATTCTTCACTTTTACGCTTTGCCACAATCGTGAGCCACCAGCGCATAACGCGTTGCCCACCGACCAATAAAACAGCTATCAAAACAGCGGCTTTAACACCTGCAACAGCAAGTGCCACGAATAAATTTTCATCAGATGCGCCTAAAGCAGGTATCAAAACCAAGAGCGGTACGACCGCCAAATCTTGAAACAGCAACACGCCCATGACTCGTTTTCCGTGTTCAGACTCCATCTCCAAGCGCTCTGTCATTAACTTAACGACTATCGCTGTACTGCTCATCACCAGCGCCCCAGACAAAGCCAAGGCGGTTTGCCAATTCATGCGCCACTGCGTAGGTAAAAATTTTGCAAGCAATAGCGACGCTGCTGTGGCGATGATCATGGTGCTAACAACTTGCAGCAAACCCAAACCAAACACATGCCTGCGCATGGTGCGGAATTTGGGAAGATTGAACTCGAGCCCAATCGCAAACATCAAAAAAACCACCCCAAACTCAGCCAAATGCTGAACGCTTTGCGTGTTTTGCGCCAATGCCAGCATATTAGGGCCTATCACCACACCCACAGCCAAATATCCCAGCATGGGTGGCAATTTCAATGTCCGACACGCAACAACACCTAGCACTGCAGCAAGCAGATACACCAAGGTTAGTTCTAGGGAGGTCATGGGGCTATATTAGCCCAGTCTGCATCTTGCTTCGTCTAGACTCACCAAAACAATATCCCTTCAGAACTCGATAAAATGCCCGTATGACATTTGACGCCTCGCAATCTATCCGCCTAGCCCTTGAAACATTGGACATTGAGGCTGCAGCGCTTTTGGGGCTCAAGCCCCGCATCAATCACTTGTTCCAGCAAACGGTTGAAAAAATCTTAAGCGTGCGAGGGCGCGTTGTTGTGATGGGCATGGGGAAAAGTGGCCACATTGGTCGCAAAATTGCTGCAACTTTGGCCTCTACGGGAACGCCAGCTATGTTTGTCCATCCTGCAGAAGCCAGTCATGGTGACTTGGGCATGATCAAATCCGTCGACTTGGTCTTGGCCATATCAAACAGCGGCGAGTCGCAAGAACTCAATGTGATCTTGCCAATGCTCAAGCGGCAAGGTGTCCCCTTGATTGCCATCACGGGCGGCCTAACTTCTACCCTTGCACAACATGCAGATTTAACTTTAGACAGCAGCGTTGCCAAAGAAGCTTGCCCCTTAAATTTAGCCCCTACTGCCAGCACGACTGCGCAACTTGCCTTGGGCGATGCTTTGGCCGTTGCGCTGCTGGATGCGCGTGGTTTTAAAGCTGAGGATTTTGCCCGCTCGCACCCCGGCGGATCACTGGGCCGCAAACTTTTGACGCATGTCAGCGATGTCATGCGCACTGGCTCGGACGTACCCCAGGTTTTTGCAGATGCGTCCTTCAACGACTTAATGCGTCAAATGAGCGCTAAATCCGTCGGTGCTTCAGCGATTGTTGATGCTGACCAGCATGTGCTGGGAATCTTTACGGATGGTGATTTACGTCGTTTGATTGAAAAGGGTGTTGATCTTCGTGCGGCCCTTGCTGGTGAGGTGATGCACGCTCACCCGCGCACCGTACGATTCAATGCGCTTGCTGTAGCTACCGCCGAGTTGATGGAAACACACAGCATCACATGCGTTTTAGTTTTAGATGCTGCTGACAAACTATGCGGCATTGTGCATATTGGTGACCTGATGCGAGCCAAGGTGATTTGATGACAACCCCCACCCCTGCGAATCGCTTCTCTCCAGCCATCTTGCTCAAGGCCCAAGGCGTCCGCGTCGCATTCTTTGATGTCGATGGCGTGTTAACCGATGGTGGTTTGTACTTTACAGATTCTGGAGAAACCATCAAACGCTTCAACACTTTAGATGGTCATGGCCTTAAATTATTGCAAGAAGCAGGCATCACGCCCGTGGTTATTTCTGGCCGCGACTCCGCCCCTTTACGTACTCGGTTAGAAGCCTTGGGCATCACGAGCATGCATTTAGGTACAGAAGACAAACGCCCTGCAGCAGAATTAAGCTTGCAGGCCTTAGGGCTGACTTGGCAGCAAGCGGCCGCCATGGGCGACGATTGGCCAGATTTACCCATGATGCAGCAGTGTGCTTTTACCTGTGCGCCGTCGCATGCCCATGAAGAAGTAAAGGCGCGCGCACATCACATTACACGTGCTCATGCCGGTGCAGGTGCGGCACGAGAATTTTGTGATGTACTATTACTTGCCAATGGTCACTATGACCGTTTGCTTGCAAAATACACCCAACTTTGACCTGTAAACCAGAGTTTTTATGAATACACCTTGGCAAATTGCCAAACGTACGAGCGATCAACTGATCGTCTATTTACCTGTGCTTTTGATGGGTGCCCTTGCATTGGGTAGTTACTGGCTCGTTCGTAACGCGCCTGTGGCCAGTTTGACGGCAGCTGATCGGCCATTCAGCCATGAAGCTGATTATTTTTTGCGCAAGTTTTCGGTAAAAACTTTCACGCCACAAGGCAAACTCAAAAACGAGATCTTTGGTGGGCTTGCACGCCACTTTCCAGATACCGACACCGTTGAAATTGACAATGTCCGCATCCATAACTTTAATGAACAAGGCCGGTTGACTACCGTCACCAGCGCTAGCCGTGCTATCAGCAATGGCGACAACTCTGAAGTACAGTTGTTTGGAGACGCCAAATCTGTGCGTGAAGCTGGTGTGGATGCCAACGGTGTCATGCAACCTAAACTGGAAATTAAAAGCGAGTTTTTACATACTTTTGTCAATGAAGAGCGCTTGAAATCACATCTCCCTGTGACTATTCGACGAGGCAGCAGTGAAATAAGTGCAGATTCGCTGGATTACGACAATCTTGCACGAGTTGCAAATATGCAAGGACGCGTCAAAGCTTTTCTTCCACCCACTAAATAATCAAGCCACTCAATCTGCGTAGACGACAAAAAGGCTCCACGAAGGAGCCTTTTTATTGAATGAATTTCTTGTAAAACTCATAAGCTAGAAGCCGAAACTTCTAGCTGGGAAGAGTACTTAGTAGCTGCTACGGCCACCGCCGCCGTAACCACCACCGCCGCCGCCGCCACCACCGTAGCCGCCACCGCCGCCACCGCTGCGGCCACCGCCACCACCGTAGCCGCCACCGCCGCCAGCACCACCACCGTAGCCACCGCCACCAGTGCGTGGAGGACGTGCCTCCATTGGACGAGCTTCGTTAACAACGCAGCTACGGCCACCCAAAGATTGACCATTCATACCAGCAATAGCTGCTTGTGCTTCAGCATCGCTGCCCATTTCCACAAAGCCAAAACCTTTTGAACGACCTGTGTCGCGCTCCATCATCACTTTGGCGCTGGTCACAGCACCAAATTGACCGAAAGATTGCTCTAAATCGCTATCGCGGACCGAGTACGGCAAATTGCCGACGTACAGTTTGTTGCCCATTGAGGGACTCCTAAAAAACTCTTAATAACAAAGCGACGGGGATCCCGACAAGCACAACAAACCAAAAAACTAAATATGGCACCGCTGTGGCGTGAAACTAACCTATCACCAAACCTGCGAATCTCTAAATATTTAAAGACACACCCTATCATTATGCTCCATAAAAAGAAAAATGTAAATTTGTTGTTTTTATGTGATTTTTGTAAGATTTTCGATCATTCAATCGCTTGCGATCAATCGCCGTCCAACGCGCTGTCATGGCTGTAGTTACGCCACTGGCTTAAACCTTTACGCATAGCTAGCAACTGCTTTTCAAAATTAGGGCATGCCTTACACGCCAGCAAATGCAGGCGCAGCCCCACCTTATCGCCCAACGCAATAGTACGGTCTTCTCGTGCCACCAGCAAAGCTGCAGCTTGTTTGCAAGTCATCATTAACTTCATGATTTGTATCTTATTCGAGTGCCAAAGCAAAAAATCTCAAGGTCACACTTTTTTAATTAAACAGCTTTACCAAACCAATTGAGCTCTAAACATTCCCGCAAACGCAGGCGTGCACGGTGCAATTGAACATAGAGGTTGGTCGACGTCAGGTCCAATTCTTTACAAATTTCGTCAACTGATAACTCTAGCCACTCACGCATCAAGAAAATACGTCCCTGCGCAGCTGGTAATTTGTCTGTGCAGGCCTCTAAAACCTGAAAAAACTGCTGTGAACTCAACTGTTGATCGGGGTTGTCGCCATAAGAGGCGCTTGAAGTGTTCCAAATCAAAGGAGCAGTCACAAAATGACCGTCTTTTTGAAACATCAAGGCATCCAACTCCTCGCCACCATCGCCATCGGACTCAAAGTTGATGCTCGCTTCACGGGTCTGCACCCGCAGCACATCAATCACTTTATGTTTCAAAATACCCACCAGCCAGGTTTTGAGCTGCGACTTGTTCTCAAAACTTTGCGGCTTGGCCAAAGCTGCCAGCAAGGTGTCAGAGACGGCGTCTTCTGCCCAAGCATCGTTGCGCAATTGCAAACGAGCAAAGCGCAATAGATAAATACGGTGCTGTTCCAGCTGGTTTTCAATGGTCATGGATTGCTTTATAACATCGCAATGCAACAGCAAAAGCCCAAAATACCGTGCTTTTGCCAAAGAGTAGATTAGCCGCAGAAAACCCTTGCAAAAGTATTTGCATTTTTTTTGTAAGAAACTCAGTGCTCATTGGACTATTCCACAATCGTCGCAAAACCAGTGACAGCAGCCACAGCGCTGTCGCTCTTGTGTGCATCGATTGCTGCTTAATAGATGAGCAGTTTGCTTGTTTAGTTTCATTTTGTTGTTTTAATTTTAGGAGTTTCACATGAACCAACGTGCCCTTATTGCTGCAGCTGCAGCTTCTGTATTGATGTCTACCGTTGCTTTTGCTGCTAGCCACGCAGCGGCACCTGCTGAAGCCAAAGAAAAATGCTTCGGCATTGCCAAAGCCGGTCAAAACGACTGCGCCAATTTGTCAGGCAGCCACTCATGCGCGGGTCAATCCAAACTGAGCGACGACAAAGGCGAATGGAAATACGTGGTCAAAGGCACTTGCGCCAGCATGAAGGGCATGAGCATGGACGATGCTAAAAAAGCATCCATGAAAAGCTAAACCTCTTTTTTTTTGATTCCATAGCAAATTAACAAGTCCGCCCACATGATGCCAACGCATGGCCACAGCATTCCAACGATGCTCGGCAACGTCGGCATTGGTTGGCGGCACCCCCATTACAGCGAGCTGCTAGAGCGCAAGCTACAACAGCCCGCGCTGAACTTTTTAGAAGTCCACTCAGAAAACTTCTTTGGTGCCGGCGGCGCAGCACTGGCCGTGCTGCATGCAGGCCGTGCTCTCTACCCCATCAGCCTGCACGGCGTGGGTTTGGCGTTGGGTTCCGCCACGGGTTTGGACGATTGGCATTTAGACCAACTCGCGCAGTTGGTTGAGCAGATTGAACCGATCCGCGTCAGCGACCATGCCAGTTTTGCACGCGGTTCGGTTCAACTAGCTGCTCAAACTGCGAATATCCACGCCGCCGACCTGCTGCCGATTCCGTTCAATACCGAGGCCTTGGATGTGATGGCCAGCAATGTGCAACGGGTGCAAGACCGGCTGAAACGCGTCATTGCTGTCGAAAACCTTTCCGCTTACTTGACCTGCAAGGGCAGCGACATGCAAGAAGCCGACTTTTTGAACGTCCTGGCCCAACGCACCGGCTGCCAACTGCTGATTGATGTGAATAATATTTACGTCAATGCCCTGAATGACAAGCTGAATGACGCTTCCGTCGACCCTTTGCAGCAATCTTCGGCGTGGCTGCAAGCCATTAACCCCGCTAACGTCGCTGAAATTCACCTGGCCGGCCATTTGGATTGTGTCGACATTGTGATTGACGACCACGGCAGCCGCATCCAAGCACCCGTTTGGGCGCTGTACCAACACGCCGTCAGTCGCTTCGGCCCAGTGCCGACGCTGATTGAGTGGGACACTGACATCCCGGCGTTGGACGTGTTGCTGGACGAGGCGAATAAAGCACGAGCTATTATGCTTTGTGGTGCTGTACGAGAATCGAGCCGCTCATGAGTCACTTAGCCGCCCAACAAAGCGCAATGCTGCAGGCGTTGAATCTTTATCCAAGCGCTTTGAATGATCAAAACGCTATATTTTTGATAGCTACAAAACAAAATAATACGTCGGCTAGAGGCTTAAAAGCCTACCAATCCAACCAACAAGCCTTGGCACTGCGCAGTTTGCAGACCGCTTACCCCGTGGTCGAGCAACTCATAGGCGCAGACGCGTTTGCCATGCTGGCGAGCGATTTGTGGCGACAAGCACCACCGCTGCGGGGTGATTTGGCACAATGGGGCGCTGATTTGGCGGGCTTGATACAAAGCATCGAAGCGCTCAACGCTGAGCCTTACTTGCCCGACGTGGCGCAGATTGAATGGGCCTTGCACCGCTTGGCCACAGCTGCCGATGCCTCGGTCGATTTGTCCACCCTCGCCTTACTTACGACGCAGGCGCCTGACACCGTCACTCTGCAGCTCTACCCCAGCGCCACCTTGCTAGCCAGCGACTTTCCAGCTGCCAGCATCGTCAGCGCACATTTGTATGCTCAACCCACTTTTGAAGTTGTGGGTCAAAAACTGCGTGCCCAAACGCCAGAGGTCGCTTTGCTGTGGCGAAACGGTCTGCGCTCGATGCTGACGACATGTCCAGCAGCCGACGCCTTGTTCATTCAAAACCTGTTGGATGGCGCATCTTTATCGGCCGCTTTGGACGCAGCCGCTGACTTTGACTTCAACCACTGGCTGCCCCAAGCCGCCCAAAACGGCTTACTCCTCGGTGCCCGATTGCTCGCTGCACCCAACCATTAAATTCATCAACGGAGACAATAATGTCCATCCTCAAAACCATCCAAACCCTCTGGCAACCCATCACCAAAACACTGGAGGCGGTACAACCCATCGCGGCTTTGGCTGCGCGGTTGTATGTTGCGAACGCTTTTTTCCTGTCGGGTTTGACCAAACTACGTGACTGGGGCACCACAGTGTCGCTTTTTACCGACGAATACAAAGTGCCTTTTTTGCCGCCTGAAATCGCCGCCGTGATGGGTACAACGGGCGAGCTGGTGCTACCCGTGCTACTGGCCCTCGGTTTAGGCGGGCGCTTTGCGGTGCTGGGTTTGTCGGTGGTTAACGTGGTCGCCGTGATCAGTTTGTCAGAGATTGCACCGGCTGCCTTGCAGCAGCACGTCACTTGGGGCGTCCTGTTGGCTGCTTTGGCGCTCTACGGTTGCGGCAAACTTGCCGTGGATCATTGGCTCGTCAAACGTCAATAGAAACCTCAATAGAAGCTTCAATAGAAAGGTCCATAAAAGTTTCAAAAAACACATTACTGAGCATGTGAATAAGCACCACAAAGCGTTGACAAAATCTCGTTACGTCATGTAACAATGGTGGCATGAATCGATTTGCACGTGGCATTGGTCGGCGCCTGAGCCGGTATTTGAGTGAACCCGGTCACACTGCGGGCACAGCCATGCCGACGAGTTCTGCGCTGCTCGCCACTTATTTGCAACCGGGCGATGTCTTGCTGGTCGAAGGCACCTCACGTGTGAGCAGTGCCATCAAGTATTTAACGCAATCCACTTGGTCGCACGCGGCCCTGTACGTGGGTGATGGCCAGTTTTTAGAAGTCGACATGGTGCAAGGTGTGCGCTTGGTCGGTTTGATGCATTTCACTGGTTTTCATTGCCGTATTTGCCGCCCTGTGAGCCTGAGCGCGCAGGAGCGTCAAGCCATTTGTGACTACGCCTTGGCGCGTTTGGGTCAGCATTACGACATGAAAAACATCTTCGACCTGGCCCGCTACCTGCTGCCCAACCCGCCGGTACCGGTGCGCTGGCGCCGCCGCTTGCTCTCGCTGGGCAGCGGTGACCCGACCCGTGCGATTTGCTCAACCCTGATAGCGCAGGCTTTTGAGTCCGTGAGCTACCCGATCTTGCCGTTGATTGAAACCCTGCCCGCCGTAGATCTGTTGGGCCACACCAACAGCGACAGTGTTCGCGAGATTTTGCATGTCCGCCATCACAGCCTGTATGTACCGCGCGATTTTGACGTCTCGCCCTTCTTCCAAATCATCAAACCCACCATCGAGGCGGGGTTTGACCACCACCGGTTGACGTGGTCTAGCGAGGCTAAAAAGCCTGCATAAGGTCTCAAAAAGCCGTTAAACCGCCTAAAAACACGATTTTAAGGCATTTTTTGGCTGTAGCCGGCGTATTTAATCAATAGTTTGCTATTAACTATATAGCAACTAAAAACATCCTGCAGGCTCTTACCAGTTGGATTCACGGTCTGGCGTCGAGCCGATTTTGTGAATCGACAAGTCTGCGCCTTCAAATTCTTCTTCAGCGGTTAGCCGCAGCCCCATGGTGGCTTTGAGCACACCGTAAACCACCAAACCGCCCGCCAGTGCCCACACCACGCCCATGGCCGTGCCAATGAGTTGGGCCTGAAAACTCACGCCGCCCATGCCACCCAAGGCTTTAGCGCCAAATATACCTGCTGCGATGCCGCCCCAAGTGCCGCACAAGCCGTGCAGCGGCCAAACGCCCAGCACGTCGTCAATCTTCCATTTGTTTTGTGTCCAGGTAAACATCACCACAAAAATAGCACCAGCCACGCCGCCCACCACCAGCGCGCCCAGCGGGTGCATCAAGTCAGAACCCGCGCAAACCGCCACCAAACCAGCCAAGGGGCCGTTGTAGACAAAACCGGGGTCGTTTTTGCCCAAAGCCAGCGCCACCAAAGTGCCGCCGACCATCGCCATCAGGGAGTTGACGGCTACCAAGCCCGAGAGTTTGTCGATACTTTGCGCGCTCATCACGTTAAAACCAAACCAGCCGACGCACAGCACCCAAGCGCCCAGCGCCAAAAACGGGATGCTTGAAGGCGGATGCGCACTGATAGAGCCGTCTTTGCGGTAACGGTTGGCACGTGCGCCCAGCAACAGCACCGCTGGCAAGGCTATCCAGCCCCCCACCGCGTGGACGACGATGCTGCCAGCAAAGTCGTGAAACTCTTCACCCGTCAACGCTTTGATCCAGCCCTGAATACCAAACTTTTGCCCCCAAACCACGCCTTCAAACAATGGGTAAATCACGCCGACGATGACGGCTGTGGCTATCAGTTGTGGCCAAAACTTGGCCCGCTCAGCAATCCCGCCTGAAATAATCGCTGGAATCGCCGCTGCAAAAGTGAGCAAAAAGAAGAATTTAACCAGCTCATAGCCATTTTTAGCCGCCAACTGTTCCGCCCCCACAAAGAAACTGGTGCCGTAAGCAACAAAGTAACCAATCACAAAATACATCACGGTAGAAACAGAAAAGTCGACCAAAATTTTGACCAAGGCATTCACCTGGTTCTTTTTGCGCACGGTTCCAAGTTCTAAAAACGCAAAACCAGCGTGCATGGCAAGCACCATGATTGCGCCTAACAAAATAAAGAGCGCATCCGCGCCCTGTTTTAGTGCTTCCATCTCTGTCCTTTTGTTTGAAAACTGTCTTTTATGGTTTTATTTGGTGCATTTTTAACTTATTTTATATAAATGCACGATTTATAAGCAATTTTCGCGCCAAATCCATTCACTTTTCTGCTTTACCTGATAAATGCACCATTTTGGGCAGTGTATTTCCAATATGGCAAGGGGTTGGCGCGAATTTTGCTTATCCATAAACTATGAGCCCCTCTCAACATCTGCGAATCGTCGTCGTTGCGCCAGAACTGGCCATTGCAGACATCACGGACGACTACGCCATCCAACAAGCGGAGCGGTCACGCAGCTTGCGCATTGGTTTGCTTGAAAACGGCTTCAACTTGGTTGCCGTGTTGCCAGCAGACACGTTTTTGAACGAGCGCTTGGCGCAGTTACAGCCCGACATGATCATTGTCGACGCCCAAAGCGAGGCGCGTGATGCGCTGGAACATGTGGTGATGGCCACGCGCGACGCCCGCCGCCCGATAGTGCTGTTTACCAACGACGAGGACACCAGCCATTTGAAAGATGCGTTTGCCGCCGGAGTGTCAGCTTATGTTGTCGCTGGTTTGTCTTCAGAACGCATCCGACCCGTGCTGGAAGTGGCGCTGGCGCGGTTTGAGCATGAACAGTCTTTGCGCCAAGAGCTGGCCGATGCCAAGACCGAGCTGCAAGACCGCAAAGTGATTGACCGCGCCAAAGGCCTCTTGATGCAGCGGCAAAACCTGAGCGAGCAAGCCGCTTTTGAGAAACTGCGCAAATCAGCCATGGACAACAACCTCAAACTCGCTGAAGTTGCACAACGCATGCTGCAAGTGGCGGACTTGTTGGCCTGAAACCTAGCGCTGCGAACACCGCCAGCATCGCTAACTCTGCAGCACCATGTTGCGCCGCATCAAAGCTGTGCACAAAACCCGAAAAAATGCACCAAAAATGCTGCAACGCACAAACACAGTGCATAAAAACAGCTATTTATTGCCATAGCCGGCGTATTTATTCATTAGTTTGCTATTGAAAATATAGCGAAAATCATTTTTAAAACTGGCACAACATTTGCTGTATAGCTTACATGACCAACGAAGGTCAGCGACTAGAGATTGTCTAAAGACGGACAAACTCCAGTAACTACGGACAAAGGCGTCCCAAACATGTTTGCACAGCTATTTCTTAGCTTGCAGCTGCGTTTGGACGCCTTTTTTGCTTTTTTGAGCTTGTTTAACCTTTTTGGAGCATTTATATGAGCGAATTGATCACCACCGGCCTGAGCCGCCGCGCTGTTTTGCAGTCTGCCGCTGTCGGTGCCATTGGCATCACCCCCGCCCTGCGCGCCGTTGTCTACGCCGCTGGCTCGGACGCACCTGAGAAAGCCGAAGTCAAAATCGGCTTCATACCCTTGACCGACTGCGCCAGCGTGGTCATGGCTTCTGTATTGGGTATCGACAAAAAATATGGCGTCAAAATCATTCCTAGCAAAGAGGCGAGCTGGGCCGGTGTGCGCGATAAATTGGTCACCGGTGAACTGGACTTTGCCCATGTACTTTACGGTTTGATTTACGGCGTTCACTTGGGTGTGGGCGGTGCCAAAAAAGACATGGCCGTGCTGATGACGCTGAACCAAAACGGTCAAGCTATCACCTTGAGCAAAAAACTGGCCGACAAAGGCGCGGTAGACGGTGCAGGCTTGGCCAAGCTGATGAAAGCGGAAAAACGCGAATATACCTTTGCGCAGACCTTCCCGACCGGCACGCACGCCATGTGGTTGTACTACTGGATGGCAGCCAATGGCATCAACCCGATTTCTGACGCCAAAGTCATCACCGTACCGCCACCGCAAATGGTCGCCAATATGCGCGTCGGCAATATGGACGGCTACTGCGTGGGCGAACCGTGGAACCACCGCGCCATCATTGACGGCATTGGCGTCACAGCGGCAACCACCCAAGACATCTGGAAAGACCACCCCGAAAAAGTGCTGGGCACGACCGGTGACTTCGTCAAAAAATACCCCAATACCGCGCGCGCAGTGACAGCAGCGATCTTGGAAGCTGGTAAATGGATAGATGCAAGTTTGTCCAATAAAAACAAAATGGCCGAGACGATTGCCGACAAGAGCTACGTCAACACCAGCGTGGACGCCATCAACCAACGTATTTTGGGCCGTTACCAAAACGGCATGGGCAAAACCTGGGATGACCCGAACCACATGAAATTCTTCAACGACGGTGCGGTCAACTTCCCCTACCTGTCTGACGGCATGTGGTTCCTGACGCAACAAAAACGCTGGGGCTTGCTCAAAGACCACCCCGATTACTTGGCCGTGGCTAAGCAGATCAACCAGATTGACATCTACAAAGAAGCGGCTGCCGCGACCAAAACCAGCGTGCCAAAAGACGTGATGCGCACCTCCAAGCTCATGGATGGCGTGGTTTGGGATGGTAAGGATCCGAAAAAATACGCTGATAGCTTCAAGGTTAAAGCGTAACTCGGTCGATTTAGCGATATTTAAGGAGAACCACCATGGTCAGTGCCGTATTTCACTCCCCGCTCGCTGCGATGTCTGAGTCCGTCATGGAGCCAGCTCGCGCACCCAGTGCCACAAAAGCTGTGCCTGTGACGACTGTTCAAACGCCTGTCCCACCGCCATCGGCGCAAGCCACTTTTGATTGGCGCAGCTTAGGGTTGGCGGTGTTTCCGCCGCTCATCGGTTTGGTATTGCTGGTGGCGTTGTGGGCGGCCGTGTCTGCACTCACCGCCGGGAGCATCCCTACGCCGTGGGATACCTTCAAGCAAGCCGTGGTGATTTTCTCTGACCCGTTTTACCGCAAAGGACCGAACGACCAAGGCGTGGGTTGGAACATCTTGATGTCGCTGGAACGCGTCGCCGTCGGCTTTGGCTTGGCGGCAGCGGTGGGCATTCCAACTGGTTTTGCGATTGGCCGCTTCGAGTTTTTGAGCCGCATGTTTAACCCGCTCATCAGTTTGCTGCGCCCGGTCTCACCACTGGCTTGGTTGCCGATTGGCCTCTTGGTCTTCAAAGGCGCGAACCCGGCAGCGATTTGGACGATTTTTATCTGCTCCATCTGGCCCATGATCATCAACACCGCCGTCGGGGTGCAACGCGTGCCGCAAGACTACATGAACGTCGCCAAGGTGCTGAACTTGTCTGAATGGAAGATTGTCACCAAGATTTTATTTCCTTCGGTGCTGCCCTACATGCTGACGGGCGTGCGCTTGGCAGTTGGCACCGCTTGGTTGGTGATTGTGGCAGCCGAGATGTTGACCGGTGGCGTGGGCATTGGCTTTTGGGTGTGGGACGAGTGGAACAACCTGAACGTGAAGAACATCATCATCGCCATTTTTGTCATTGGCATCGTAGGTTTGATTTTGGAATACGCCCTCATCAAACTCGCCACTGCGTTCACGTTTGAAGAAGTTAAAAACTAAGGGGAACACGATGAGCACAACGATTGAAGACCTGAACAAAAAATACATCGACATCGCAGGTGTCGAGCAAACCTTCAAAACCAAAAAAGGCAGCTTCTGCGCCCTGCAAAACGTCAACCTGCAAGTTGCTAAAGGCGAATTTGTGACGCTGATTGGGCACTCGGGCTGCGGCAAATCGACGCTGCTAAATCTGATTGCAGGTTTGACCACGCCCACCCAAGGCGCACTCTTATTGGGTAACCGAGAAATCAAAGGCCCAGGCCCTGAGCGGGCTGTGGTGTTTCAAAACCACTCTTTGCTGCCGTGGTTGACGTGTTTTGAAAACGTTTACCTGGGTGTCGAGCGCGTTTTTGGTGCGGGCGATAAAAATGCCGGTGCAGCGTCAGAGAACAAACCGCAGCTCAAAGCCCGCACCGATGCCGCCTTGGCTTTGGTGGGGCTGACCGCCGCTGCCCAAAAGCGACCGGGTGAAATTTCCGGTGGCATGAAGCAGCGCGTCGGTATTGCGCGCGCCTTAGCGATGGAGCCCAAAGTACTGCTGATGGACGAGCCTTTTGGCGCTTTGGATGCGCTAACCCGCGCCAAGCTGCAAGATGAGTTGCTGGCCATCGTGGCGCAAACCCACAGCACGGTGGTGATGGTGACGCACGACGTGGACGAAGCCGTGCTGTTGAGCGACAAAATCGTCATGTTGACCAACGGCCCTGTCGCGACGATTGGTGAGATTTTGACGGTGGACCTGCCGCGCCCCCGTGACCGTGTTGCCTTGGCTAAAAATGCGCAATACGCCCTGTATCGCCAAGCCGTGATTGACTTTTTGTACACCCGTCAAAGCCACGTCGAGAAGCAAGCTGCGTGACTTTTAAGCGACAAAACGGGTGGCAATATGTAATAAGCCCAGTTTTGTCGCTTTTCCATAATTTTGTAAACATTTGTAAGTTAAATCCACCTAAAATTCGCCATTACTTAAGCAATGGTTTGTAAAGGCGAATTTCTATGGCACTTCCTCGATTTCTTAAATTTGGTATCGCAGTAGGATGGCTGACGCTGAGCAGTTTGTCTTTTGGCCAGCAAGGTGTGGCGGATAAAGAAGTTTTGATTGGCCAATTTGCCGCCTTCAGTGGCCCAGCAACACAATTGGGGCAACGCATGAATGCGGGCATTGTGGCCCATTTTGAAGCCGTCAACGCCCAAGGCGGTGTGAACCGTCGCAAACTCAAGTTGGTGACGCGAGATGACGGCTATGAGCCTGAAAAGGCCAGCGCAGCCGTCAAAGCCTTGATCAACGAAGACAAAGTCTTTGCGCTGATAGGCTCTGTGGGCACGCCAACCACCTTGGCGGCGCTGCCCATCATCAATGAGGCCAAAATCCCTTTGATCGGGCCTTTTACCGGTGCGCAAGCCCTACGCGAACCTTTTTCACGCCAAGTTTTTCATGTGCGCGCCAGTTATTTTGATGAAACGGATCGCATTGTTCAGCATTTGACGACGCTGGGCGTCAAACGGATTGCTGTTTTCTATCAAAACGACTCCTACGGTAAAGCAGGTTTGGAGGGTGTTACCCGCGCACTCGAAAAACGTCAACTCAAAGCCGTGGCTACCGCGACGGTGGAGCGCAACAGCTTGGATGTTGCTAAGTCGCTGGACGAGATTTTGAAAGGCAACCCAGAAGCCGTGGTGCAAATCAGTGCCTATAAATCGAGCGCTGCTTTCATCAAATCAGCGCGTGCCAAAGGTTTTGGCGGGCAGTTTTTCAACGTCAGCTTCGTTGGCTCCAAAGCGCTGGCGGATGAGCTGGGCGAAGCAGGCGTGGGCGTGGTGATCTCGCAAGTGGTGCCCTTCCCTTACCAAGGCAATAGCACCGTGGTGCGTGAGTACCAAGCAGAAATGCTGGCTGCGGGTCAAAAAGAGTTCGACTTTTCTAGCTTTGAAGGGTTTTTAGCCGCCAAAGTCATGGTCGAAGGCCTGCGCCGCGCAGGCCGTGAACTGACGCGAGAAGGCTTGATTAACGGCTTAGAGACGCTGCGCGACTTCAACTTGGGTGGCTTCACCGTCAACTACAACGCCAACTCCCATGCAGGTTCAAACTTCACCGACCTGACCATCGTCGGGCGTGGTGGTAAGTTTATTCACTGAAAACAGCCTAATTTGATTAAAAACGTCATTTTTACATCATTTTTTGGCTGTAGCCGGCGTATTTACTCATTAATTTGCTATTAAATACATAGCATATAAAACCAAAAGCGCCATGACCATCAACCGGTCGTGGCGCTTTTGTCGTTTTAACGATTTTTAAGGCCTTAGCTTAAATGCTTGCCTACGATGCCCGCCAGCTCAAACATCGTCACCTGCGGCTTGCCAAACACCGGCAGCAGCTTGGCGTCAGCGTTGATGGCGCGCTTGTTGGCTGCGTCTTGCAGGCTGTTGGCCTTGATGTAGTCCCACAGTTTTTTGATCACCTGTGTGCGTAACACTTGTTCGCCGCCAATCACCGCTGCCAGCGCGTCGCTGGGCTTCAAACCGCCACTGGCTGAAACTTTGCGCGGTGCCTTAGGTTTAGCCTCAGCTGCGGTTTTGGCTGCAGCCTTCTTCGCGGGCACTTTTTTAGCGGCTACTTTTTTGGCTGCAGGCGTTTTAGCCACGACGGTTTTGCCAAACGGCGTTTTGGTCGTCTTTCTGGCCCCACCAGCAGCCCCACCCGCTGCCGTTTTGCGCGGTGGGAACTTGGACGGTGCGAACTCAAAAATCACCTTGCCAGCCTCTTTATCCCACGCCAAATGCGCTTTGAAGCCACGGCGCGTGCGCATAGAGACGAACTTGTCTAACAGGTCGGTTTTGCCGGTTTCCAAGAGCTGAGTCAGCTGTGAGCGCTCAATCGGTTGCTGCAAAATGACCTGCCCGCTCTTGAAATCGCAACTCGGCGTAGCCTGGGCCATGGTAGGCACGGACTTTTCACAAACGTAGTTTTTGCCATACTCAAACACCGCGCTGCCACATTTAGGGCAAGCGCCCAAGCTGGTTTGGGTTGAGAAATCGACAATCTCCCCTGTGCCATCGGCGTTTTTGTCGTCGCCAAAGTCAAACTCCAGCTTGTAATTTTTCGTCTCTTCGTCAAATTTGATGACCATTTCTGCCGTGAACGGCCAGCCCGCTTTGGAGCGGAAACCCTCCAAGGGGCCGATTTTGCGGTCAGTTAGAAATTGTTCAACTTCCGCCACTTCAAAGGTACGGCCTGCTGGCGTTTTACCGAATGAGAAACCGCATCCTTCGGTTGCACCTTCTGCCCCTGTACAGGTGTAACGACGGTAGTTTTCTTTGACGATGCCGCCGCAGTTCGGACAAGGCGCTTTCAGTGTGGCGTAATCGCCCGGAATGGTGTCACGGTCGTATTCTTTGGCTTTTTTGACCATGTGTTGGGTCATTTCCGCCACTTCCGTCATAAATGTGTCGCGGCTGAGCTTACCTTGCTCCATCAACGCCAATTTATGCTCCCATTCGCCCGTTAAATCGGCTCTGGAAAGCTCTTCCACACCCAATCCGCGCAACAGCGTCATCAGCTGAAAGGCTTTGGCGGTCGGAATCAGCTCACGGCCTTCGCGCAGCATGTATTTTTCGTTGATCAAGCCCTCAATCGTCGCCGCACGGGTGGCTGGCGTGCCCAAGCCTTTTTCCTGCATGGCTTCACGCAGCTCGTCGTCATCAATCGTTTTGCCAGCGCCCTCCATCGCGCCCAACAGCGTCGCCTCAGAATAACGCGCAGGTGGGCGAGTTTTCAGGCCTTTGGGGTTAACAGTTTCAGCTTTTGGATGCTCTCCAGCTTTTACCGGCACGAGGTTAGTTGAGCTTTTGCCCTCAGCGTCTGGCGTCTCTTCGGCGGCTTCCTTGCCGTAAATAGCCAACCAACCTGGTTTGACCAGCACCTTGCCTTCGGTCTTGAAGCTGTGTGGTGCAATTAACGAGATGCGGGTGGTGATTTGGTACTCGGCGCTAGGGTAAAACACAGCCATGAAGCGTTTGACAACCAAGTCATAGAGCTTTTGCTCGGCCTCGCTCAAACCGCTAGGCGCTTGCAGCGTTGGGATAATGGCGAAGTGATCACTCACTTTCGTGTTGTCAAAAATCCGCTTGCTGGGTTTGATGTAGTTGTTATTTAGCGCCGTCAAAGCATGCGGGGCAAGGTGTTTCATACCACTTTCAGCCAGCATCTCGAAGGTTTGGCGCACCACGGGCACGTAATCCTCGGGCAGCGCGCGCGAATCGGTACGTGGGTAGGTTAGGGCCTTGTGGCGCTCATAGAGGCTCTGAGCGATGCTGAGCGTGGTTTTGGCGCTAAAACCGAACTTGCCGTTGGCCTCGCGCTGCAGCGAGGTCAAATCGAACAACAGCGGGCTGGCTTGCGTGGTTGGCTTGCTCTCCTCGGTAACTGTAGCTTTTTTGCCACGCACAGCATCGGCAATGGCCATAGCTTCGCGCTCGGTCCACACGCGGTCAGCTTTGATTTCGGCATCGTCAGCGTCTTTTTTGTGCGCAGGGTTGAACCATTTGCCAGGGTAGTCGCCTGCTTCCGCCGCAAAAGAACCGTGGATTTCCCAGTAATCGCGGCTGATGAATTTGCGGATTTTCTCTTCCCGCTCCACCACAATTGACAGCGTAGGCGTTTGTACACGGCCCACGGTGGTTAAAAAGAAACCGCCGTCGCGTGAGTTGAACGCCGTCATGGCACGGGTGCCGTTGATGCCGACCAGCCAATCTGCCTCGGAGCGACATCGGGCGGCATCGGCCAAGGGCAGCATTTGTTTGTCAGTACGCAAGTTGGCAAAGCCGTCGCGAATGGCTTGCGGCGTCATTGATTGCAGCCATAACCGCGACACGGGGTGCTTGGCTTTGCTATATTGCTGGATCAGGCGGAAGATCAACTCGCCCTCACGCCCCGCGTCACATGCGTTCACAAATGCGCCCACATCTTTACGTTTGGCGAGTTTGACAATCGCATTGAGCCGCGTTTTGGTCTTGTCCATGGGCTTCAAGTCAAAGTGCGGCGGAATGACCGGCAGGTTGGCAAAGCTCCATTTACCGCGTTTGACATCAAACTCCTCGGGCGCTTGAATCTCCAGCAAATGGCCCACAGCGCTGGTCACGACGTAAGTATCGTTCTCAAAATGTTCGTCCAGCTTCTCAAACTTACCCGCAATGGGCGTGAGTGCTTTGACAATGTCGCCGGCCACTGAAGGCTTCTCGGCAATAACCAGCGTTTTTAAAACTTCGTTTTTCATTTGACTACAATCCCTATTCCTCGCGTGCGCACGCGCGCACCCGTACGTACTAAACATACCAAATTTTTAAGCCGTGGTAAAAAAATCTTTGTCGACCCCCAAAAATACTTTGGCCAGCGCTGTCAAAGCTGCACCACAAAAAACCGCTTCCACCAAGACTTCTCCCCAGCGTCGCATTGCTGTACGCAGCTCAGGCGTGCACGGCAAAGGTGTCTTTGCCGAGGTGAATATTGCCGAAGGTGAAACCTTGATTGAGTACAAAGGCGAGGTCATTACCTGGCCCGAAGCCTTGCGCCGCCACCCGCATGACCCGAATGACCCGAACCACACGTTCTACTTTTCCATCGACGAAAAGCACGTGATTGACGGCAAAGTCAACGGCAATTCAGCCCGTTGGATCAACCATTCTTGCGACCCCAGCTGCGAAGCAGACGAGAACGATGGGCGGGTTTTCATCAAAGCATTGCGCAATATCAAGGCGGGCGAAGAGCTGAATTACGACTACGGCTTGGTCATTGACGAGCGTTACACACCCAAACTTAAAGCGGAATACCCCTGCTGGTGCGGTGCAAAAACCTGTCGTGGCACGCTGTTAGCACCTAAAACGCCCAAGCGTCGCAAATAAGGACACCCAAACGCAATGCGATCGCACAATCCACCTATTCAATGGCCTGCCGAGGCTATTTGGGAAGACGTTTCGCCTTTGCTGGCAAACTTCACGGTGGAAGTGTTGCCAGAAATCGACTCG
>JAYVSU010000149.1:0-4908 GCA_043775055.1 Polaromonas sp.
GCACCAACGTCGGGATTGACATATGCCTGTCAGTTTGTGCGGGAAACGCACTGCTGTGTGACGGTCGGCCAGAGGATCGAAAAGCCTTTGATTATAACCGTTTATTGCGGTTTTTTCAACAAGTCAGGGCGTAGTTCTGTGGTAAGTGCTCGTCGCTGTTCCTGTCGCCAGCGCTCAATTTCGAGATGATGCCCTGATAAAAGCACGTCTGGGACGGTTTTGCCTTGCCAAACTTCCGGGCGCGTGTAGTGCGGACAGTCGAGCAAACCCTCTAAAGCAGGGTTGAAGCTGTCTAAATGATGGCTGTCTTGGTCATTCAGCACGCCAGGCTGCAGGCGGGCGACAGCATCTAGTAGCGCCATGGCAGCGATTTCGCCACCTGAAAGCACGAAGTCGCCCAGGCTGATTTGGGCGTTTACATAAGCGTCAATAAAGCGCTGGTCGATACCCTCATAGCGGCCACAAATCAGCACAGCCCCTTCGCTTTTAGACCATTTTTCGACGCCCAGATGCTTAAGTTGTTGTCCTATGGGGGAAAAAAGTACCACGGGTGCGGCGTTTGTTTGTTGCCGTTCGGTATGTATGGCTTCAAGACACAAACGCAGTGGCTCGGCCATCATCACCATGCCCGGGCCACCCCCAAATGGGCGGTCGTCAATACGGCGATACGTACCTTGGGCGAAGTCCCGAGGATTCCAGAGTCGAACATCTACTGATTTGGACTCAAACGCCCGACGCGTGATGCCAATGCTTAAAAATGGCGCGAACAGTTCAGGAAAAAGGGTGATGACATCAAAACGCATATAAGTCTTGAGAATGCAGCGGCTGTTTTAGTAATCTGCTTGCCAGTCAACGGTGATACGTTTGGCAGCTAAGTTCACATCATCGACAAAGTGCGATACAAACGGAATCATGCGTTCTTGCACTTTATCGCTGTTTTCAGCATCCGTGTATTCAATGACCAGCACCGTTTGCGGGCCCGTGGAGAGTAAATCCTTGACTTGCCCAAGAGCAATGCCTTCACGGTTGACGACGTCAAGGCCCATCAAATCAACCCAGTAATAAGAGTCGATCGGTGCTGTTGGGAAGCTGGAGCGCGGTACAAAAATACGCGAACCTTTGAGGACTTGAGCCAAGTCGCGGTCGTCTATTTCTTGCGCGCAAGCGACGATGGTGTCCGAGTGCGTTTTGGCTTCACGAATGCGCATCAACATCGTGCCTGCAAAAGCAGGTTTGCCACGTTCGGTGGGTTGCAAATACCAGCGCTTGGAGGAGAAAAGCGCTTCAGGGTCTGCACTGTGCGGCAGTACTTTGAACCAACCTTTCAGGCCCCAAGCATCGGCGATACGACCGACTTGAATCGCGTCTGCGGGCAGTTCTACGGCTTCAAGACCTTGCAACATGGTGTGTGTATGGTGAAATCTAAGAAAAAAAGGTCAGTGGGACAAACCACTGACCTTTTAAAGGACCTTTGGAGGCCTTTGTTCTGGATTTAAGCAGCAGCAGTAGCGGCTTTTTTAGCTGCTTGAGCGATCAAACGCTCAACGGTTGGAGACGCTTGTGCGCCAACACCTATCCAATAGCTCAAACGGTCTTGAGCAATACGGATGCTTTCTTCGCTAGCAGTGGCGATTGGGTTGTAAAAACCAACGCGCTCAATGAAGCGGCCATCACGGCGGGTGCGCTTGTCAGCGACAACAATGTTGAAAAAGGGACGGCCTTTAGAGCCTCCGCGAGAAAGTCGAATGACAACCATAATGGTTCCTTAGCGATGGGAGCAATTTTAAAAAATTTAAAATTACCCACCAATTATTTTCATGTAATCTCAGCGTTGAGACACGTAACATAGCCACCCGGCCAGAAACACGCTGAAAAGCCTTTGATTATAGCTTTTTAGAAGACGCTTGGGTGTAAATTCGTTTCAAACCTATTTTTGCACGCTATTCTTGCAGTTTCAGCCATTATTTATCACTAACTTTTCATCTGATTATGTTCACTATTCGCCCCAGTACCGATGCAGATTTACCTGCTATCACGGCCATCTACGCGCACCATGTCTTGCACGGAACTGGCACTTTTGAAGTAGATCCGCCCAACTTGGTTAATATGACGGGCAGGCGTGCGGATGTACTGGGCAAAGGGCTGCCATGGTTGGTCGCAACCTTCAGCGACGACGCTACTGGGGTGCACCGCGTGGTGGGTTACGCCTACTGCAACTGGTTTAAACCGCGTCCAGCCTATCGATTTTCTGCGGAAGATTCGATTTATTTGAGCCCTGAGGTGAGTGGCAAAGGCTACGGCTCATTGTTGTTGACCGAACTGATGGCGCAAGCACAGCGTGCAGGTGTGCGCAAATTGATTGCGGTGATTGGTGATTCTGCCAACGCCGGCTCTATCGGCGTGCACCGTGCGGCGGGTTTCCAGAGCGTGGGTGTGCTTAAATCGTGCGGTTGGAAGTTCAACCAATGGTTGGATGTAGTGATGATGGACAAAGCGCTTGGCGCGGCAGACACCACCTCTCCCGTGTGAATCCAAACCTTTAATCCAAGCATTCGGCCCATCTTGGCATCGCCTTCTTTTGAAAAATACCTATGAAAAATAAAACACTCGCCACTTGGCTCACATTTTTGGGTGGGCCTTTGGGCTTGCATCGCTTTTACTTGTTTGGCATGAGTGATTGGCCAGGGTGGCTGCTGCCTTTACCGACGCTGCTGGGGTTTTACGGCTTTGACCGCATGCGCCGTTATGGTGTCGACGACCAGATCAGTTGGGTATTGCTGCCCGTTTTGGGGTTTTGTATTGCTGGATGCGCTTTGACGGCGATCGTTTACGGTTTGATGACGCCTGAAAAATGGAATGCCAAATTCAACCCTAAAGCAGGGCTGGAAGCCGCTGCGGGTCAGA
Source organism: Polaromonas sp. (assembly GCA_043775055.1). Classification (GTDB taxonomy): domain Bacteria; phylum Pseudomonadota; class Gammaproteobacteria; order Burkholderiales; family Burkholderiaceae_C; genus Aalborgiella. Next base: position 2,905 of record JAYVSU010000149.1, read on the forward strand.
GCAACTGGCTCACTGTGGCTGCAATTGCGCTGTCATTGATGATTGGCTGCACCGCGCTGTTGTCAGGGCTGGCATTGAGTTTTCAACATTACTTCGAGTACCAAATCGAAGAAGGCCGCAAGATTTCGCAGTAATTTCCTACTGCAACTCACATAAAACACCCGTTTTAAGGTGTAATTTGGCTGTAGCCGGCGTATTTATTTAATGTTTTGCTACTAAATATATAGCATTTTTTTTGATTTAAGGCGATTTCAAAACAACTGCAAGCTTAGCCAATAAGCCAAACCAGCAACAAATGCGCTGGCTGGAATGGTGAAAATCCAAGCCCACACAATGTTGCCAGCCACGCCCCAACGAACCGCGCTGGCGCGCTGCACTGAGCCAACACCTACGATGGCTCCGGTGATGGTGTGGGTGGTGGACACGGGGATGCCCAGTGCCGTCGCCAAAAACAGCGTCAAAGCGCCACCTGTTTCAGCACAAAAACCACCGACGGGTTTGAGTTTGGTGATTTTTTGACCCATGGTTTTCACAATGCGCCAGCCGCCAAACATGGTTCCAGCTGCAATGGCGGTGTAGCAGCAAATAATGGTCCAAGTCGGTGGTGCAGCATCACCTGCAGCGGCATAACCCGTCGCTATCAGCAGCATCCAAATAATACCGATGGTTTTCTGTGCATCATTGCCGCCATGACCTAAGCTGTACGCGCCAGCAGAAACCAGCTGCAAACGGCGAAACCAAGCATCTACTTTAGACGGCGTAGCGCGTCGGCAAACCCATGCGACCAGAACCATCATCAAGGAGCCGAGCAAAAAGCCCAACAAAGGAGAGACAAAAATAAATGCGACAGTGCGGAAAATGCCCGAGCCTACCAAGCCTGCAGTGCCCGTTTTGGCCATGACTGCGCCCACAATACCGCCAATCAAGGCATGCGAAGAGCTGCTGGGGATGCCGTAGTACCAAGTAACCAAATTCCAAGCAATGGCGCCAGTCAACGCGCCAAACACTACATGCACATCAACTACGCCTGGCATAGCGATGCCTTTGCCCACGGTAGCCGCAACGCTTAGGTGGAAAATAAAAATCGCAACAAAGTTAAAAAATGCAGCAAAAACAACAGCTTGGCCGGGTTTAAGGACGCCTGTTGAGACCACGGTGGCAATTGAATTAGCCGCATCGTGAAAGCCATTCATGAAGTCAAAAATCAACGCCATGGCGACCAACAAGGCCACCACCCAAAATGCAACTTGAACCGTAACCATGCCTATCTTTCTGTGCGTCTGATTAAGAGTTTTCGAGGACCACGCCCTCAATCAAGTTTGCCACGTCTTCACATTTGTCAGTGATGGTCTCAAGCAGCTCGTAAATGGCTTTGAGTTTGATCACTTCGCGCACATCAGGCTCTTCACGGAAAAGCTTACTCATGGCAGAACGCATCACGCGGTCCGCGTCAGATTCAAGTTTGTCAATTTCTTCGCAGGTTTTCAGCGCAGCTTCCGCAGTAGCGGGTACTGCAATGCTGCTGAGTAGATAAACCGCATCTTTCAAACGCTCACAGCATTTCAGGCTGATTTCAGTCAGGCGCTTGATGTCGTCAGTCATGACGCGCACATCGTAGAGCGCCATGGTTTCTGCCGAGTCCTGAATCAAATCAGCCACATCGTCCATGGTGTTGATGAGTTTGTGGATTTGCTCTCGGTCAATCGGTGTGATGAAAGTTTTGTGCAGCATCTTGTTGACATCATGGGTCACTCGGTCAGCTGCGCGCTCGGCGTTGTCCACGTCACGGTTGTATTGCTCACGCAGGTGCGGGTCACCATAGTTGGCAACCAGCTCAGAAAAGGCGCGAGCTGCTTCGACAATGCGGTCGGCATGTTGGTTGAACATTTCGAAAAAATTGCCTTCGCGCGGCAGTAGTTTACCAAAAAACATGGGCGTACCTTTTGAGATTTATTCTTTAACTATGCCATCGTGATGACAAAGCGATGACATTTTTGTGACTTG
>JAYVSU010000150.1:0-57861 GCA_043775055.1 Polaromonas sp.
TCCGATTTAAATTATTTATAAATCTGCGTTAACGATCTGAGCCAACCTAAGCGCATTGATTCAGTAAATGACTAAAGGAGCGTTCCCATGCCTTATTCACTCGACCCCAATTCCCCCCATAAATGGCAGCATTGGAGCAAGTTCAAAACGCCAAAGGCTGCAACGCGTAGAAGTATTGCTGCAGATGGTACGTGGGAATATCGGGTGCATTTGAAGGCTGTGCAACACGCTTTTCACCCGTTGATACCCAAGGTGAAGGTTTGGACCTACGGTAACGGTACAGCATCCGACAAGTGGCCGGGCGTGACGATTGAGGCACAGTCCAACGTGCCGGTGCGGGTGACGTATGTGAACGATCTGGTGGGGGAGAATTTGTACAACCTCATCGCACTGGGTACGCGGCAGGGCATGGAAGAGATGCACATGCTGAATGCGGTGTCGCACAACCAAACCCATTTGCATGGTGCGCGGGTGCCGTGGACGAGTGATGGCTCGCCGATGAACGTGTTTCACCCGCACGAGACGCGTGGTTACTACTACCCCAACAAACAAGCCGCCGCCACGCTGTGGTACCACGACCATTCAATGGATGTGACGCGGTTGAACGTCTACGCAGGGCTGGCCGGTATGTATTTGCTGCGTGACCCGGCCGAAGCCGCGCGTTTGCCCACCGGCGAGTTTGAGGTGCCGCTGGTATTGCAAGACCGAAGCTTTACGCCTGATTTGACTAAGCTGCGTTATGAGCAAAGCATTGATTTGACTGGTACAGAGCCCGTCCCAACGCCAGAATTTTTAGGTGACTTCCCTGTCGTGAATGGCAAAATCTGGCCCACCATGCAAGCCAAGCGCGGGGTGTACCGCTGGCGGCTGGTCAACGGGGCGAACACGCGGTATTTCAAGCTCAGGTTGACGAAGCTTGCCGACCCGGCGACCAAGATCGGCTTTCACATCATCGGCACAGACGGCGGTTTGCTCCCCGCAGCCTTGCCGCTGGATGAACTGGTGCTGGCACCCGGTGAGCGGGCGGACCTGCTGGTGGATTTGACCCAACACGCGGGAGCGGAGTTGATTTTGCGCAATTCGGCTGATATTCCTTACCCGGGGGACGCTACATTGGCAAACGCAGGCTTCCCTTGCGACGAATTGCTGCGGATTTTGGTTGCTGGGCCTCTGGTAGCCGGGCAAAACAAGTTCAAACCCGCACCTGCTGGGACATTGACCCTGCCTTTGCGTGTTGACCCACTGCCGGGCGGTGATTTGGCGGGCATTGCGCCAAACAGCACGATTGAAGCCGCCATCCAAGCGAAATTATTGGCAACCGAGGGCGCGACGGGCTCGATTTTGCCAGTGGAGCATCTGGGCTTGGTCACCGCAGGGGTGAACCCGCTGACCTTCAATTACCGACGTTTTGTACTGGAAGAATATCAGTTGCTGATGCCTACGTTGGCAGGTGTGCTGGCACCGCCCAATGCGCTAGGCGTGGTCGACTTTACAAACCAAACCATTCCTACAGTGATGGTGAATGGCGCAGATGTCAAAACGGCAGCGCCCGTTGTCACTAACAAAGACGCTTACGAGGTCTGGGAGTTTGTGAATCTCACGCCCGATTCGCACCCCATGCACATCCATTTGGTGCAGTTTCGCGTGCTTTCACGCCTTGAACTGAATAAAGTCAGCCCGCCAGATGTAGATGCTGACCCCACGCGCACGCCCGTCAGCCAGGGTCTGTGGGAACCTAAACGTGCCTTGGGCTACAACCTAGCGGCCACAACAGTCGTGCAACCCTACGAGGCGCAGGGTTGGAAAGACACCGTGCAATGTGAGCCCGGTCAAGCAACGCGGATGCTGATGCGCTTTGATGGCTACAGCGGTGAATATGTCTACCACTGCCACATCCTTGAGCATGAAGATATGGGGATGATGTTTGATTTAATTGTTGAGCCGTAAAAACTGCTGCAAAGCGACTGGGTAGTTGCATTTTAATAGCAAACTATCCAACAAATACGTCGGCTACAGCCAAAAATAGCCTCTAAAACCGCTTCCTGTGACTCAAAAAGCGGTTTCAGACTAAGATTCCGCTATGCCCCACATCCACACCGCCATCTCAGCCGCGCAACCGGTGATGTGGCTCAACCCCAGCCGCGTTGAACAGCCGCCGTCTCCTACACAGGCAGGCAGCGAATCTATCTCTCCCGCAGACATGCACGCCGCCCAAGCCCGGTTCAGGCGGTTCGCGCCTTTGTTGGCGAGTCTCTTCCCTGAACTGGCCGCCAGCCAAGGCATCATCGAATCGGCCTTGCTCCCCGTCCCCGCCATGCAACAGGCGCTGGGTTTGCCTGTTTCCAGCGGCAAGTTGTGGGTCAAGGCGGACCACAGCTTGCCGGTGGCTGGGTCTATCAAGGCTCGGGGTGGATTCCATGAGGTGTTGGAACTGGCGGAGCGGCTGGGTTTAGAGCACGGGTTGATCAGCGCTGATTCGGACTACACGGTGTTGTCGCAACCAACCGCAAGGGCAGTTTTTGCACAGTATCAAGTCGCCGTTGGCTCTACCGGTAATTTGGGCATGAGCATCGGTGTCTTGGCGGCAGCCTTGGGGTTCAAGGCGGTGGTGCACATGTCTGCCGACGCCAAGGCCTGGAAAAAAGACCGGCTGCGCCAGCGTGGGGCGCAGGTGGTGGAGCATGCGGGCGACTACGAGCAGGCGGTGGCCAGTGGGCGCGAGGCGGCGGCGCTGGACGCCAAGTGCCATTTTGTGGACGATGAGCGCTCGCTCTCGCTGTTTTTGGGTTACAGCGCAGCGGCTTTAGAGCTGCAAAAGCAGCTGGCGGCGCACATGGTGGCGGTTGATGCCGCGCACCCGCTGCTGGTTTACCTGCCGTGCGGCGTGGGCGGTGCGCCGTCTGGCATCGCTTGGGGTTTGCAGCAGGTTTTTGGCGCGCATGTGCATTGTTTTTTTGCTGAGCCGGTGCAGTCGCCGTGCTTTTTGGTGCAAATGCTCGCAAATGTGAATGCAGCGGGCACCCATCCGTCGGTTTACGATTATGGTTTAACCAACCAGACCGAGGCCGACGGCCTGGCCGTGCCGCGTGCTTCACTGCTGGCGGCGCAGATCATGCAAGCGTTGCTGGCAGGGGTGTTTACGGTTCTAGACAGCGTATTATTTAAACATCTTGCTATGCTTTTTAAGACGGAGGGCTTGCGAATTGAGCCTTCAGCGGCGGCTGGATTTAGCGCGCCTGCGTTTTTGCAAGGCCATGAGCTCGTCCATCAAAACACCACCCACATCGTTTGGACAACGGGCGGGCTGCTGGTGCCAGAGGTGCAGTTTCAGGGGTTTTTGGCGAAGGCACAGTATCACGGCAAATGATCAGTATGTTGCTAAAAATGCAACAAACAAGGAATCGTGAATATTCACACATAAGCCAGCAATTACTTCTGCTAACATTTTCTTTGGAGTAGTACTTAGTAACTCACAAAGGACAAAAAAGCATGAATAAGATTGCGATGCACGCTGCCAAAAGCTTTGTTGCCGTGCTTGTCTTTTGCGCGTTGCTGCCTTGGGTACAGGCAGCAAACTTGGTCCAAATACCGCCTACAGCTATCCACCCGTGGCAGGCGGCGGTGTCTAGCTCTAAGAGCGAAGCCTATTTCACCAACTTGAAGGATGGCGACACCGTGCAGTCGCCTTTTCGGGTGGCTTTTGGACTCTCAGGCGGCTGGGGTTTGGCGCCCATCAGCAAACCCATCAACGGCAAAACCGGCCACCACCATTTGTTGATCGACAAAAAGTTACCGCTCAACATTGCTGACCCGATTCCGTTCAGCGAGCAATACGTGCATTTTGGCAAAGGGCAGATGGAAACGGTACTCTCGCTCAAACCCGGCAAACACACCTTGCGCCTGCTGTTGGCGAATGAAAATCATGTGCTGCATTTCATTTACAGCGAGCCCATCACCGTCAATGTGACAGCCAAAAATGAGAGTATTGACCCCAAAACCTTGCAGACAAAAGGCGTTCGTTTACTCAGCCCGAGTCAAGATGCAAAGCTAAAAGGGCCATTCAGAGTGCAGTTTCACGCTTCGGGCTTTAACGTAGCGCATTTGGCGCAAAAGGAAAAAGACACAGGGCACTTCCGCCTCACCGTCATGCCGCACAAACGAGGCTACCCCGCCGTGATAGCTTATGAAAACGGCCAAACCGAGACGTGGCTGACGCCCCCCGCAGGGTTGTACACGCTGAAACTGGAGTTGATGGACAACCTCGCTGCTGGCAAAGTGCTGAGCGAGTCTGCCATGGTGGTTGTGGCTGTTGAGTAGCCTTGCTCTGATTAAACCCGAGTCACCTCATGAATCACCTTGGTGTACGGGTGCGGCTCGGCTTCTGCCCACCAGTTGGCCCAGTAGCGGGTGGTTTTGTTGGTTTGTATGGCGGCGGTGCTGTCGGGCTGTAGGGTGAGGAAGTTGCGGCAACCAATCATGCGGTGGCTGGTGGTGGGGAACTCGTACATGGTGCAGGTGATACCACGGTCCACTTTCTCCACGGTTTGGCAGGCTTGCTCTAAAAAGAACAGGGCGACACCCGCTGGCGGTGGGTGCACGATGCCGCTGGAGGTGAGTTGGTTGATGACGCGGGCTGTTGGCGGAAGATCCGTGCGGTCAGACTCTATTACCCCAAGCGCCGCCACATGTACGTCACCTGACAGAATCGTCACCCGAATGCCCGCTGCGCTGGCTTGCAGCAAGCGGTGGATGAGGCGCAGGCGCTCGGCCTTGTGCGGTGGGCTAGTCCAATGGTCGCGCAGATCATCCTCAAGCTCTTGCTGGCCGGGGAAGATGCCCAGTAATTTCTCCAGCGTCTCAAAACTCGGGTGAACGACGGGAATGCTGCTCATGACGAAGAGGTGCTTCATGTCGCCAGCTGTCTCTTGCGCTGTCAGCCAGTTATAGACTGCGTGCCAGCTGTCTTGGCTCAGCACTTGCTCGACATTGAGCATGCCACCCACGGCTGCAAGGTCGCCAGAGCGCGGGCGGCGCTCGCTGCGCATGTCCAACACCAGCAAACCGGCTGAGCCAAAACGGTAGCCGCTGTTGTAGAAGTTTTGACCGGGCAGCGTCGCGGGTGCGGGTGCTGCCGTACCCATCATCTGCCGTTGGAAAAACTCAAATGCAGCTTTGGCAACTTGGAAGATACCTTGGAAAACAGGGCTGTCATGCAGCTCAATGGGGTGTGAACCCCAGCCGTCCATGATGTCATGGTCGTCCCACATCATCACGCAGGGTAGGGTAGCCAGCGTGGAGGAAACATCGGCTTGCGACCACCTATCCATATAAATTTTGCTGAAATACGTTTGCAACTGGGCTTGCATGGACGCCGTAAAAGGTGCGGTGATGCGCTGCCCCCAGCTGCTTTCTGCCCAAGCTTTGAGCTCGGGGATAACGGCCCACAAGGCATCGCTGTAGATTTGGTCGCCGCCCATCAGCAGCAGGTTAAAAGGGCCAAAGGTTTGCCCATCAACGTTGTCGGTCAAGTCGTGTAGACGGTTAACACGCGCCCACAGCTCGTTGGGTTTTTCAACCTGTTTCATGGCGCTGAGGCTAGAAAACCCATTGCAAGACGCGTAGGCGATGCTGGGCATGCTGTCTTTGGCGGGCACGGTGATGCTGAACACTTGGCCGTCAAGCTCGTACTGGATGGTTTGCGCTTGGGTGGACTGCGCAATAGCAAAGTCAAAACGCCAGGCGGTGAAGCTGGCCTGAGCCGTTGCACCAGGTACAGTGGCCGTTTGTGCTGAAATGGCTACGCTGGGGTTGAGTAGTTTTAGCTGCGGGGCGGCGTCGGCAGCATCCGTTACCACCAGCGCACTGACGCCCCAGTGCAGGTTTTGGCAGCCTAAAAACTGTAAAACAGGGCCTAATCGTTTCATGATAACTCCTTCACCATGCTCAAATTACTATCAATTACATAGCAATACGTGCAAGTGATACGCCGCATAATACGCCATATAAGCCACTGATTGATAGGTAAAATTACCTGTAATACTTGCAACAAATTCACATACACATTTACATTCACACTGTTATGAAGAAAACCAATTTGAACGGACTCAGCAGCCTAGCCAGTCTCAGCGGCCTGAGTGATTTGGTCGTCGCCGCTGACCCTGCAAAAATCGCTAAACTTAACCCTGCGCCACGCACACCGGTAGCCGAGGTGCGGGTGCAGCGTGAGACCAAGGGGCGCGGCGGCAAGGCGGTGACCTTGGTGAAGGGTGTGCCGCTGGCAGAGGAGGCGCTCAACATTTTGGGTAAAAAGCTCAAAGCCGCCTGTGGCAGCGGTGGCACGGTGAAGGACGGCGTGATTGAAGTGCAGGGTGACCATTGCGAGCGCTTAGTGGAACTGCTTAAAGCGCATGTTGCTGCAGATGCGGCGTTGAACTGGAACGTCAAACGCGCTGGTGGATAAAAAAAGAGCCCGTGAACGTTAGTTCACGGGCTCTTTTTAGCTCAGAAAAGGGCCGGGTTAATTACTGCTTGATGGCTTCTACTTGAACGAGCAAGCGCACATTCTTTGGGAAACCCCAGTCGATGCCATAGTTCATGCCAAAAGCAGTGCGGTCAAAAGTAGTTTCAAAGTCGCCACCACACACTTCACGTTTGATCATCGGGCTGTTGTAGCAGTTGAAATTGTTGGCTTTCAAGGTCACTGGGTTGGTTTTGCCCAACAGGGTCAAAGTGCCAGAAACTTCAGAGACTTTGTCGCCAGTGAAGCTGAACTTATCGGCCACAAACTTAGCTGTTGGAAACTTGGCAGCGTCAAACAACTCGGCGCTTTGCAGGTGTTTGTCAAACATGGCGGTGCCGGTGTTGATAGAGGTTGTGTCAATGGTCAACTCAACTTTGCCAGTTTTAGCAGCGCGGTCAAACTCAACAGTACCTTCTTTTTTGTCAAAACGGCCACGGTTGGTGGTGGTGCCGAAATGGCTGATTTCAAATGTAGCAAAGGTGTGGGTCGGGTCAATCGCATAGGCTGCGGCTTGAGCTTGGGTCGCTCCAGCCAACAAAGCGGCGGCTGCGGCGAGGGTCAGTAAAGATTTACGCATCGAGAAGAACTCCAAAAAAATTAAAGGGAACAGGAAAAACGTTCATTAACCGTTCATCCTGAGCTTGTCGAAGGAGCTATGAAGACTTCGACAGGCTCAGTCCGAACGGGCACTAAACTTGAAAATTACAACTTGCCAACGCCATTCAAAGCAATTTTGAATTTGACTTGCACTGGGTCGGCCACCATCGAAGTGTCAGCCCATTCGCCTTCACCAATTTTGAAAGTCAGGCGTTTGATGGGGAAGCTGCCGATAGCCGTTGTTACGGCACCAGCTTGCGTCATGGTAACGGGCACAATCACGTCGCTGGCCACACCTTTGATGGTGAGTTTGCCAGCGACTTCGTACTTGCCTGCAGACACAGCTTTGATGCTGCTAGAAGTAAATGTGGCTTGCGGGAACTTGGCTGTGTTGAACCAAGGTGCTTTGACCAACTCGGCGTCGGTTGCTTTGTCGCCCAGTGTGGCGCTGGCTAAATCGACGGTGAAGGCGACTTTGCTGGCATCCAGCTTGGCTGCATCAAAGCTGATTTGAGCATCAAATTTCTTGAATTGACCGTCGACAGCAACGCCCATTTGCTTGAAGGTGAAGCTGATGTCGCTTTGTGCAGGGACGAGTTTTTGTTGCGCAGAGGCTGGCATTGCTACGAACAGTGTGGCGCTGGCGACCAGTAACAGAACGAGAGAAGTGAGTTTCATAGGGTCAACTTTCGGGGAAATCAGTTAAATTAGTTCTTGCTAGGCAAGATACGGTTGATGAGGCGGTCGCGGTCGATAAACTGGTGTTTCAAAGCGGCGACTATGTGCAAACCAGCCAAACCAAGCAAGATAAACGCAGACAAACCGTGCAGCTCTTTGATGGATTTAGCCAATTCTTTGTCCACAGACACGAAATCTGGCAGCGGAATCACACCAAACAGCACCACAGGAAAGCCCGCCATGGAGCTGTAAGCCCAGCCAATTAACGGAACAGCGAAGAACAAAAGGTAGAGAATGTGGTGTGTGGCGTGGTAAATGCGGGTTTGCCAAGCGGGCATGGCTCGCTCAATGGCGGCTGGCAAAGCCGGTGGACGGTGGGTGAAGCGCCATACCAAGCGGAACACGGTCAAGGCCAAGAAAGTGATGCCAGCCCACTTGTGGTAGTTGTAAAGCTTGAGGCGTTGAGGGGAAAACGGCAGGTCAGACATGTAAACACCCATGACGAACATACCCAAAATGGTCAAACCCAGCAACCAATGCAAGACGATGGCCACCGTGGTGTAGCGTGCTGATGCTGCGCTCGCAGCGTCAGCATTGAATGAAGTGTTTAGTGAAGATTGTGTTGCCATGGCGTGAAGTATAAAAGTGCTCTTATACAAAAATGTCCAAGATAATTGAAGGTTTCATTCAAATAAATTGAATGAATAAGTTCCGTAAAAACGGAAAACAAGCTTATTGCTTGATCGCTTCGACCTGAATCAGCAGCCGTACGGCTTTGGGAAAGCCAAAAACCAAGCCGTAGTTCATGCCGTACTCGCTGCGGTCTAAGGTGGTTTCAAAATCACCACCGCAGACTTCGCGTTTGATCAATGGGCTGGTGTAACAGTTGAAGTTGGTGGCTTTGAGGGTGATGGGTTTGGTCACCCCTAGCAGGGTGAAGTTGCCGGCAACGGCTGAGACTTTGTTGTCTGCAAAGCTGAACTTATCGCCCACAAACTTGGCTGTGGGAAAGGTGGCGGAGTCAAACAGGGTGAAACCGGTTAAAAACTTGTCAAAAAACGGGGTACCTGTGCTGATGGAGTTGGTAAAAATATCGATGTCTATTTTGCCTGTTTTGGCATCGCGGTCAAACTCCAAACGACCTTCTTTCTTGTCGAACCGACCTCGGATGGTGGACGTTGCAAAGTGACTGATCTCAAAATGGGCAAAGGTGTGCGTGGGGTCGATTTCGTAGCTGGCGGCTCGTGCTGTTGGTGTAGACAACATACCAGCGCACAGCAAAGCCAACGGCAAAGTGAGTCGATTTTGTCGATTAAGTCGACTAAGCTGAACTAGCAGCGAGCGGTCTGTGGCGAGGTACTTCATACAAATCTTGTCTGGTTAGAGGTACTGCAAGTGTGCCAGTTCTACGTTTTGATGCCAAAATTTGATAAATACCCGTACCTTCTGCTTCAAATTCAACCGCGCACGCCGCCATGTAGAAGCGCCAGACGCGGTAAGAATCCTCGGTGACGAACTGCAACGCCGCCTCGTGCGCCGCTTCTAAGCGTTTGACCCACTCGCGCAGGGTCAGTGCATAGTGTGGGCGCAGGTTTTCGACGTCTTGAATCTCAAACGAGGCTTGCTCCATACCGCGCAAGATGTTGCTGACGGTGTCCAACTCGCCGTCGGGGAAAACGTAGCGGTTGATGAACTCGCTGTCTACCGTTGGGCGCCAGCCTTCTTCATCATGGGTGATGCCATGGTTTAAAAACAAGCCGCCGGGTCGCAACACGCGCAGCACCGTAGCGTTGTAAACTGGCAAATTGGCCAAACCCACATGCTCAAACATGCCAATGCTGGAGATTTTGTCGTACTGGGCATCTTGCGGCAGGTCGCGGTAATCGCGCAGTTCTACGGTCACGTGGTCTTGCAGGCCAAGGCGCTGGATGCGCTCGGTAGCGTAGTCAAATTGCTTTTGGCTCAGCGTGATGCCATGGGCTTTAACGCCGTAATGTTGCGCCGCCCAGCAGACCATCGCGCCCCAGCCGCAGCCAATGTCGAGCAAGCGTTCACCTGGTTGCAGGCGGAGCTTTCGACAAATGTGGTCTAACTTGTTGCGCTGGGCTTGCTCCAAGGTGTCGGTGCTGGCATGAAAGTAAGCGCATGAGTAGACCATTTGCTCGTCCAGCCAAAGCTTGTAAAACGCGTTGGAGACGTCGTAATGAAACGAAATGGCGGCGCTGTCGCTACGCTTGGTATGGTGATGTGTGAATTGCGCGTCCGCATTCATCGATGTTTTGTTTGTTTTGGCAGAGCCATTTTGGGATGGCAAACGCAATGCATCTAACACCAGTGCGGCGCGCTCTTTTGCAGAAAACTTTAGTTTTTGGAAGTGCGATTTCAACCGAAGCGCCGCGTAAAAGTCCCCTTCAACATCCAGTAAACCGCGAAAGTACGCATCGGCCAGCGGGATCGGGTTGCGTTTGCTAAAGACTAATTTGCGCAGCACGGTGGGGTCGCGCACCACCAAGGTAAAAAGTGGTTTAGTTTGCCCGATGGCGTAATGGGCCCCGTTCCATAAACGCAAAGCCACCGCGCCGTGAAAGTCACCCAACAGCCGCTGCACAATCCGCAAGGCGGCATTGATTTGGCCCACGTTGGCTTCACCACTTAGTTTGAAGGGGTTTAGGGTGTGAATGCTAGGCATCATATAACCCTCCAGGGTTTTATGCGCTCATCGAATCACCAACACCAGATGCGTCCGGCACACCGCCTTCGCGGACACCGAAACGTTACATGTTTACTGCGGCGTCTTTCAGCGCACAATCAAAACGGGTCGTGATGAATGCGAGGTCACTTTGGCGGCAATGCTGCCCAAGAGCAGTCGCTCTATACCATTGCGACCGTGAGAGCCGACGATGATCAAATCGACTGTATCGTCTTCAGCGGCTTGCAAAATACCTTTGTACGCTGCCACGTCTTCCACCAAACGGGTGTCTAGCGGCACGGGCAGGCCACCTTCAGCAGCCATTTTTTTGACGCTGTCAAACGCTTTGACGGCATGTTCTTGCGCTGCGCCCATATAGGCTTGAAAACCCAAGGGGTTCATCTCGCCAATGCCTAGGTAGGGGTAAGGGTCAATCACGTACACCGCAATCAGGCTGGCATTGTGCACGCGGGCCAAGCTCACAGCCATAGCGGCTGCGTGGTCTGATGCTGATGAGCCATCAGTTGCAAACAGTATTTTTTTGAACATGGCAATCCTCAAAGAGTGGATAAGCCTCCATGCTATGCTTTTTGCCCTGCGTCTGCTAGGGGGTACCATGTAAGAAGTTGCTGTCGCACTTGATGTTGCGCAAGGAAGTCGCGGTTAGGCGGTACTTCGTGTATAAATTAGCCATGCATAGCTTGGATACCTCCGTCTGTGTCACCTTTGCCGCCAGTTTGCGCCGCCATGTTGACTGTGCGCCGCAGTTTGTACCCCCTGCTGAGCTGCGAGAGGTACTTGACGCCGCCCTGCAAGCCGCGCCAGAATTGGCACATTATGTTTTTGACGACCAGCAAGCCATCCGCAAGCATGTGGCCGTTTTTGTCAACCACGAAATGCTGGCAAATCGCAACGACTTGTCGCAGTCCTTGCAGGCGGGCGATCAAGTGTTGGTGGTGCAGGCATTGACGGGTGGCTAGCTGCGGTTGCTGACTTCTCAAGGAGATTTCCATGCAAACCCTGCTTGTAGGTACCCGTAAAGGCTTGTTTACGGTTGAAGTTTCCGGTAGCAACACGCGTCTCGCATCTCAGCATTTTTTGGGTGAACCCGTCACCCAAGTCTTTGTCGACCCGCGTGACGGTGCTTGGATTGTGGCGCTGCGTTTGGGACATTTTGGCGTCAAACTGCATAAAAGCGTCGACCGAGGACGCTCTTGGCAGGCTTTGGGGGCACCTGCTTTTCCGACTAAACCGACGCAAGGGCCGTGGTCGGACGACCCCACGCCTTGGAGTGTGGATTTGATTTGGTCGCTGGCCGCCGGTGGCAAAACGGAGCCGGGCACCTTGTGGGCGGGTTGCCTGCCAGCGGGCTTGTTCAAATCGACCGACGGTGGTGAAAGTTGGACCTTGAACCCAAGTCTGTGGCAGGAGCCACGACGGCTGAAGTGGTTTGGCGGCGGTTATGACCATGCGGGCATTCATTCCATCTTGGTCGACCCCCGCAACGCTAAACACCTGACTTTGGGTATCTCTTGCGGCGGCGTTTGGCAAACCTATGATGCGGGCGCGACGTGGGAGCTGACCGCTGCCGGGATGAAGTCTGACTACACCCCGCCCGACATGGCCGAAGACCAAAACACGCAAGACCCGCACTGCTTGGTGCAATGCGCCGATGACCCAGACACCTTATGGGTACAGCACCACTGCGGCATTTACCGCTCTATCAATGCTGGGTTACTTTGGCAGGAGATTCCCGCACCCAAGCCATCCGGATTTGGTTTTGCCGTGGCTTGTGACCCGTTGAATCCGCTGCGGGCTTGGTTTGTACCTGCTTTGAAAGACCAATGCCGCATTCCGGTTGACGGCAAACTGGTGGTGACCCGCACCGACGATGGCGGCCGGCACTTCCAGGCGCATGGCCAAGGCTTGCCCGCCCACAATGCTTACGATTTGATCTACCGACACGCCTTAGATGTAGCTGCAGACGGGCTAACGCTGGCCATGGCTTCCACGACCGGCAATATGTGGCTTAGCAGCGATGCTGGCGAGATTTGGCAAACCGTATCGCAAAACCTGCCACCAGTAGCGGTGCTGCGTTTTGTCTGATTATTTCTCCACAATATTGCACTGCAAGCGCAGCAGCGCCATCGCGTCATTCAAGGCGTAGTCAAAATCACTCTTCAAGGTCGACTGTGCATCGGCAATAAACTCTAGCCACATGGCGCAAAAGTCGTTTTGATAGGCTGCGGGGGCGTGTTCACGGATATAGGCGGTTGCTAAGTCTGCATTCAAACCTGATTTGCGGATTTTGCGAATCAACGCAGCAGCAGACTTTTCAGTCAGTACCGACTTAGGTGTGCTGCCAGCAGCGATAGTCAAAAACAAAGTCAAAAGCGAGCCATCATCACTGTGGCCTTGGGTGACTTTGAGCCAGGTTTTGCTGCTGGTTTGGACGCGTGCCTCGCGTGCATCGTCCACCGCACGCTCGTAGGTGTCGATTTCGCTCAGCGGGTCTTCTACCCAAAAGTAGCGGCCCATGAAGGCTGGCGTTTGGTTGAACAGCTTGCGAGCGGGCAGGGTGGCGTCTAGCAGTTTGGGCATATCAGCCAAAACGGACTGGCGCACCGCTTCGACGGCATGTTTGTAGTCGTTAGGCAAATTCTTGGGCAACACAACTGCAGGCGCACTGCCTTTTTTGCGCAGATTCGCAATCATTTTCTCGAAACTCTGCCAATCGGGCAGTTTTTTGCTTTTACTCGCTAAGGTCAGCAAGGCCGTACGAATCACCGCTTCTGCATCCATGCCGGCTTCTTCCAAGTCAGCTTCGTCCATGCCCAGCTGCTCCGCCAGCCAGATGGCGGCGTCAATGACGGCGGCAACTTGGCTGCGTTTGGCCAGCTCTGCCTGATATTCCGGCAGCGGGCGCAGCGTCCATTTGGCCAAGAGTGGGATGTGCTCGTCTGAAAACTCAACGCGTTCATTCATACCGAAGTGGCTGTTTTGTGGCATGGTGATCAGCGCTTTGAGCATGTCTGAGCCAGCTTTGGAGCGCGACAACAACGAGTTGTCGCGCAATGACTCAGCGGCTTTGTGCAAATCGCCGCCGCTTGCGCTCTCTAGGTGCAAACTCACCAAGTTAACAATGCGGTTTTTGGCCTGCTCCAACTCAGGGTGCAAGTACTCGCTGCCAAAGTAGCGCGCAATTTGCACCATCCCTTTGGGTGCATCGTTGCTGATGGCTTCTAGCTTGGCGGCGTCAATGAGCTTGTTTTGCAAGCCATATTGCAGGACTTTTTCAAAAAACGGGCGCGCGTCGTAAAGGGAAATGGACATATGACTGAGATTATCTGTGAACCCAAGTCCGTTGTCCCTGCGAAGATGGGAATAACGGTACTTTGAATTAAAAATCAAGCGTGCAGTTTCTCTTGTAGCCAAACTTTAATAAGTGACTGATACGGCACATCACGGGCGTTGGCCGCTACTTTGATGGAATCCAGTAAATGTTGCGGTAAGCGCAGTGAAATCATTTTAGTCGTGGGTTTTAAATTAGCAAAACTTACTTTCTTGGCTTTCGTCCAGTCTAAATGCGCGCTGGAGTCGTGCTTTTCCCAGTAATCACGTTCTTGAGCTTCTGAGGCAAAGCTCGGTATTGCCGCCGGAAGGGCTGTCGATAGGGTTTTAGTTGGCTTCTTCATAAATCATTTTCTCCTTTCGGTGCATGTCACGGGCAGAAATCACGCGAATTAAGCTAGCCATTTGACGCAAAGTAAAACTAATATGTAATCGCCGCGCCGCATTCGTTTTGCCCAAAGCGTGAAGCCGCGCTTCTTGCAGGCTGTGTTTGCCATCCTCTAACAACAGCAACGGTGCGTTAAAGAACACCTGCTCTGCTTCGGCCGTCGTTACGCCATGCTTGTCGTTCTTGCGGGCATTGCCATCATCCCATTCAAAACCGACAATTTTTTCAAAATCTAGCATTTTTGTATATTATCATAGTATACAAATTTGGCAAAGTCGTAGGCTTAAATGGCCGACTCCTCGTCATCATCCAGCACCGCTGGCGTGGCTTTGCCACGGTCGGTGTCGCCAGTTTCGACCTTGCCGTCATCGTCTGACTCAAACTCTTCACCCAAGCCCATGTCATGCGCTTTGGCTTTGGCACGCAGCACCAAGAGCATTTCAATGAACAAATCGGGCAAACGGTAGCGCAAAATCCAGGCCAGTTGCATCCAGTCTTGGTCGGCAATGTCGTCTTCGTCGATTTTGGGTTTGGCGTAGGACTGGTTGTACAGCGCTTGCTCGGTGAGCATTTCGCCGTCGTCTTCCATGGTCTCAAACGTACCAGATCGGGCAAAGGCTTCTACGCGGCTCCACTTTTCAGCAAAATAATCGGCCAAAGCTTCGCTGCCGCCTTCCAAGTCACCAATCGCGGTCAAAAACTCGTCGGTGTCGGCCCCATCGCGAAAGATGATGGAGTTCATCATGCCGCGCAAATGCGTACGCGAGAGGTCTTTGTATTGCTTCTCAATCACCACCGCCCGTGCAAACTGTTTGGGTGATACCAGCAGGTTGACAACCGATTCCTTTGAGTTGTCGTACTCCCGCATCACCGCCAAAATGTCCTTGGCTGGCAATTGCTCCAGCACCACCATCAGCGCCTGGTCGCCTTCGGCATCGGCCAGTTCGACCAAGGCATACTCGGCGCCCACAATGTCGCCAGCGGCAATCAGCGCTTGGGTTTTGGTAATGAGAGCGAGTTGGCTGCCAGTTTGTTCGGTCATATTTGTCCTAGTTTTAGTTATTCTTTGCGGTCGAAGCCTTGCTCTACCATCCAATCTTGACCGGCATCCTCACGCGCTTTGGCCTCTTTGGCTTCTTGGCGGTCGTGTTCGCTGTCATAATCAGCCCCGCCGTCATGGTCTTCGTTCTCGTCTTCGTCGTCATGGTCGTGCAGCGGTGGACGATGCGTTTTCTTGCCGTACATGTACTCCAGCGCGGCAGCCACGGTCATGAACCACTCGCCGCGTGGCTCTTTTTGGATCTCTTTTGCCAGCTCAGCCGCCCACGGTGCCAGTGTTACCACATCGGCCAACTTGTCCCAATCCGGCAGTTCGTCAGACTCAAAACTCAGCAAATCATCCATCACGGCGGGCAGCTTGAAGCTGAAACCGTTGTGGAAAATCACCGCCACCATCTCGGGGCTGAGCTCCATCATTTGCTTCAAAAAACCGAGTTCTTTACGCTTTTCAGCCAAGCGCTTCTTCAAAACGTCTTTGCCTTCGGAGTCCGAAGTCAGGTCATCCAGCTCAGACTGGTAGCTGTTGCGCAGGTGTTTAAAAAAGGGCGAGATGTTCATTTCGAGGGGTATTTCATCCATGTATAGACTTAATAAATAACATGATAATTAACATTAAGTTTGTTATTTAACTTTATGTATTTAAACAAGATTTTTAAAATAATTTTGCCAAATTTCGCGCGCCGTGTCGATGGGGCTGTCCAGTAAGTTTCGGCGTCGGTTGTCGTCATAAGCTTGCCGCAAAGTGTCGTCAGACAGCACATCGTAAGCCTCTTGCACGGTGCGAAAGCGTGCAGCCGCATCGTCCGCAGCGTTGCGGTCAGGGTGGTAAAAAGCGGCCTTTTGGCGAAATGCTTTTTTGATGTCCGCCAGCGACGCGCTGCTCGCAATGCCAAGGGCGGCGTAGTGGTCAGTCATGGTTGTGCACTTATCTTTCAGGGGGATACTTGAGTATACGTTGCCTAGCTACAATCACGCCATCATGAAGCCCGAAGACCTGCAACGCCTTGTAGAAACCAAAATGCCCTTCGGTAAACACAAAGGCATACTGCTGGCCGACCTACCCGGCAACTACCTCAATTGGTTCGCCCGCGAAGGTTTCCCCAGATCCGACATAGGCCGCTTGCTGAACCTGATGCATGAAGTCGACCACAACGGCTTGTCTGACCTGCTGAAGCCGTTGCGCAAGGAGAAATAGGCTGTTTTAGAGATGTTTTTGGCTATAGATGGCGTATTTATTAAATAGTTTGCTACTAAATAAATAGCAAATAACATGCTTTTGACAGGCTTTTTTCGCTTTTTATTTACCTTCAAGCGCTTTTTCAATACGTTTGTCGGGAATAAACCAAGGCAGCGTGCTCAACGCATACAAGGCTAACGATATCCAAGGGTTGAAAAAGCTTGCGGCAATGCCCAGCACCGTTGAAGACATTGAAAACTTGCCTTTCCAGTCATCACGAACAGCCACTTTCAATAAAGAATCAGGGCCTTGCGACTTGATGATGCAGCTCTGCAAAACCACATAAGAGACACCACACATGAAGCCAACAAGCCCATAAAGCATGGTCGGCGCAGCAGCAAAATGATTTTCGCCCATCCAGCCAGTCGCAAAGGGAAGCAAAGAGAGCCAAAACAGCAAATGCAGGTTTGCCCACAAAATCGGACCATTCACTTGCTTCATGGTGTGCAACATGTGGTGGTGGTTGTTCCAGTAAACCCCAACAAAGGTAAAACTGAGGACATAGCTGATGAAAACTGGGAGCAACGGAATCAGTGCACTGAAGCTCTCACCATGCGGAACCTTAATTTCCAGCACCATGATGGTGATGATGATGGCAATCACGCCATCGCTGAAGGCTTCTAGACGGGTTTTACCCATGAAGGACTCATTTGACATAGTAGGAAGGCTTAGAAAGTTCGATGTTTGATTCTATAAGTTGAAACTGGCTATGACCGCGCCTCGCGCACCGTCGATACCAGCAAACTCACGCCCAGCGCACCCACAATGGCAGACGCCACGCGGTTGACGGCGTTGCGGGTGCGGGTGTAGGCATTGCGCACGCTGGGGCGCGAGAAAACGTAGGTCAACAACAAATGCCAAGCCAAGGAGTTGAGCACGACCATGCAAACAGCGGAGATTTGCAGCAGCAGCGTTGGGTGGGTCGGGAAGGACGCGACAAACACGCTGCCAAAAAAGAGCGCGGGTTTGGGGTTGGTGATGTTGGTGAGAAAGCCGAGACGAAACGCCGCTAAGGGCGAGACAGCCTTGGTTTGCTCGTTTGCCGATGTGATTTGTGGAGCGCTTTCAGGGGTGATTTGAGGTTTGGGTGCCGAATAGGAACGCCACAAACGGCTGGAAATGTAGAGTAAGTACACGCCGCCCGCAACCTGCAGCAGCAAACGCAGGCTCGGGAACGCCAAAAACAGCGCATGCACGCCCAGCACCGCGCAAATGGCCCAAACCGCAGTACCCGTTACGATGCCCCATACGGCAAACAAGGCGCTCTTGGTCCGCTCTGCCGCTGCCAGCTGCGACAAGAGCATGAAGTTAACGCCTGGGCTGAGCAGCACAGCAAGGTGCAAGAGCCAGATGCTGACGAGCGTTGAAAGCATATTGAGCCATCCTGTGGTGAGTGCCTATAGGTTATAAAGCAATTGAGTGAATCTACTTGTTTACTGCAGCATAAACCATGTTGCGAATGACGCTGCGGTAATGGGTGCGCATTTTGGGCGATTGAAGCATGAAGACCACAAACATGTCGCTTTTCGGGTCAACCCACATGTAGGTGCCGCCCGCGCCGCCCCAGAAGTAGTCGCCCGCTTCTGCTGGAAAAGCCGCTTCGCCAGCAGCGCGGCGCACAGCAAAACCGAGGCCAAAACCGTAACCTGGGCCCGGCACGTAGAGCGGGTCCTGCACGATGCCAGAGCTGGCCGGAATGTGGTCAGCCGTCATGTAGCGCACCGTGGCGGGGCTGAGGTAGCGTTTGCCTTCAAAACTGCCGCCGCTGAGCATCATTTGCAAAAACTTGGCGTAGTCCGTTGCTGTAGACACCATGCCGCCGCCACCGCCCTCCATTTTCATGACAATGCGCGGGTTGTTGATGTCTGCACCCACGCCAAAGTTGCGGTCTGCCGCCAAAGGTTCGGCAATGCGGGCTTGGCGGGCTGGCTCGGGCACGTAAAAGCTGGTGTCTGCCATGCCTAAGGGGTTGAGCAGGCGTTCTTTTTCAAACTCAAACAGGGATTTGCCCGATACCACCTCAACCACGCGTCCCAAAATATCGGTAGAGATGCTGTAGTCCCACGTACTACCAGGCTGGTAGCGCAGCGGTAACTGGGCAGCGCGTTGTGAGTATTCGGCCAAAGTGGGGTTGTTGGCGCCGGGGTTGGCGGTGTTGAAGGCTTGTTTGACCAAGCCAGGGCCAAAAAATCCATAGGTCAGCCCCGAGGTGTGGCGCATCAAATCTTGGACGGTGATGGGGCGACGCGCCGGTACCAGCTCCAGTGTTGCTTTTCCGCTGGCGTCGGGTTTTTCAACACCCACAGACATTTTGGCAAACTCGGGCAAGTACAGCGCAATCGGGTCGTCCAGCTTGAGCTTGCCATCTTCTACCAGCATCATGGCTGCCACGGTGGTGATGGGTTTGCTCATGGAGTAGATGCGAAAAATACTGTCTTTAGCCAAGGGCGTGCCCGTAGCAGCGTCTAATTTGCCCACGCTTTCAAAGTAAGCAACTTTGCCTTGGCGAGCCACCATCAGCACCGCACCGGGGATTTTGCCAGCGGCCACGTCCGCCTTCAGCACCTCGGTGATCATGCTCAAGCGTTGTGACGACATGCCCACATCTTCAGGCTTAGCTGTGGGTAAATCGGCAGCAAAACCTGCCAGCGGCAGCGCCAGAGCGGCGGCGGCAAGTAATCTGTTGACGAGGTTGGTTCGGTTCAGCGGTCGATTCACGGCAAGCTCCTTGTGTTTGAAGTTAACTGAGTTAACGGAGTTAGTAGAGGTAACTCAGTTAACAGTTTTGGCAAGGAGCCAATCTAATCGACTGCGGAAATTGAGGATGTCCCGCAGATTACTCGTTACAAGCTTATTTGATGTTTAAAAGACTGTAGCCGGCGTATTTATTGGTTAATTTGCTATTAAAAATATAGCAAAACTATAGGCTCATCAAGTTTGATTGGTCGCCGCTTTTTGCACGGGAGCCGTTATAGACGCACCCAGGTTTTGCTTGAAGAAGGTCATGGTCCGCTCCCACGCCAGTTTGGCCGCTGCAGCGTCAAAGCGCGGTGTGGTGTCGTTGTTAAAGCCATGCTGCGTGCCTGCGTAGGTGTGGGCGGTGTAACTCACGCCGGCGGCTTTCAAAGCGGCTTCATAGGCAGGCCATGCCGCGTTGATGCGATCATCGACGCCAGCAAACTGAATCAACAAGGGTGCTTTGACTTTTGCCGCATCCGCTGCGGGCGGGTGGTTGCCGTAGAAGGGCACAGCAGCGTTCAAATCAGGCAATCTGGTTGCCAGCGTGTGGACGATACCGCCACCGTAGCAAAAACCGGTCGCACCCATTTTTCCAGTCGCGTCTGGGCGGCCCTTCAAATAGGCGGCGCAGGCCAAGAAGTCTTCCAAAATTTCAGGCTGATTCAAGGTCGCAAACATCTCGCGGGCTTTGTCTTCAGACTTGTCGCCCAAGGCTGCGGGGTAGCCACCCAGTTCGGTCAAGGCATCGGGCGCAAAAGCCATATAGCCATCAACCGCCAGGCGGCGGGCAATGTCTTCAATATGCGGGTTCAGGCCACGGTTTTCATGGATCACCAAGATGGCTGGCAATTTGGCCGTTCCTGCGCTGGCAGGGCGGGTCAGCAAGCCTTTGATCTTGCCTGAGCCTTTGGGGGAGGGCACCTCAATGATTTGGGTGACTATGCGTTTGTCGTCTTTAGGAACCACTTGCGCGGCGGCAAAATTGGGACTGAGCGCGGCCAACAGCATGGCGGCCGTCGTGCCAGCGGTGGCAAACTTGGCAGCACCTTCAAGAAAACCGCGCCTGTCAATCCCGCCGTGAACGTAGGCGTCAAACAAAATCAGGAGTTCTTGGTCAAAGTCGTGCGCGGTAAGTCTAGGTTTCAAAGCCATGGTTGATCTCCACTATAAGTAGTTCAAAAAAATGCAAGCATAGCGGGAATGCCGAAATTAATAAATGGCTATGCTATCGGCACGGCTATTGTTTCATCTGTTTCATCTGATTCGTCAGTAGACTTTTTACCGAATCGTCGCAATATTCTGCAAATCGCCGCCTTGGGCGCAGCCAGCAGTGCGGCTTTGTGGTTACCGCGCAGCGCGTGGAGTCAGCCCAAGTTTCAAAGCAACCCGTTTGCTTTGGGGGTTGCCAGCGGCTCGCCCACGCATGACTCGGTGGTGTTATGGACGCGATTGCTAGGTGATGGCCTTTTGGCCTCAAAAATGAACACCGCGCCCATCACCGTGCGCTGGGAAGTGGCCGATGACGACAAATTCACCCGCATCGTGCAAAGTGGCCAAAGCCAAGCCTTGGCGGAACTGGCGCATTCTGTCCATGTTGAAGTGCCCAATCTGCAGCCAGACCGTTGGTATTTTTACCGCTTTATGGTGGGCGATGCTGTGAGCGCCGTCGGCAAAACACGCACCTTTCCTGCGCTTGGCACGCCCTCTACGCCCAATACCAAGTTGCGCATGGCTTACGCCTCGTGCCAGCGCTGGGAGTCCGGCTACTTCAGCGCCTACAAACACATGCTGGCGGAGAACTTAGACGCCGTGCTCTTTCTGGGCGACTACATCTACGAGTACCCCGGCGCCCCCAACGGTGTGCGCCTACCCAACATGACGCCAAGCTTGGGTTTTACCTTAACGCTAGACGACTACCGCGCACGTTACGCAGTCTACAAATCTGAAGCCGCCTTGCAAGCCATGCATGGCGCCTGCCCGTGGTTGCTGACCTGGGACGATCACGAGGTGCAAAACGACTACGCCGGCTTGACGGCTGGCGACAGCAGTGTTGCTGACATTTTCTCTAACCCTGCAGACTTTCCCCAGCGCCGCGCTGCCGCTTACCAAGCGTTTTATGAGCACATGCCGATTCGCGCGTCCGCTTTGACCAAGTCGCTGGCGGGTTTAGCCACAGGTGCAGAAATGCGCATCTACAACCGCGTTGATTTTGGCAATTTGGCCTCGTTTTACCTGCTCGATGCGCGTCAGTACAAAGATGCTCAAGTCTGTAGCAAGAACGGCAAACTCGGCTCCAGCCAAGTCAACCCTGAAACTTGCCCCCTGTGGAACGACCCCAAACGCACGATGCTAGGTGCTGTGCAAGAGCAGTGGTTGGGTGCAGAATTTGAAAAATCAGCAACGCGCCAGCCATCTTGGAACGTGCTTGGCTCGCAAAGTTTGTTTGGCCAGCGGGATAACCAAGCAGGCGCAGGGCAAAGCTTTTTTAACGACGGTTGGGACGGCTACCCCGCAGCGCGTACCCGTTTGACGCAAGCGATGCAAAAGCACACCTTGAAAAATGCGGTGTTTTTAGGCGGTGATGTGCATGAAAACTGGGTCGGGCACGTCAAAGCAGACTATGCACAAACGCCAGCGGCACAAAACAGCGCTAACTTGGGTGTGGAGTTTTGCGGTACCAGCATCACCTCGTCCAGCAATGGGCAAGCCAAGGTGCCTGAGCGCTTGGTGGAGAACCCGCACTTCATCTTTGCAGATGCCCAATACCGAGGCTATGGCGTCGCGGAGTTCACACCCAAACAGCTCACCACCACACTGCGGGTGGTGGATGATGTCAAACGCAAAGAGACCCAAGTTTCCACCTTGGCCCAGTTTGCTGTGGCCTCAGGGCGCGCCGTGGTGGAGCGCGTTTGAGCGTGTTTGAATTTAACTAGAAGCCTGCGGTTTTATAGGCCAAGCCAGCTGGTCAAGGTTTTCTCCAGCGCCGGGTCTGGTACGACAAAACCAGTGTAGCCAGAGGTACTCAGCGCTTTTTTACCTGCTTCGTTTTGATCCATCGTCATCAAAGTGTCTTTGATGCTGGCGGCTGTACCGTTGTCCATTTTGCTGGACACCAGCCATTGCTTGATGGGTATGCCGCGCGACTCGGCGCAGATTTTGCCGCCCTTGTCCTTCCAAGCCTTCACCACGCTTTTAGAGGCAGTTGCGCCGTAGGCCGCAAAGCTGCTGTCCACATAAAAAGGCACAGCGTCTTGAAAGCGGGTAATTTGTACTTTGACATTGCTGGGCCCGAGACTGTTTTCGCGCAACATGGCTTGCGTCATCACGGCGGTAATGGAGTCCGCATCAGGGGTCACAATCGCTTTGCCTGCCACCGTTGACCAAGCTTTGATGGGTTGCGGCTCAGTGCACAAAAACGAGACTTTGTAGTCTGTAAAGCCAGCCGTCCAAGCGACTGACCTGTAAGCGCCTGTTTTCAGCGCTTCCAAAGCCACATGCGCGGGGTGGATAAAAGCTACGTCCACATGGCCCTGCTTGAGAGCATCCCTCAAACCGTTGTAGGAGCCGATGACTTGAATTTTGACAGGCTGCTTCGTCGCAGCGCTCAGTGCTTTTGCCAGCGGGGTGAATTTGGCCTCAATCTCTGCATCGCTCGCTTTGTAGGTGACGCCTTCAGTGACGCCTAAAACCAAGGCATGAGCCGAGAAAATTGTAAAACCTAGCGCGAGAGACAAACCAGTTTTTGTGAGAATGTTCATACTTAAAACCTAAGCACTACAACTACACCGAGAAATCCGGCATAAAGTCACATTTTGCTAAGGTTCTAGTTTACATTTACTTACAAGCTTTCAAACACTTTGAGAGACTTTTAAGTACTTGATATTGTTAATGAAAATCAAGCGAACACATCCAGCAAGCGGTCTAAACCACCTGAATTGATGGCCACCATCGCCTGCTCACGCACCTTTGGCTTCGCGTGGTAGGCTACAGACAGGCCGCCCGCATCGGCGCACAGCTTCATCATCGGCAAATCGTTCGCGCCATCGCCCATGGCAATCGCTTGCTTGGGCGTAACGCCCAGTTCCGCACAGCAAGCTTGCACCATGCGGCGCTTTTCCTCGCCATCGCAAATCTCGCCCCAAACTTGTGGCATCAGTTTGCCGGTCAATTGGCCGTTTTTGATCTCCAAAATGTTCGAGCGCATGTAGTCAATATTCAGCCGCTCTTGCACCCGGTCAGCAAAAAACGTGAAGCCACCGCTCACTAGCAGCGCTTTCAACCCCGCTGCCTTGCAAGTGTCAATCAGCGCCTTGGCGCCGGGGTTGATCTGTAGCCTCTCGGCGTACACCGCCTCCATACTCGCCACACTCACGCCCTCAAGTAATGCCAGCCGGCGGCGCAAGCTGTCCTTGAAGTCCGTGATCTCGCCCCGCATAGCAGCCTCGGTAATCGCAGCCACCTCCGCCTTGCGCCCCGCAGCATCGGCAATTTCGTCGATGCACTCAATGTTGATGAGTGTGGAATCCATATCAAACGCAATGAGTTTGAAGTTGCTCAGCTTCAAGGGCAGATTGAAGCCTTGAATGACTAGGCCGGAGGAAAGTTCTGTAGATGACATTTTTAGGATATTTACTATAAATTTGATAGCTGCTTAGGCAATAAATACGCCGTCCATAGGCATTTTCACGCGATTTTTGACTTATAAATCACATGCGGTAGGTTGGAAAAATCTGCGTCTTGGGTGTAGACGGAGGCGTCATGGTTGACGGCGGTTTGCCAAATCATGGCGTCGGCCATTGCTAATTTATATTTGTGGGCATTTAACGCGGCTTGTCTCAAACCATCGCCATCGAGTGCGACCAAGCGGCCTTTGCTTAAAAATGCTTGGGCCAATAGGGCGGCTGATTCGCCTTGCAGATGTACCAAGCGCCTCGTAACTTCATACACCACAACATGCGGAACGATCAGTTTTTTTTCGTTTTCAATGATGGGGGCGAAAAAATCAGCATTTGCGCTGTTGGCAAAGTATTCCAACCAGCCGCAGGAGTCGACAATGTTCATGCGCTGAGCTTTTCGTCGTCATTGGGCACCGTGGTATCGATGCCGGGGAACATGCCCCGTGCTGCTTGCATGGGTTGGATGGGAATCAGTTCAATCTTGCCATCGTTCACCCGCGCTTCTAATTGCTGGCCAGCAATCAGGTGCAGGGTATTGCGCAGCGCTTTGGGTATGACAATTTGAAATTTAGGAGAAAGTGAAATAGTAGTCATTTTATAAATTCATTCAAATAATTAAGTTAGAATAATTTAATTTTACTACTTTTAGACTTTGACAACAATATTTGCTGCTGCCTCCACCTTCGGCTGCCCCAAACTCCGCAGCACATCCCGTACCATCAGCGCACGGTCTTTGGCTTCGGGCAGGTCGCGTTCTATGCGCAGTTTGTCGTTGCCAGTGAGCTTGATGTGGCGGTTTTTCTGGATGAGGTGGATGATGGTCATCGGGTCGATGGGCGGATTCGGCTTGAAGGTGATGTTGATGACACCCGGCGCAGCGTCGACCTTGACCACACCATAGGCTTTGGCCATGACGCGCAGGCGGTGCACGTCCAACAGCGTCTGCGCCTGTGGCGGCAGTTTGCCGAAGCGGTCGACGATTTCTTCCAACAAGCTGTCTATTTGATCGGTCGTTTTGGCGGTCGCCAGCTTTTTGTAAAAAGAGAGACGCAGATGCACGTCACCGCAATAGTCATCTGGCAACAGCGCGGGGGCATGCAGGTTGATTTCGGTCGTGACGTTCATAGGCGACATCAAATCTGGCTCAATGCCCGCTTTGAGGCAGCGCACCGCCTCGCCAAGCATCTCGTTGTAGAGCTGGAAGCCGATTTCCATCATGTTGCCGGATTGGTTTTCACCCAGCACCTCACCGGTGCCGCGAATTTCCAGGTCGTGCATGGCAAGGTAAAAGCCCGAGCCCAGCTCTTCCATCTGCTGAATCGCCTCCAGCCGCTGGCCAGCTTGTTTGGTTAGGCCTTCAATATCCGGCACCATCAAGTAGGCATAGGCTTGGTGGTGGCTGCGCCCGACGCGACCACGCAATTGGTGCAGCTGCGCCAAGCCAAACTTGTCGGCACGGCTCATCACAATGGTGTTAGCGGTCGGCACATCAATGCCGGTTTCAATGATGGTAGAGCACAGCAAGAGGTTGTAGCGCTGCGCCACAAAGTCCTTCATCACCCGCTCCAGCTCGCGCTCTGGCATTTGGCCGTGGGCAACGGCAATGCGCGCTTCGGGTAGCAGTTCTTCGAGTTTTTGCTTGCGGTTTTGGATGGTTTCAACTTCGTTGTGCAAGAAGTAAACCTGCCCGCCGCGCTTTAGTTCACGCAACACGGCTTCGCGAATCACGCCATTGCTCTCAGAGCGGACAAAGGTTTTGATGGCCAAACGGCGTTGCGGCGCGGTAGCAATCACGCTTAAATCGCGCAAGCCTTCCAGCGCCATGCCCAAGGTGCGCGGGATGGGCGTGGCGGTCAGCGTCAGCACGTCAATCTCTGCCCGCATGGCCTTCATGGTTTCTTTATGGCGCACGCCAAAGCGGTGTTCTTCGTCGATGATGAGCAGGCCCAGGCGCTGAAACTTCACATCTTGGCTCAGCAATTTGTGTGTTCCCACCACAATGTCTACCGTGCCATCGGCCAAGCCTTTGATGGCGGCGCTGATTTCTTTGGCGGAGCGGAAGCGGCTCATTTCTGCCACTTTGACGGGCCATTTGGCAAACCTATCGACCAGCGTTTGGTAATGTTGCTCGGCCAACAGCGTCGTCGGCGCGAGCAGGGCGACCTGTTTGCCACCCGTGATGGCGATGAAGGCAGCCCGCAGGGCGACCTCGGTTTTGCCAAAGCCGACATCGCCGCAAATCAACCTGTCCATCGGGCGCGGGCTGATCATGTCTTGAATCACGCAGTGGATGGCGGCGTTTTGGTCGGCGGTTTCTTCAAAGCCAAAGTCGTTGGCAAAGGTTTCGTAGTCTTGCGGCGAGTAGCGGAAGGCGTGGCCTTCGCGGGCAGCACGGCGGGCGTAGATGTTGAGCAATTCAGCGGCAGAGTCGCGGATTTGTTCAGCCGCTTTGCGTTTGGCTTTGTCCCATTGTGGCGAGCCAAGGCGGTGCAGCGGCGCTTCGTCGGCACTCACGCCGGTGTAGCGGCTGATGTGGTGCAACTGGCTGACGGGCACGTACAAAGTTGCCTTATCAGCGTATTCCAGATGCAGAAACTCCTGAACCGCCGGTTGACCATCCGATTGCAATTGCCCCAAATCAAGGTTAATTAATCCCCGATAGCGCCCAATACCGTGCGCCGAATGGACGACGGGGTCGCCCACATTCAACTCCGATAAATCCTTGATCAGCGCTTCAACGTCGCTGACTTGCTCTTGCTTTTTGCGACGGCGTGTGACGGCGCCGGCGGCAAAGAGCTCGGTCTCCGTCACCAAATCAATCTCTTGCTCCAGCCAACTGAAGCCGACCGTCAAGCCTGCCGTGGCGATGCCCAGCTTCTCTGTGCTGGTTTGAAAGTCTTCTAGGCTGTCAAAAGCCGGCAGCGTCAAATGGCTGGCGCGCAGAAAGTCGAGCAAACTCTCGCGCCGTCCGTCAGACTCAGCCAACAGCAACACGCGGTGTTTGGTGCTGGCGATATGTGCTTTGAGTTTGGAGAGCGGGTCTTCCGCACCACGAACGACGGACAAATCGGGCAGGGTGGCGAATTCTGGGAAGGCGGATTCAAAGTCCGTTCGGGCTGAGCTAGTCGAAGCCTCGCTTGACCCTTCGACAGGCTCAGGGCGAACGGCATTCGCTTTCACCGCCAACTGCGCGTAATCATTCGCTCGTGCATAAAACTGCTCGACGTTTAAAAATAGCGATTCTGGCGGTAGCGCAGGGCGGTCTGGGTCGCCTTGAATCAGGCGGTAGCGGTCTTTGGTGTCTTGCCAAAAGCGCTGGAAAGCGGGCTCTAAATCGCCGTGCAAGACAACAGTCGCCTGGTCAGCTTGTGTGCCCAAGTAGTCAAAAACAGTGGCGGTTTGGTCAAAAAACAGCGGTGAGTAGTACTCAATACCCGCCGTCGCCACGCCGTTGCCCATGTCTTTGTAGATGCGGCTTTTGGTTGGGTCTCCATCAAGTAGCTCGCGCCAACGGCTGCGAAACTTGGCGCGGGCGTCGTCGTCCATCGGGAACTCGCGCCCCGGCAGCAGGCGCACTTCGGGCACGGGGTACAGGCTGCGCTGGGTGTCCGGGTCAAAAGTGCGGATGCTGTCGATCTCGTCGTCAAACAAATCAACGCGAAACGGCACCAGCGAGCCCATCGGGAACAAATCAATCAAGCCGCCACGCACGGCATATTCGCCAGGACTCACGACTTGGGTGACATGGTTGTAGCCTGCCAGCGTCAGCTGGGCTTTGAGTTTGGCTTCGTCCAGCTTTTGTTTGACCTTGAAGGCAAAGGTGTAACCGGCTAAAAAACTCGGTGGTGCCAAGCGGTACAAAGCCGTGGTCGCAGGGACGATCACCACATCCGCGCCACTTTCTTTGTCACGCTGGCTGATGCGCCACAGGGTTGCCAGTCGCTCACTGATTAAATCTTGATGCGGCGAGAAGGTGTCATAAGGTAGCGTTTCCCAATCGGGAAACAACGCCACCCGCACCTCGGGCGCGAAAAAGGCGATTTCCTGCATCAAACGCTGCGCATCGACGGCGTCTGAGGTGACGATGGCGGTCAGGCGCTGGGCGGCTTTGTCGCGCTGCGCCAAACGGGCCAATAAAAGTGCATCTGCAGAACCCGTCGGACGGGGCAGGGTGTAGCGTTTGCCTAGGGAGAGCTTGGGTAAATCCATTGAGCCTTAAAACTAATCGATGATTGTCGAGTTTGACGTCAC
The DNA here is from genome assembly GCA_043775055.1 of Polaromonas sp. Classification (GTDB taxonomy): domain Bacteria; phylum Pseudomonadota; class Gammaproteobacteria; order Burkholderiales; family Burkholderiaceae_C; genus Aalborgiella. The sequence continues at coordinate 28,186 of JAYVSU010000150.1, forward strand.
TTTGTGCAGCATTGCATTTTAGAATAGCCCTCATGACAAACGCCCTTGAGCCTGAAAAGAAACCCAAACTTTGGGCGGTCATCCCCTGCGGCGGCACCGGGACACGTGCTGGAGGCGATACGCCCAAGCAATACCGCGTCATCGCTGGCAAGCCCATGGTGATGCACACTTTGGCGGCTTTTGGTCGGGTGACGGACTTGTCTGGCATCGTGATTGCAACTGCGCCCGACGATGGATTTTTCAGCGATTTGTTTAAAGATTCATTTTTTATAGCAGCAGAGGCGGGAAATACGAGGGCTAAGACGGTTTTTAGTGCTTTAAATCGGCTTAAAGAGCATGGCGCAGCAGAATCAGACTGGGTGCTGGTGCACGACGCTGTGCGCTGCCTGATCACGCCAGAACTCATCAATAGCTTGATTGCAGCTTGCAAAGACGATGCTGTGGGTGGTTTATTGGCTTTGCCTCTGCCCGATACCCTGAAAATGGAGCACGCTGGCCGCGTAGCGGACACCTTGCCGCGTGACGACAAATGGTTGGCGCAAACGCCGCAAATGTTCCGTTTGGGTGCGCTTTGGAACGCTTTAGACGTCGTCGGCGACTTGTCTAACTCAACCGTAACTGATGAATCCAGTGCGATGGAGCGCTTGGGTCATGCGCCAAAACTGGTGCGCGGCAGTGCCCAAAACTTCAAAGTGACCTATCCTGAAGACTTTGCTTTGGCCGAAGCGGTGCTCATGGCTAGATCTAGGTCGATGTGAGCTTTACACAGTTTTCAGCGGTTCTGTATTGGATTTTTGTCATCTAAGTACGTTGAGAGCGCGTTAGAAGACGATGCTTACATCTAGCTTGAACGCCCAACAAGTACGCCACCTATTGGTGCGCACCGGTTTCACCCCTACGCAGCCAGAAGTGGACGCCTTAATTGGTAAAAGCGCGCAAAGCGCCATTGCCAATTTATTGAGCAATGCCGCCAGCGCCAAACCCAAATTTCCTGCGCCAGATTTTGTCAATCAGCCGCCGCCCATACCTTACGGCCAGCTCAGAAGTAAAGACGAACAGCAAGAGGCGCGTCGGCAGCAATTGGCCGAAGGCGTGCAGCTTAAGGCTTGGTGGATGCGTGAAATGCTGCAAACACCTACGCCACTGGCTGAGCGCATGGTGCTGTTTTGGCACAACCATTTTGCGACTTCGCAGCAAAAAGTTATTCGTTCACAAGGCATGTGGCATCAGCATCAGTTGTTCAGAGCCAGCGCCTTAGGCAGTTTTTCAACGCTTTTGCATGCGGTTGCCAAAGATCCCGCCATGCTGGTTTACCTAGACGGCGCGAACAGCCGCAAAGAAGCGCCGAACGAGAACTTTGCACGCGAGGTGATGGAGCTTTTCACCTTGGGCGAGGCGACACAAGGCGGCAATTATTCGGAGCAAGACATCAAAGAAGTGGCGCGCGCCTTCACTGGCTGGAGTGTTGACCGTGAAGACTACAGCTTCAAGTTCCGTCGTCCTGCGCACGATTCAGGCTCCAAAATCGTGCTGGGACGCAGTGGCAATTTTGATGGCGACGACGTGCTGGACATTTTGCTGGCACAGCCTGCGTGTGGCCAATTCATCGTCAGCAAACTTTGGAGAGAGTTTGTCTCGCCCACGCCCGATGCGGCGCTGGTCAAACGCATTGCGCAGCGCTTTGCACAAAGCAATTATTCCATCGTCGTGGCGTTAAGCGAATTGTTGAATTCAGACGCTTTTTGGGCGGACAGCAACCGTGGCAGCCTCATCAAATCACCGGTTGATTTGGTGGTCGGCACGGTGCGGCAGTTTGACTTCAGCTACGACGACGTCATGCCTTTTGTGCTAAAAACCGCGCAACTCGGCCAAAACCTGCTGCTGCCGCCCAATGTGAAGGGCTGGCCCGGTTACACGGATTGGATCAACGCGACCACGCTGCTGGAGCGCAAACGTTTTACCGAGCAGCTTTTCCGCTCGGTAGAAGCGCGTGCCGATGGCAAAACGATGCCTATGCTGCGGCCTTTTGAGCAAAAACGCAGTGAGCAACGCAACAATCGAACAGAAATGAGAGCTGAAATGAAGGCCGAAATGAGCCAGGGCAGCAACCCGCAAGCCACGCTCAAAACCATGCGCCTTTTGGGACGTGAAGGCATCATGCGAGTGGCGCAAACCATGGCAACCATCACGTTTGACCCAGACCACTTTTTGGCTCCTTACGGCGGGTTTGCCGACAGAGAGCCTTCTGAGGCCTTAAAAATTAGCCTAACCGCCGTATTACTTGCCTCAGATGCTACACAAAATATAGCGACTGGTACGGTGGGTGTGGCGTACTTGCGCACCTTGACGCTAGATCCCGCTTATCAGTTGAAATAAATCAGCTCAAACAATCAAAGAGAGCCAGATATGAAACGAAGAGACTTTCTCACCAATTTCAGCACAGTCACCGGCGCAGCGCTGCTGTCCAGCCACGCACCCGGTTGGGCGCAGGCCGTGGCTAACCGCGCAAGCAGCGTGGCAGACCGCATTTTGATTTTGATTGAACTCAAAGGCGGCAACGACGGCCTGAACACCGTCGTGCCGTATGCCGACAACGCCTACTACCAATTACGCAATACGATTGGCATCAAACCCGAAGAACTCCTCAAAATCGACACCAAAGTCGGTTTACATCCCGAACTCAAAGCCGCTTTGCCACTGTGGGAAAAGGGAGAGCTGGCGATTGTGCAGGGTGTCGGTTATCCGCAGCCTAATTTGTCGCATTTCCGCTCGATTGAGATTTGGGAAACCGCCTCCAAAGCCAGCGAATACCTGCCCGAAGGCTGGGCGACGCGCGGGATGCAAGCGGGTTTTGCGGCTAAAGGCAAATTCACCGCTGAAGGCGTGTTGGTGGGGATGAACGACTTTGGGCCACTGGCTGGCGCACGCGCTGTGTCGCTGAACGACCCCGTCGCTTTCGTCAACCAATCCAAATTTGCACGCGCCAATGACTCAATGGCTGTTAAAAACCCGGCGTTGCGCTATTTGCTCAAGGTTGAAAACGAAATCTCTCAAGCTGCGGACGGTTTGAAGGGCGATAAATACAACTTCACAACCGTCTTCCCGACCGGTCAATTTGGCAACGGTGTGGCCGCAGCGGCGCAAGTCGTGGCCTCTCAGCAACGTAAATTGATAGCACACGAGGGCGGCGTACCGGTGATTTGCCTGACCTTGGGCAGCTTTGACACCCACCAAAACCAACTCGGCAACCACGCCAATTTGTTAAAGCAACTGGCAGAAGGCATCTCCGCCTTGAAAAGCGCTTTGACCGAGCTGGGCGCTTGGGACCGCACCATGGTGATGACTTTCTCTGAGTTCGGCCGCCGTGCACGGCAGAACAGCTCAGGTGGTACCGACCACGGCACCGCTGCGCCGCATTTCATCGCCGGTGGCGCGGTACGTGGCGGTTTGTATGGCCAAGCGCCAGATTTGACGCGCTTAGATGCGAACCAGAATGTGCTTTATACGACGGATTTCAGGCAACTTTACGCCACGGTCGCACAGCAATGGTGGGGTGTGAACCCCGAGGCGGTGGTGCAGGGGCGCTATGACACTTTGAAGTTCTTGCGCACCTGATGCACTCGGTCATTCACGGCTTGGTGTAAACCGACCTTGGCACGGAGAACTTAAACACGCTGCCACGCCCAATTTTTGACCGCAGGCTGACGCTGGAGCCCTCTACGTAAGCGGCCAAGCGTTTGACGACCGACAAGCCCAGCCCAAAGCCTTCGTCGGCGCTGGATTGTTCGTTGACTTTGAAAAATTCATTAAAAACATGGGCTTGCAGTTTGGGGTCAATGCCAATGCCCGTGTCCCAGACCTCAAAGCTGATGCTGTCAGTGGTTTTTCGCATGACGACCAAAACGCCGCCGTGGTTGGTGTACTTGATGGCGTTGGATACCAAGTGGTACAAAATGCCTTTGAGCAACGCTGGGTCGGTTTCCAAAAAGCCGCTGGCGGGCCGTATGCGCAGTTCGATATTTTTGGCCGCCGCCAAAGGCTGGTAGTGCTTTTTAATATCTGCAAATACCTGCGCCAGATCGACGGTTTGCAGCGATATGTTGATATTGCCCGAGTGGATTTTTTCAAAATCAAACAGCGAGTGAAACAATGCATTGATGGCGCGGCACGAGGCGATAATTTTCGGAACCAGCTTGAGCGTTTGTTCAGGGTCTTCGCGAATGAGGTCGGAGTACACGTTCAAGGCGTATACAGGCTGGCGAATGTCGTGCGCGGCGCTGGAATAAAAGCGTTTGATGGTTTCATTGGCACTTAAAACCACTTGTTTCTCCTGTTCTAGCTGCTCGGTTTTGCGGCTCAAAGATTCGATCAGCTGGTTGTTTCGGAATTGCAAGACTAAATCGCGACGAAAAGAGCTATAAAACCGGTTGTCTAAAACACGAAACACAATCCAAAAAATGACCAAGCCTACCAGGTGCGCATATTGGATTTGGGGACTGTTGAACCGGTTAACAAAAGCGATTTGCCACAAGGCACCTACTATTTGCACGCCAATCAAAACGTTGATGAATTGCCGTGCAATTTTTCTGTGCGGCGTCAAGTTGTGGACGGCCGCAAAGCCAGCGATATTCAAAATAGTCAGGCAAATGTATAGATTTTGAATCGGGATATCTGAGTAAAGCGTCCAGCCAGATATACCCCAAGTGAGTGCGTTTAATGCCCAAATCACGCTGTAGCGGTCAACAAACGCCGACTTTGTGGCAAGGTTAGCATGCGCTAAATGCTTCACGCCATGCGCTTTGATGGCAATGCGCGTACCCAATATGGCAACCGAAGCAAACAACCAAGCCAAGATGTACCAGCCATTGATATGCTGGTACACCATGACCGCGAACAACAACATCGCCAGCGCGGCAAGTCCATTGGTGCCCCGTCGTGCTTTCAAAATCAGACGGATGGATTCGCTCTCAATCCAGAGTTTTTCGCTTTCGTTTCGAGATCTTTGGGGCAACACACTATTCATGGTTCTGATTGGTCTTCAAGACGGTGCGTATTTGTAAAGTGAATGCTTATTAATTATAAAAACGGTGCATTTTGTCATTAATTTGTCACGATATTTTTCTAAACCTCATTTATTCATTATGTTGGTACGCTCAAGTCAAGTAATTAGATTTTTTAAAACTGCTGCTTTTTGGCACTCAGCATGAAGAAGAGCCGCTCTCCAGCCCGTTAAAATCAGAGAGTTAGTAAGTCTTGGGCAGATTCTCTGTCTACAAACTTGCCCCTATTCAAAACACCAGGCCCGCATTTTGAACACTTCAGCTCCGCACGCTCCGCTTTTCATCAGTACTTTCGAGGGCGGTAACGCACTCAGCGCCTTTCGAATCAACCAGTTGCTGCCTCGCTTGCAAGCGCTGCCAGAGTTTGGCGACAAAATCACCCATGTTTCAGCCCGATTTGTGCACTTGGCCGCGAGTGAAGGCCAGCCTGATGCCGCTTTAAGCGCCCGTTTGCAGTCGCTGTTGACCTATGGCGAACCAGCTGAGCAGCTACATAAAGCTTCGAATTCGGTGCAAATCATCGTCGCACCGCGCATCGGCACAGTATCACCTTGGGCCTCCAAAGCCAGCGATATTGCACATAACTGCGGCTTGGCAGTTAAACGCATCGAGCGGCTGACTGAGTACGCCATCACGCTCAAGAACCCACTGTTGGGTAAAGCGAGCTTGTCTGCTGACCAATTACAAGCAGTTGCCGCGCTATTACATGACCGTATGACCGAGTCAGTCCTGTTTGACCGTAAAGATTCACTGGGCTTGTTTGCTACCGTTAATGCAGCACCCTTGGCGCATGTGGATGTGCTCTCAGGCGGAAAAGCCGCTTTAGAAGCCGCTAACACCGAGTTCGGCTTGGCACTGGCAGACGACGAAATGGATTACCTCGTCAACGCCTTCACCGCTTTGAATCGCAACCCCAGCGATGTCGAGCTGATGATGTTCGCGCAGGCCAATTCCGAGCATTGCCGCCACAAAATCTTCAACGCCAACTTCATCATCGACGGCGTGGCCATGGACAAAAGCCTGTTTGGCATGATCCGCAACACCCACCAGCTGAACCCGCAGCACATGGTGGTGGCGTATTCAGACAACGCCTCCGTCATGGAAGGTGGCGTGGTGGAGCGCTTCTCAGCCGATTTTGTCCAAATAACAGGTGAAAATGCCATTTTAGAGGGTGAAAATGGCTCTAACCTGCGTATTGATTGCCTTAGTAGCTACAAAAAAAATAGCAAATTACAACACGTGTTGATGAAGGTTGAAACCCATAACCACCCAACGGCGATTTCTCCGTTTGCTGGCGCGTCCACCGGTGCAGGCGGCGAGATTCGGGACGAGGGCGCGACCGGGCGAGGCTCCAAACCGAAAGCAGGTTTGACTGGGTTTACCGTGTCTAAGATGAATTTTGAAGTTGAAAGTGCTGAAAAATCAACAGCATCAAGCACTTACGGAAAACCCGAACACATAGCCAGCCCGTTGCAAATCATGATTGAAGGCCCGCTGGGTGGCGCGGCGTTTAACAACGAGTTTGGTCGCCCGAACCTCTTGGGCTACTTCCGCGAGTACGAGCAGTCTGTTGTCAGCGACGCGGACACCCAACAACGCGGCTACCACAAACCCATCATGATAGCCGGCGGTCTGGGCGTGATTGATGCGGATTTGACCCACAAAATCCTCTTCCCAGCAGGCAGCTTGCTCATCCAGCTCGGCGGCCCAGGCATGCGTATCGGCATGGGCGGCAGCGCTGCCAGCTCGATGGCGACCGGCTCTAACGCTGCGTCGCTGGATTTTGACTCCGTACAACGCGGCAACCCTGAAATCGAGCGCCGTGCGCAAGAAGTCATCAACCAATGCTGGCAAGCCGGTAGCAAGAACCCAATTTTGGCCATTCACGACGTGGGCGCGGGCGGTTTGTCCAACGCTTTTCCTGAGTTGGTGAACGACGCAGGCCGTGGCGCAAGGTTCGATTTGCGCGCCGTGCCGCTGGAAGAATCTGGTCTAGCGCCCAAAGAAATCTGGTGCAACGAGAGCCAAGAGCGCTATGTGATGGCGATAGCGGCTGAGTCTTTGGAGCAGTTCAAAGCGATTTGTGAGCGTGAGCGTTGTCCGTTTTCAGTGGTTGGTGTGACTACCGACGAAAAACAGCTTGTTCTAGCTGACGCAGGAAACGAATCCCCCGTCGACATGCCGATGAATGTACTTCTCGGAAAGCCGCCAAAGATGACCCGCGACGTCAAAACAGTCAAACGCAGCATTCCCGCGCTGAATTTGACGGGCGTTGACCTGCAAAAAGCCGTCATCGACGTCTTGGCACACCCCACCGTGGCCAGCAAACGCTTCCTCATCACCATTGGCGACCGCACCGTTGGCGGTTTCACCCACCGCGACCCCATGGTCGGCCCATGGCAAGTGCCCGTGGCAGACTGCGCCGTAACCATGGCCGACTACCAAGGCTTCGCCGGCGAAGCCATGAGCATGGGCGAGCGCACCCCGCTGGCCGCGCTGGACGCACCCGCATCTGGCCGCATGGCGGTGGCAGAGGCGATTACCAACTTGCTGGCCGCACCGTTTGAGCTGTCCCGCGTCAAGCTGTCCGCCAACTGGATGGCAGCGTGTGGCGAAGCGGGTGAAGACGCTGCGCTGTTTGAGACGGTGAAAGCCGTAGGCATGGAGCTGTGCCCAGCGCTGGGGATTTCTATCCCAGTAGGTAAAGATTCGCTGTCGATGCGGACTACATGGAAAGACGCAAACGAATCTAAGAAGGTCACATCACCGGTTAGCCTGATCGTCACCGCTTTTGCAACGCTGGCAGATGTGCGCGGTACGCTGACGCCGCAACTGAACGCGACGGAAGCAGACACAACCCTGATTTTGATCGACCTCGGCAAAAGCCAAAACCGCATGGCGGGCAGCATTTTGGCGCAGACGATTGACCAGTTTGGCGACCGCGTGCCGGACTTGGACAACGCCAAGGATTTGATCAATTTAGTCAATGCCATCAACGCCTTACGTGCGCGAAACCAAATTTTGGCCTATCACGACAAGAGCGACGGCGGCCTGCTGGCCTGCGTGGCCGAGATGGCGTTTGCAGGGCACGTCGGCGTCGCTATCAATGTCGACATGCTAGTCACCGAAGGCGACGGTATTTCTGATAGCCGCATGGAAACTGGCGACAGCAAAAACTGGGCAGGGCAGGTGAGTGCTCGGCGTGAGGAGCTGACGCTCAAAGCGCTGTTCAACGAAGAGCTGGGTGCGGTCATCCAGGTTCGCACGTCAGAGCGCAACGCCATCATGGACTTGCTGCGCACCCATGGTTTGAGCAAATTCAGCCACTTCATCGGCAAAACCCGCCCAGAATCGTCTGAAATTGATGCAGGCAAAGGTCAACTGCAAGTCTGGCGCGACGCCAAAGCCGTCTTCAGCGCACCGCTGCATGACTTGCACCAAGTGTGGGACAGCGTGAGCTGGAAAATCGCCAAACTGCGCGACAACCCAGACTGTGCGGACAGCGAGCACGCAGCGGCGGGTTTGCCTGCAGATCCGGGTTTACATGTTAAATTAGGGTCAAATATGCCTGTAAATGGCGTTTTTGTTGACTCAGCAGCTATTAATAATATAGCATCAACAACCGTTCATCCTGAGCCTGTCGAAGGAGCGCATACAAACCCTTCGACAAGCTCAGGGCGAACGGAGTTGAGTTCGGGACTCGTTTTAACCCGCCCCAAAGTTGCCATCCTGCGCGAGCAGGGCGTTAACTCGCATGTCGAGATGGCGTATTGCTTTACCGAGGCTGGTTTTGACGCTTATGACGTCCACATGACCGACCTGCAAACCGGCAGGGCGAACCTGAAAGACTTTGTCGGCATCGTCGCCTGCGGCGGCTTCAGTTACGGCGACACGCTGGGCGCGGGCATCGGCTGGGCGCGGTCAATTACCTTCAACCCCGTGCTGTCAGACCAGTTCCAGGCCTTCTTTGCGCGGCCAGACACCTTTGGTTTGGGGGTCTGCAACGGCTGCCAAATGTTTGCCGAATTGGCGCAAATCATCCCCGGCGCCGAGCATTGGCCACGCTTTACGACCAACCAGAGCGAGCGCTTTGAAGCGCGTTTGAGCATGGTCGAGATTTTGGAATCGCCCAGCTTGTTCCTGGCTGGCATGGCCGGCTCCCGTTTGCCGATTGCCGTCGCCCACGGTGAAGGTTTCGCCAATTTCGACCCAGCCAAAGCAGGTCGCGGTAACGCCCAGTCCGTCATTCAAGCCATGCGCTTCACCGACAACTTCGGCGCAGCCACCGAGGTCTACCCCTTCAACCCCAACGGCAGCCCCAACGGCCTAACCGCAGTCACTACCCAAAATGGCCGCTTCACCGCCATGATGCCCCACCCCGAACGCGTCTTCCGCAACATTCAAATGAGCTGGACGAGTTTGGACAAGAATGCACAAAGCCCGTGGATTCAGATGTGGCACAACGCGAGGAAGTGGGTTGGGTAATGGCACTGGTGGTTAAAGACGGTTCGAAGGAGCTTCCTATTCCTGAAGAATGGCGGCCATTATTCTGCGAAATCGTAAGTGCTTTTGTTGCTCGAGATTACAGTTTAAATACGGGCGTATTGGGGGTTAAAACGGTTTCTCATGACACGGCTGTTCATATTGAAAAATACATTCAAGACTACGGTGCGACATTAACGGAGTTACCAACAGAAACTTGGGAGACTTCAGTTTGCATCTGGTTAGATGGTCATTGGGATGTGCTTATAGATTTGTACACGCAGGAAGAAGGGTTAAGTGATCTTGTGTTGAACGTTAGAGTAACAGAGGAAGCGTATGGATTCGTATTTGATATACATATGGTCTATGTACCGTAGGGCTGCAAAGGCATAATCTAAGAAATTCACTTATTAAAGATTATTTGCATATGCAAATAATCCTTGCAAACCTCAATAAACGCATATACAATTAATCCATTGAAGATTGAATTCGACCCCACCAAAAACGCTGCAAACATTGCAAATCGTGAATTGCCGTTTGAAATGGTCGCTGAATTTGATTTTGATGGCGCATTGATCAGTCAGGACACTCGCAAGCCGTATCCTGAAATTCGATTGAATGCATTGGGTTATTTGGGTGAGCGATTGCATGCCGTGTGTTTTACACCTATCGCAGGCGGCATTCGAGTTATCAGCTTTCGCAAAGCCAACAAACGAGAGGAGCGCATGTATGCCAACACTTAAACAAGGGCACATCAGCCCAAGCGATGCGGAAGATGCCATCATCAATGCACATGCCATAGAAGACGATACGCTCTTCACCGATGAAGAGTTAGCAAAGTTTCGACCTGCCCACGAAGTACTACCCCTAGAACTGCAAAAGGTGCTGGGCATGAAGCCACGTGGCAGGCCGTCTGGGTCTGGGGAGACGGAGCAAATTGCGATTCGGGTTCAAAAAGAGGCGTTAGCCCGCTGGCGTGCTACGGGTAAAGGCTGGCAAACGCGGGCAGCGGCGGTGTTGGCGGCGCATGCGCCTTGATTGACTTGATGTAATTTGACGCTACCTGAATTAATACATGCTATTATATTTATAGCTACTAAGACAGTAAATACGCCGGCTACAAGCAAAAAATGCCTCAAATTTCGTAATTTGAGGCATTTTGCTTTAGCGCTTAGTCAAAATCAAGCCGTCGGCAGCACATGCTCCTTAAACTTGTCGCGCAGCAGGTTCTTTTGCATTTTGCCGGTTGCGCCCAGCGGGATGGCGTCTACAAAGACGACGTCGTCTGGGGTCCACCACTTGGCGATTTTGCCATCGAAAAAGGCTAGGATGTCTTCGCGGGTGACCACTGCATCTGGCTTTTTGACGACGACCAGGAGTGGGCGTTCGTCCCATTTGGGGTGTTTGGCGGCAATGCAGGCGGCCAAGGCGACGGCTGGGTGGGCCATGGCGATGTTTTCTAGGTCGATACTGCCAATCCACTCGCCGCCGGACTTGATGACGTCTTTGCTGCGGTCGGTGATTTGCATGTAGCCATCGGGCGTGATTTTGGCCACGTCGCCGGTTGGGAACCAGCCGTTCACCAAGGGGTTGCCGCCTTCACCTTTGAAGTATTCGCTGATGATCCACGGGCCGCGTACCAGCAAATCGCCTGAGGCTACGCCGTCCCACGGCAGTTCAGCGCCAGTTTCTGGGTTCACGATTTTCATTTGCACCCCAAAAATGCCTTGGCCTTGGGTGGCTTGGACGAGGTGGCGCTCTGCTGCGCTGATGTGCGCATGTTTGGGTTTGAGCGTGCTGACGGTGCCTAGCGGGCTCATTTCGGTCATGCCCCAGCCTTGAATCACGCGCACGTCATAGGCTTCGTCAAAGGTGGCGATCATGGAGATGGGGCAAGCCGAGCCGCCAATGATGGTACGGCGCATGGTGGAGAACTTCAGCTTGTTGCTGCCCACATAGGCCAGCAAACCTTGCCAAACGGTGGGTACGCCGGCAGACAGCGTGACACCTTCAGACTCAAACAACTCGTAAAGCGATTTGCCATCTAAACCCGGCCCTGGCAGCACCAGCTTGGCACCGACCATGCAAGCGATGTACGGCAAGCCCCAGGCGTTGACGTGGAACATGGGCACGACAGGCAAGATGGTGTCGCGTGAGGAGCAGTTGAGCGCATCTGGCAGCGCGCCGCCATAGGTGTGCAAAATCGTCGAGCGGTGGCTGTACAGCACGCCTTTGGGGTTGCCGGTCGTGCCGGAGGTGTAGCACAGAGTGCAGGCGGTGTTTTCATCAAAACTTGGCCAAGTGAACTGGTCAGTCTCGGCTTCCAGCAGGTCTTCGTAGCACAGCAAGTTCGGGATTTTGGTCTGCGCTGGCATGTTGTCGCGGCTGGTCATCGCGACAAAGGTTTTGATGGTTTTGGTACGACCCGCGACGGCTTCAATCACTGGCAAGAAGGTCATGTCAAAAAACAAGACCGTGTCTTCAGCGTGGTCGGCAATGTAAACCACTTGGTCGGGGTGCAGGCGCGGGTTGAACGTGTGCAGCACGGCACCAGAGCCAGAAACGGCGTAATACAGCTCCATGTGGCGGTGGGTGTTCCAAGCCATGGTGCCGACGCGCTCGCCGTTTTTGACGCCTAATTTCGCCAGTGCCTTGGCCATTTGGCGAGAACGGGCGGCGAAGTCTTTGAATTTGATGCGGTGAATGTCACCCTCTACACGGCGCGAAACGATGAGCTGGTCGGGGTGATTGCGTTCTGCATGTTCCAATAAGCTGGAGATGAGGAGCTGTTGTTTCTGCATTAAACCTAGCATGTTGTGTCCTGTAAAAAATTGATGTTGAATTTATATTGAATTGGTGTGACTTCAGTCTAAATCAAAGCGGTGCGCTTGTCTGTCGCGCACATTAAAAAAGGAGATTTTTACATCTCCTTTGGGGCTTGGTTGTAGGGGTTTACGCCTTAAGTGCGTTACGCCATAACGCCGTTATTTGGCTGCGACGACTGGCATCGCAGTTTCCGCTTCAGCGTAGATTTTGCCGCCAGGGGTCAGGACAGAATGCTCGCGCTTGGACTGGATGAGGGGGTAAAACATCTCCACATACCAGCGCTCTTTGCCAAAAATCAGGTCGTCTTGCAGGCCGACTTTGGCTGGGAATTTGCGGGTAATGTAGGCGCTGCCGAACAAAATATCCCAGAAGAACAACAAGTTGCCGAAGTTGCCTTTGTAGTAACCAATACCGTCTTGGTTGGTCAAGGCATGGTGCGCCCAATGGGTGGCTGGTGTTGAAATGGTGCGCTCCACCACCCACATCAGCGGGCTGAGTGCTTTGATTTTGTAGAGCGGTGCATCCCATGCCACGGCAGAATGGGCACCCATGATGACGAGGAGTTTGACGATGATGTACACCAAATACACATTGCCCAAGCCCATATAAATCAGCACGCCTGAAATCCACAAGCCAGGCATCATGAGGTAGTAAAAAAAGTTGTTGCGATACGTCATGCGCATGCTCATGTAATGCGCGGTGTGGTGCGCGCGGTGCAGCGGCCACAGCATGGGGGTGTGCGACAGGCGGTGCCACCAGTATTGCGTCATGTCGTCACCCACCAGCAGCAAGCCGACCATGGCCCACAGCGGCAAAGTAGCCAATGCGTTTTTATATTCTGGAAACCAAGCGCTTCCCATTTTGGCGGTCATGGCAAAAATAAAGGGTTGGGTAAAAGCCACCAGCAGCACAAACATGAAGAGTTCAATCTTCTTGTCATCACTCGTGGCGTTAAAGTTTTTGTAGCGCCCTGTGACGTATTCCAGCAGCGCAAAGCCGAGAATAATCCCGACCAAAATGATGTTTTGTAGTGCGTTCATGTCCTGTCTCCTTTGTTATGGCTGGATTGTTGAAGATTCGACATAATCCGTCTAATGCATTTTTAATTGAAAATCAATGCACTGCCTGCATGACATATAAGGGTAAGTACGAGGGTAACTACTAGGGCAATTATGGAGATTCGACGACTCAAACACTTGGTTGCTTTGGCGGATGAGCGTAATTTTGGCCGTGCGGCCGAGCGCGTTCACCTCAGCCAGCCGGCGTTCAGCCGTAGCATTCAAGTCGCAGAGGCTGACTTGGGTTTGCAGCTGTTTGACCGAGGCAGCTTAGAGGTTACCTGCACAGCGGCGGGTGCTTTTGTGATCGAACGCGCCCGCAAGTTGATTTTTGACAGTCGCTGCTTAGAGCGAGACGTGAGCCTGTACCGCGAGCGCTTGATGGGCGATGTGGCCTTTGGCGTGGGGCCTTTTCCGGCCGCCACTTTGCTCCCAGCTCTGATTTTGGAGCTGCGAACACGCTTTTCAAACATCAACAGCCGTGTGGAAGTCAACAATTGGACGTATTTGCTGGAGCATTTGCGGGCTGAGGAGTTGGATTTCTTTTTGGCAGATGTTCGGGACGTGCCGCCAGATGCCGACTTAACCATCCAAACCATCATGCAGCAGCATGGCCGGTTTTATGTACGCTCTGGGCATCCGTTGTTGGCTCAGGGTGTCATCAAGCCGCCAGCCATGGCACCGTTTGGCCTAGCCAGCGTGCGTTTACCTGTTGAAATCAAACAGCAATTTCGGCAACTGCTGAATTTGGGTGCAGATGCACATTTGCCGGTATCCGTGGAGTGTGACGATGTGCATTTGCTCAAACACGTCGCCCTGAACAGCGACACCGTCTTGGCCAGCACAGACGCAGCGGTTCATAACGAAGTGACAGCGGGCAGTTTAGTGGCGCTCGATTTGCAAGGCATGCCACCTATTTACGCCAATATGGGTGTGGTGTCTTTGAAAGGCCGCAGTTTCTCGCCCATGGCAGAGTTTGCCGTTGATTTTTTACGCCAATATGCTCAAAATTAGTTTCACAAAGTCAGCCTTCAAAATCTTGCAAATTCGCAGCCAGTTTGGCCACAAAGGCATCGCTGATATTGGTATGAAAGTCCGCACTGAGCCGGTCTTTGATGAGTCGCTCTAAGGTCTCAATATGTGGCAAAACCGTGCCAAAAAACAGCGGTTTAGATTGACCATTCACGCCTGAAGCAATCAAAATCGTCGGGAAGTTCTCCACCTCAATCGGGTCAATCAAATCCGCCTCGTCCTCCACATCCACCCAAACAAAGCGCACTTGCGGGAATTTGACTGCCAATGCATCAAACAGTGGCCGATATTCACGGCAAACCCCGCACCAGTCGGCGCACAGGCAGGCGACGGTGAGGTGGAGAGGTGTGTGTGTATTCAAGATGCAATATTGCTATATAATTAATAGCAAGCTATTAAATAAATACGCCGGCTATAACCAAAATATGCCTTAAATTAAGGATAATTGACGTAAATCAGCTTAAATCTGATCTGCCGTCACCCCAACGCCTTGGCTGTAGCCGCCATCGACGTACATGATCTCGGAGGTGATGCCGCTGGACAGGTCGCTGAACAAGAAGGCTGCGGCGTTGCCGACTTCGTCAATCGTCACGTTGCGGCGAATGGGCGATGCGCCAGCCACGGTACTGAGCAGTTTGCCAAAGTCTTTGATGCCGCTGGCGGCCAGCGTTTTGATGGGGCCGGCGCTGATGCCGTTGGCGCGCATACCTTTGGGGCCGATGGCTTCAGACAGGTAGCGCACGGAGGCTTCCAAAGACGCTTTGGCCAAGCCCATGGTGTTGTAGTTGGGCACGGCGCGCTCTGCACCGAGGTAAGACAGGGTCAGCACGGAAGACTTTTCGCGCAAATGCGGCAGCAAGGCTTTGGCCATGGCGGGGAAGCTGTAGGCGCTGATGTCATGGGCGATGCGGTAGTTTTCACGGGTCAGGCCGTCTAAAAAGTTACCTTCAAGCGCTTCTTTGGGCGCAAAGCCGATGCTGTGCAAGAAACCGTCAAACTGTGGCCAGACGGTGGACAGGTCAGCTACCAGCTTGGCGATGGAGTCGTCGCTGCCAACGTCGCAGTCAAAAATCAATTTGGAGTCAAACTCGGCGGCAAAACCGGTGATGCGGTCTTTAAAGCGCTCGCCCACGTAGCTGAAAGCCAACTCTGCACCTTCGCGGTGGCAAGCTTTGGCGACGCCATACGCGATGGAACGGCTGCTCAATACGCCAGTGATGAGGAGTTTTTTGCCGGTTAGGAAGCCCATGTTGAATGTCTCACTTGTATAAAAAAGTAAATAAACACAAAGTGAGTATCCGTATTTAACGAAAAAACACGAAGTACTCAGAAGTTAGTGCAGAATTGTCGCTGAAAATACCTTGAAATTGAGTGCCGTGCGTAACAACACTGCTAAGACAGAAACTAAGACTGAAAGTTACTTTGAAAAAACGATTTGTAAAAGCGCTGTTTTCACTCTGTACAACTGGGTTGGTTCTTAGTGTAGCCCTGTTGACTGGGTGTGCGAGCCGGCTGACATCAGCGCCCAGAACGCCAGTGACGATGGGGCCAGCCGTGCCCGTTGCACCGCCTATCACGGCAGATGCTAGCTTAGACAAAAACGAAGTGATCATCGACAAACCCGCTGCTTTGAAAGCAGATACGGCTGGTTTGATGGCCAAAATCAGCGTAGCACAGCAAACCAAGATTGCCCAAGCGGTTAAAGACGGTGGCGCGGACATCAGCGTGCAAGCTTTGGTAGCTCAAGCGAGTCCCAAGATGCGCGGTTTTATTGAGCGCTTGTCGTGCATCCGGCAATACAACGACGGTGGCGCAGCGGCGCTGCAAGCACTGGCCGCACCTAGTGTGTCATTCAAATTCTTTGTGCCGCCCATGCATGGCACCAAAAACCACAGCAAAAGCAGCTGTTTGACGGTGACTGGCGTGATAGTGAAGGCTGCTAGCACCCAAGTCAAAGCTGGCGGGGCGAAGGTGGCAGATGCGCTGCAAATCAAAGTGATCTATTTAGCCGACGACAGCGGCGAGATTACGACAAGCAACCACGAAATCAACAAAAATGCCAAAGGGGTTTGGTGGTTTACGCGGTAAAAGCGGTTTTAAAAGCTGTTCTGGCCTTATGGATAGGGCTGTTGGCTGTCGCTTTGGTTTCTCCGCAGGTTTTTGCTGCGCATGGCTTGGGCATGGGGTACGAGCCTAAGTACAAAGCAGGTTTTACCTGGTTTGATTATGTCAACCCCGATGCTCCTAAAGGTGGCAAGTTGGTGCTATCGGCCAGCGGTAGTTTTGACAAACTAAATCCTTTCACGCTCAAAGGCCGACCACCGGCCGGCATGGGCTACAACGGCAATGGCTTTGTTTTTGCAGAATACGGCTTGCTGTTTGACTCGCTCACCACCGCCAGTGAGGACGAGCCTTTTTCACGCTACGGGCTGTTGGCACAAGATATTCAGTTAGCGGCGGACAAGCTGAGTGTAACTTTTGAGCTGCGTCCAGAAGCTAAATTTTCTGATGGCAAGCCTGTTTTAGCGGCAGACGTGAAATATAGTTTTGACACCTTGATGAGCAAACTGGCTGCGCCAGTTTTTAGATCCTATTGGGCAGATGTGAAGCAAGCCGTGGTCGTGAGCGAGCGCACTGTTCGTTTCGACTTCAAGCGCCAAAACTCAGAACTTCACATGGTGATTGGTCAAATGCCAGTCTTCTCTAAGTCTTGGGGTCAGGGCAAGCCTATCGATCAATTAGTAACTGAGCCTCCCATAACCAGTGGCCCTTACGTGGTGGGTAAAGTCGATTTTGGGAAATCCATCTCTTACAAGCGTCGCCCGGATTATTGGGCAGCCAATTTGCCAGTGCGAAAGGGGATGTTCAATTTTGACGAAGTCAGCTACCTGTACTTTCGCGACAAATTGGGCGAAGAAGAGGCACTCAAAACGGGTGAGTTGGATGCTTTGGAGGAGACGTCCATCAGCTCTTGGAAGCGTAAATACCGTGGCAAGCGCTTTGATTCTGGCGAGTTGATTAAAGCTGAAATTGCACACCATCGCAGCACAGGTATGCAGGGTCTGGTGATGAATTTGCGCCGTGAAAAGTTTCAAAACATTGCTGTCCGCCAAGCTTTGGCTTTAGCCTTTGATTTTGATTGGCTCAATGAGCGAATTTTCTACAAACTACGGTCGCGTACCCATAGCTATTTTCAAAACAGTGATGATTTGATGGCGCACGATACCTTGAGTGCAGATGAGCAAAGGATTATTGACAAACTGAAAACGAAAACGACCTTGCTGGCACAATTTCAGCAGCCTTTGCCCAAGCCGGCCAGCAGTGGCGGCACGCCAGATGGTCTACGACGTAATTTGCTTCAAGCGCAGGCTTTGCTAAAAACGGCGGGTTGGAGCTTCAAAGATGGGGCCTTACGAAACGCAGCGGGACAAGCTTTTGTCATCAACATGGAGATTGCAGACCGTAGCTCTGAGGTAGTGTTGTCGCCCTATGCCAGAAATCTGGCGAAATTGGGTATTGAATTGAAAACGCGTTTGAGCGATGCGAGTTTGATCAAAAAACGCTACGATGATTTTGATTTTGACATGGCCACCAACATTCTGGGCGGCTCGTCTAGTCCCGGAAACGAGCTGTATGACGACTTTGGCTCCAAAGCGGCTTTAGAAAAAGGCAGCCAAAATATGGTTGGACTGCAAGATGCGGTGGTTGATGCCTTGATTGAAGAAATCGTCAACAGCCCAGACCGGCGCGCCATCGCAGCGGGAGCGCGGTTGCTAGATCGGTATTTACTGAGCCAGCACTTGGTTGTACCCATGTATTACGGGCGGGCCTATTTTTTAGCTCATAAAAAGAATTTGCAGCACCCACAACAACTGCCGCCGCACATGCTGGCAGGGTCTTGGTTATTGACGATGTGGTGGGCGCAATAATCATGCTGTCTTACATATTTCGTCGCCTGCTGTTGATGATTCCTACCTTACTAGGCGTGCTGGTGCTTAATTTTGCGGTTATTCAATTTGTCCCAGGTGGCCCAGCGGATCAGCTTTTGGCGCAGTTGACAAGCAAGGAAGACCGCATTGGCGGACAAGCGGGACGACGCGCTTTGGACCCCAAGCAGATTGCCGAAATCAAAGCACTGTATGGTTTTGACAAACCCGCACCTGAACGGTTTGTGCAAATGTTGAGCCAATATGTGCGTTTTGATTTAGGTAAGAGTTTTTTTCAAAACAAAGACGTCTGGCAACTCATTAAAGACAAACTGCCTGTTTCCATCAGCCTTGGTCTGTGGACATTTTTCATCAGCTATCTCATATCGGTTCCCTTGGGCATTGCTAAAGCGGTAAGGGCTGGTTCACGGTTTGATTTTTTGACCACGCTCGTCGTTTTGGTCGGCTACGCGATTCCGGGTTTTGTCCTCGGGGTGGCGCTTTTGGTCGTGTTTGGCGGGCAATTGCAGTGGTTTCCGCTGCGGGGTTTGACGTCTGCCAATTGGGAGAGTTTGAGCTGGGGCAGCAGAATTGTCGATTATTTGTGGCACATCGTCCTACCCGTCACCGCCATGGTGCTGGGCAGTTTTGCGGTGACGACGATGCTGACCAAGAACGCCTTTCTCGAAGAAATCCGCAAACAATACGTCACTACAGCGCGGGCCAAGGGTTTGTCAGAGCGGCAAGTGCTGTACAAACATGTGTTTCGCAATGCCTTGATTCCTATCGTCACTGGCTTTCCCGCTGCGTTTATTGGGGCGTTTTTCACGGGTTCGCTGTTGATAGAAACGCTTTTTTCGCTTGATGGGCTTGGCTTGCTGAGCTACGAGAGCGTGATCCGGCGTGATTATCCGGTTGTGCTGGGTACGCTGTATTTGTTCACCTTGATAGGTTTGGTGACAAAGCTAATTTCCGATCTTTGCTATGTTTGGGTGGATCCGCGTGTCAAATTTGATTAAGCCCACTCAAATTTCTGCATCTCCTTCCAAGCGGGCTTGGCTGCGGTTCAAGCGGAATCGGCTTGGGTTTTACAGCATGTTGGTGTTTTGCAGCTTGGTGTTGCTTAGTTTGTGTGCAGAAGTGTTGTCCAATGACAAACCGTTGATCGTGCATTACAGGGATGGCTATTACTTTCCTATCGCCAAAGACTACCCAGAGAAACTTTTTGGGGGCGATTTTGAAACACCTGCAGATTATCTCGACCCATTTATTCAGGCCGAGTTCTCAAAGCCGGGCAACTGGGCGATTTACCCCATCAACCGCTACGGCGCCAAAACGCTCAACTATTTTGCCAAATCTCCCAATCCATCTGCACCTTCGTCGGACAACTGGCTGGGAACGGATGAAAAAGGCCGTGATCTACTCGCGCAGCTGATTTACGGTTTCCGTGTCAGCGTACTGTTTGCGCTGGCTTTGACGGTGATTGGGGTGGTTTTAGGCGTCATCACTGGCGCAGTTCAGGGGTTTTACGGCGGCAAGTTGGATTTAGGATTCCAGCGCTTCATCGAGATTTGGGGCGCTATGCCGGAGTTGTATTTGTTGATTATTTTTAGCGCCGTGTTTTCACCAAGCCTGGCGTTGTTGTTGATTTTGCTCAGTTTATTTGGTTGGATGGGCTTGTCAGACTACGTCCGGGCCGAGTTTTTGCGCAATCGGCAGATGGATTACGTCCGCGCCGCCCGCGCTTTGGGTGTGGGCAACTGGCACATCATCACTCGCCATGTGCTGCCGAACAGCATGACGCCTGTGGTAACTTTTTTGCCATTTCGCATGAGCGGTGCGATTTTGGCGCTGACCTCACTCGATTTTTTGGGTTTGGGTGTACCACCGGGTACGCCGTCCTTGGGCGAGCTCTTGGCGCAAGGCAAAAACAGCATTGATGCGTGGTGGATATCACTGTCTACTTTTGGTGTTTTGGTAGTGACTCTGCTGTTATTGACGTTTATGGGTGATGCTTTACGGGATGCGCTTGATCCTAGGAAGGCGGATAAATGAGCCTGCTTGATGTCAAAGACTTAACAGTCTCCTTCGGTGGTAAAGCAGTCGTCCATGGTATCAATTTCTCCATCGAAGCGGGTGAAAAAGTGGCTCTGGTGGGAGAGTCTGGCTCTGGCAAGACAGTCACCGCTTTGGCTTTGCTGCGTTTGGTGATGAATGCGCAGTTGCAGGGTCGTGCGATTTTTACGCCGCCTGCACCACAGAATGCGGTCGATTTGTTGGCCATCCCTGAGCAGCAGCTTCGCGGCATCCGTGGCCAAGACATCGCCATGATCTTTCAGGAGCCCATGACGGCGCTGAACCCGCTTTTTACAGTAGGCGATCAAATTTCCGAGATTTTAGAGCTAAAACAGGGTGCAGCCGGCGTATATGCTAATAAATTAGCTATTGATTTAATAGCAAAAACAGGGATAACAGAGCCTGAACGGTGTGCCAAGTCGTATCCGCACCAGCTCAGCGGCGGGCAGCGGCAACGTGCCATGATTGCGATGGCGCTGGCTTGTCAGCCCAAATTGCTGCTGGCCGATGAGCCGACGACCGCCTTGGATGTGAACTTGCGAGCGCAGATTTTGGATTTGCTGTCTGACTTGCAGCAGCAAAACGGCATGGCGGTGCTGTTAATTACCCATGACTTGAACCTGGTGCGCAAATTTGCTGACCGTGTGATCGTCATGGAAAATGGACTGATTGTGGAGCAGGGTAAAGTCCAAGAGGTGTTTGCCAACCCCCAGCATGCCTATACCCGCAAGTTGATTGACAGCAAGCCTGTGCGCGATGTGGACGAATCACCTCATTCTTCAGACTCCGACTTGACGCTCAGTGCGCGGGCTAGCCATCTGCGCGTCTGTTACCCCGTGCCCTTACCAGGGATGCGCGGCTGGTTTAAAAAGGGCGAATTTATAGCTGTCAAAGACACAAGTTTTGAGTTGCGACAAGGTCAAACTTTGGGTGTGATTGGCGAGTCTGGCTCAGGTAAATCGACACTGGCTCTGGCTGCTTTGGGGTTGCTGCCGTTTTCTGGCGACTTGCAGATGGATGGTAAGCACTGGGGGCAGGGTGCCGCTCAGGACAAAGGCATGCGTCGCATCGTGCAAGTTGTGTTTCAAGACCCATTTTCTTCATTGTCGCCACGTATGACGGTGGGCGACATTGTGGGCGAGGGTTTGCGCGTTCATGAACCCTTGTTGACCGCAAGTCAGCGGCAAGAGCGCGTGTTTGTGGCTTTGCAAGAGGTGGGGTTGACGCAGTCGCAGTTTCCCGGTTTGCTGGATCGTTATCCGCATGAGTTCTCCGGCGGGCAGCGTCAGCGTTTGGCGATTGCGCGGGCACTGATTGTTCAACCTCAGCTATTGGTGTTGGACGAACCGACGAGCGCTTTAGATGTGACGATTCAAAAACAAGTTTTGCAACTTTTACAAAAACTGCAACGCGAGCGCGGTTTGAGCTATTTGCTCATCACCCACGATGTGGATGTGATTCGGGCGATGGCGCACCACGTTTTGGTCATGCGCGATGGCGAAATCTTGGAGACTGGCAGCGTACAGCAAGTGATGGATGCGCCAAAACATGCTTACACGTCCATGCTGATGGCTCAAGTAAGCCCATAAATCCGTTAAATCTACGGCCGAAAGAGGTATTCCGCATAAAAAGCCGCTTGAAAATCAAGACTTTTCGTCAAGACTGGGCTATAATTCAAGGCTTAGGGTTTTACCTAGTTGGTAATTTAGGTTGCTGTAACAGTTAAGTCAAACTCTCAAGACGATACATGCAGAGTCAGCATATCTTGCTGGCTGTTGTAACAAACGGGCGAATTTCATGCGCCCTTTTTTTTTGGGCGAACGCTTTTCAAGCTTTTTTTGAACGGGATGAATTTAGGTGGCTGCGCAGCAAGTTATTGAGCAAATTGTGACCGGTTTTGGTTACGACCTCGTAGAGATTGAACGCTCTGCCGGTGGATTGCTGCGCGTCACGATTGATTTTCCGTGGGTGCTTGGTCAAAGCAAAGCTGACGACAAATTGATCAATGTGGAAGACTGTGAAAAAGTCACCCGTCAGTTGCAGTTTGCGTTGGAAGTTGATGGGGCCGAGTACAAGCGCTTGGAAGTGTCTTCGCCAGGTATTGATCGCCCGCTTCGCAATGCACAAGATTTTGAGCGATTTTTAGGTGAAGAGATTGACATCACTTTACGCGCACCCATGGGAGTTACGGCGCAGGGTCAAGTCAATGCAACGCGAAAGAAGTTTCGCGGCACCTTGGAGCGTGCTGAGGTGATGGAAGGTGTGGCTGAAGCCGTGGTAGCTTCTGATGCGCCGGTCTGGCAAATTGTTTGGAGTGAAGCGCCAATTGCCAAGCCAGGTGCAAAGATCAGTAAAAAACGCGCACCGGC
This sequence comes from Polaromonas sp., assembly GCA_043775055.1. Lineage (GTDB taxonomy): Bacteria > Pseudomonadota > Gammaproteobacteria > Burkholderiales > Burkholderiaceae_C > Aalborgiella. Next base: position 51,015 of record JAYVSU010000150.1, read on the forward strand.
ACCCGTGCAGGCATTGGGTTTTAGGTTGGAGGAGTTGCGTGATGCGCGGCTCGCTCCTATTGTGAATTTCAAGGGACGCAATGCATCCGGTTCGGCTGAAGAGGCTGAATCCTTGGATGCGTAAGTTGTGAATACTTGTTTGTCAATTGCAAATCGTAAGTTAAAAGGTAATAGGAGAGTCATGGCATGAATCGCGAAATGTTGATGTTGGTAGAAGCCATCTCACGCGAAAAAAGCGTTGAGTTAGACGTTGTTTTTGGTGCGGTGGAGGCTGCTTTGGCGCAAGCCACCAAAAAATTGTTTCCCGGCGATGTGGATATCCGCGTTGCCATGGATCCTGATACCGGAAGCTACGAAACTTTCCGCCGCTGGCATGTGGTGCCTAACGAGGCAGGCTTGCAGTTGCCTGATCAAGAAATTTTGCACTTCGAAGCACAAGAGCAAATTCCTGATATTGAAGTTGATGAGTACATTGAAGAGGCTGTGCCATCTGTGCCGATTGGCCGTATTGGTGCCATGGCCGCAAAGCAAGTGATTTTGCAAAAAATCCGTGAAGCTGAGCGCGAAACGATTTTGGCGGACTTCATGTCTCGCGGCGAGCGAATTTTGGTGGGTACCGTCAAGCGGATGGACAAGGGCGATTTGATCGTTGAAAGCGGTCGTGTCGAAGGTCGTTTGCGCCGTGTTGACATGATCCCTAAAGAAAATTTACGAGCCGGTGACCGCGTGCGTGCACTGATTGTTGAAGTTGACAGCACCTTGCGTGGCGCGCCGATTATTTTGTCGCGCAATGCGCCGCAATACATGGTGGAATTGTTCCGCAATGAAGTGCCGGAAATTGAGCAAGGCTTGCTAGAGATTAAATCTTGCGCTCGTGACCCTGGTTCACGCGCCAAAATTGCAGTTTTGTCACACGACAAACGCGTAGATCCAATTGGCACCTGCGTTGGCGTGCGCGGTACCCGCGTGAATGCGGTGACCAATGAACTCGGTGGCGAGCGCGTTGACATTGTCTTGTGGAGCGAAGACCCGGCACAATTTGTGATTGGTGCTTTGGCGCCGGCAAATGTCACGTCTATCGTCGTTGACGAAGAGCGTCACGCCATGGATGTGGTCGTTGATGAAGAAAACTTGGCGATTGCGATTGGTCGCGGTGGTCAAAACGTGCGCTTGGCTTCGGACCTCACCGGTTGGAAAATCAATATCTTGGATGCTGCCGAATCTGCTCAGAAGAATGCCAGCGAAACGGATACAAGCCGCAAGCTGTTTATGGAAAAGCTCGATGTGGACGAAGATATCGCCGACATCTTGATTGCCGAAGGTTTCACCAACCTCGAAGAAGTGGCTTATGTGCCGCTACAAGAGATGTTGGAGATTGAAAGCTTCGACGAAGACACGGTCAACGAACTGCGTACCCGTGCGAAAGATGCTTTGTTGACGATGGAAATCGCCAAAGAAGAAAACGTAGAAGAAGCCTCGCAAGATTTGCGTGATTTGGAAGGCTTAACGCCTGAACTCATCAGCAAACTAGCTGTTGGCGGCGTCCACACCCTTGACGATTTGGCCGATTTGGCTGTCGATGAGCTCATTGAATTTACCGGCCAGTCAGAAGACGAAGCCAAAACGTTGATCATGAAAGCACGCGAGCATTGGTTCACCAATGACGCTGCTTCTCAAGAGTAACGGTCATGAAAGGTTACACAGAATATGTCCAGTACGACCGTTGCCGATTTTGCAGCTGAACTCAAAAAATCTACCGAAACTCTGTTGGATCAGTTAAGTCATGCTGGCGTGGCAAAAGCTGCCGCGTCTGACACTTTGACTGATGCTGACAAGCAAAAGCTATTGGGCTATTTGCAAGCCAGTCACGGCACCCTAACCGGTGAGCGCAAAAAAATCACTTTGGTGAAGAAATCCACCACTGAAATCAAGCAAGCAGATGCCTCAGGCAAAGCGCGCACGATTCAAGTTGAAGTGCGCAAAAAACGCACGTTTATTCAACGTGATGAAACTGCTGATGCTGCCGAAGCTGCAGAGCAACAAGCCGCCGCTGCAGAGGCTGCAAAAGCACAATCAGAGCATGCAGAGCTTGAGCGCCGCGAATTAGAAGCGCAACGTGAAGCTGATTTGATTCGCGCTCAAGAGGAAGATTTAGCCCTGCAACGTCGTTTGCGTGAAGAGCAAGAACAGCAATCTCGCGAATTGGCTCAAAAGGCTGTCGAAGATGCTGCGCAAGCTGCCACGCAAGTGGTGGCTGCGCCAGTCGAAGCTGTTACGCCAGCAGCGGCCAAAGCGCCAGCACGTGTTGGCAATAAGGTTGTCCCGATTGTTGACCACAAGGCTGAAGAAGCTGCTGCGGCCGCGAAGGCAAAAGTGGTTGAGCAAACACAAGCTGCCGCTACTGCGACTGAGCAAGCTGCTGCAAAATTAGCTGCAGCAGTTACTGCAAAAACTGAAGCTGCAGCCAAAGTGGTTGCAGACTCAAAAGCGCTGGCTGATGCTGAAACGGCACGTGCAGTTGATTTGGGTGACCGTCGTCGCAAGGCAGAAGCGGAAGCCGCTGCCATTCGTATGATGATGTCTGCCCCGGCCAAACCAGTGATGGTGGCGAAAAAGCCAGAGCCACCTAAAGTGGCCATCAAAGGAACATTGCACAAGCCAGCAACAGGGAGCACTGTTGCTAAAGCACCAGCCAAGCCTGGCGCGCCGGGTACAGCTGCAGCCCCAGCAGGTGGCGCAGCTGGAAAAGAAGTTAAATCAGCCAAGTTGTCTAGCAGCTGGGCGGGTGATCCAGCTAAGAAGAAAGCACTCCCAACCCGTGGCGACACCGGTGCGGGCGCTGGTCGTAGTACCAATTGGCGCAGCGGCGCACGTGGCAAACGCGGCCATGACCGTTCGCGTGAAGAGCAGGTTGAAGCCGCACCACTTGAAGCACGCGTCCTTGAAGTCCACGTGCCAGAAACGATCACTGTGGCTGAATTGGCGCACAAGATGGCCGTTAAAGCTTCTGAAGTGATCAAAATATTAATGAAATTGGGCCAAATGGTCACGATCAATCAGGCGCTTGACCAAGATACCGCCATGATTTTGGTGGAAGAGCTCGGTCACAAAGCGGTGGTTGCGGCCTTGGATGATGTTGAAGCGTTTACCGATGCTGAAGTGTCATCGCAAGTTTCGGAATCCTTGCCGCGCCCACCTGTGGTCACGGTTATGGGTCACGTTGACCACGGTAAAACATCGTTGCTCGACTATATTCGTCGCGCAAAAGTGGTGTCAGGCGAAGCTGGCGGTATTACGCAGCACATTGGTGCGTATCACGTTGAAACTCCTCGCGGCATGATTTCTTTCCTTGACACACCGGGTCATGAGGCCTTTACGGCGATGCGTGCACGCGGTGCAACTGCAACGGATATTGTTATTTTGGTGGTGGCAGCGGACGATGGCGTCATGCCGCAAACCAAAGAAGCGATTAAACACGCTAAAGCTGCGGGTGTACCGATTGTTGTTGCGATCAATAAAATCGACAAGCCAGATGCCAATTTAGACCGTGTTAAGGGCGAGTTAGTCACTGAAGAAGTGATTCCTGAAGAGTTTGGCGGCGAGTCACCTTTTGTTGGTGTGTCCGCCCGAACTGGTGAAGGCATTGATGCTTTGTTGGAGCAAGTGCTCTTGCAAGCTGAAATTTTGGAACTGCGTGCTCCAGTCGATGCGATGGCCAAAGGCTTGGTGATTGAAGCGCGTTTGGACAAAGGTAAAGGCCCTGTTGCCACGATCCTGGTGCAATCCGGTACGCTTAAAACAGGCGATGTGGTCTTGGCGGGTTCTACCTATGGCCGCGTGCGCGCTATGCTGGATGAGAACGGCAAGCCTTGTAAAACAGCAGGCCCGTCTATTCCTGTTGAAATCCAAGGTTTGACTGAAGTTCCGCAAGCGGGTGACGAGTTCATGGTCATGGCTGATGAAAAGCGTGCACGTGAAATCTCAACCTACCGTGCAGGTAAATTCCGTCACACCAAATTGGCTAAGCAGCAAGCGGCGAAGTTGGAGAACATGTTCACCGACATGACTGCTGGCGAAGTCAAGTTGTTGCCGATCATCATCAAGGCGGACGTTCAAGGTTCGCAAGAAGCTTTGGCGCAGTCTTTGCTCAAACTCTCTACCGACGAAGTCAAGATTCAAATTGTTTACAGTGGCGTGGGTGGCGTGAGCGAGTCTGACGTGAACTTGGCGATTGCATCCAAAGCCGTCATCATTGGTTTCAACACCCGTGCCGATGCTGGAGCGCGTAAAACAGCCGAAGGCAATGGCGTTGACATTCGTTACTACGACATTATTTATGCCGCTGTGGACGATCTCAAAGCCGCCTTGTCTGGCATGTTGACACCTGATAAGGTTGAAGAAGTCATTGGCACCGCTGAGATTCGTCAAGTCTTCCGTGCCAGCAAAGTGGGTGCGATTGCGGGTTGTATGGTTACCTCCGGCGTGGTCAAGCGCAGCGCGAAACTGCGTTTGTTGCGCAGCAATGTGGTGGTCTTTACCGGCGAGTTGGAATCTCTCAAACGCTTCAAAGACGATGCGAAAGAAGTGCGCGAAGGTTTCGATTGCGGTTTGAACATCAAGGGTTACAACGATATTCAAGAAGGTGACTTCTTGGAGTTCTTTGAAATCCGTGAAGTAGCACGTGAGTTGACTTAAAAGTACTGATTCAGCATGGCAGTTAAAAAATCAAAAACGCCGAATCGCAGCTTTAAAGTTGCTGACCAGATTCAACGCGATCTGACGGAATTGATCGCGCGCGAGTTGAAAGACCCGCGCGTGGGCATGGTAACGATTCAGGCGGTTGAGGTGACGCCAGATTACGCACATGCCAAAGTCTTTTTCAGCGTTTTGATCGGTGACAAGAAAGAATGCGAAATTGCACTCAACCAAGCGGCTGGATTTTTGCGCAATGGTTTGTTCAAACGTTTACACATTCATACCGTGCCGACCTTGCACTTTTTGTTTGACAGAACGACTGAACAAGCGGCAGACATGAATGCCTTGATTGCCAAAGCCGTGGCGAGCAGCGCTAAGGAAGATTGAATTGAGTTCGGTGCCAGAGGCACTTTCTCGGCCTGCGAAATCAGCTGTGAAAGTGCGTATCAAAAGGCGACCGCTGCATGGCGTTTTGTTGCTCGATAAGCCAATTGGATTGTCCAGCAACGATGCTTTGCAAAAAGTTAAATGGCTCCTGCGTGCTGAGAAAGCAGGGCATACAGGGACGTTGGACCCTTTAGCAACTGGTTTGTTGCCGCTGTGTTTTGGTGCAGCAACCAAGTTTAGCCAGCTCCATTTGGATGCTGACAAACGTTATGAGGCCACAGTGGCGCTGGGTGTCAAAACGACAACCGGCGATGCTGAAGGCGATGTTTTAGTGATGCGTGAGGTGCAGGTGACGGACCAGCAATTGCAACTTGTATTGCAAAAGTTCAGAGGGCCGATTGATCAAATCCCGCCTATGCACAGCGCGCTGAAGAAGGATGGAAAAGCCTTGTATGAATATGCAAGGGTTGGGATTGAGGTAGAACGAATTGCCAGACATGTGACGATTTATGAGCTATCAGGCGAGTTAGTAGATGAGTTGATTGATGAAACTGAAAATACTGCCAATTCAGAGTCATTTTTGGCTGTAGCCGGCGTAAAACATGCAAAGTTAGCTATTAAATTAATAGTAAAATGCAGCAAAGGTACATATATACGTACCTTGGGAGAGGATATTGGCGAGGCTTTGGGATGCGGTGCGCATCTCAGCAGCCTGCGTAGGATTGGAACAGGTGGTTTTGATGTGGCGCAATGCGTCACTTTGGAAGCACTTGAAAAGATGGATGAAGCACAGCGTTTGGCTTGTTTGCTGCCGGTTGAGTCGCTTTTAGAAGGACACCCACGTGTCATGCTAGATGCTGAAAATACGGCGAGGTTTTTGAACGGTGTGCGTCGACGCGGCGACTGGGTCGATATGGCCCAAGTTGCAGTGTTTGGCGAGTCGCCAGAAGTTCTTTTAGGTACCGCGCAAGTGCAAACCGGGGAACTGATACCTTACAGGTTATTGAGCCCTTTAGAAATAGAACAGATGCTCGCGGTTGACACTAAGGAAGAGCAAGTAAAAGCGTAGAGTTTCGCGTAAATTTAGATGTAATTTTGAACAGTATTCAGGAAAATAGGAAGATAGGAAGTAGTAACCATGACACAAAAACAGATTCGTAACATTGCCATCATTGCCCACGTTGACCATGGCAAAACCACCATGGTTGACCAATTGCTGCGTCAGTCTGGCACCTTTGCCGAGCACGAGAAAGTCGTCGACACCGTGATGGACAACAACGCGATTGAAAAAGAACGTGGCATTACCATTTTGGCTAAGAACTGCGCTGTAACATGGGAAGGTACCCATATCAACATCGTTGACACCCCGGGTCACGCGGACTTTGGCGGTGAGGTCGAACGCGCTTTGTCAATGGTCGACGGTGTGGTGCTGTTGATTGACGCACAAGAAGGTCCGATGCCACAAACCCGTTTCGTGACTAAAAAGGCTTTGGCCTTGGGTCTGAAGCCTATTTTGGTTGTGAATAAAGTCGACAAACCAGGTGCACGTCCTGACTTCGTGGTCAACGCTGCTTTTGATTTGTTTGACAAATTAGGCGCGACCGATGAGCAATTGGATTTTCCAGTGGTCTACGCATCCGGCATCAATGGCTGGTCTTCCATGACTGAAGGCCCACAAGGCGAGCAGTGGGGACCAGACATGTCTGCGTTGTTCAACACTGTTTTAAGCCACGTTCCCGCACAAAAGGGTGACCCAGCTGCACCG
>JAYVSU010000151.1:0-4016 GCA_043775055.1 Polaromonas sp.
GGCTCTACGCGAAATGGGCGCGATTCCAAGCCAAAAATGCTCGGTGTGAAAGCTTTCGGTGGTGAACTCATCACTGCTGGCGCGATCATTGTGCGCCAACGTGGTACCAAGTTCCACCCAGGCAACAATGTCGGTATCGGCGTTGATCACACTTTATTTGCACTTAAAGACGGTCATGTGTCGTTTGCAATCAAAGGTGCGCTGAATAAGCATATGGTTAACATCACTCCAGTAGCCTGAGTTAGTTAATTCTTGCTGAAAAGCCCGCCTAACTGCTGAGTTAAGCGGGCTTTTTGCTTTTTGAACCTATCCTTAACGTATTCAATTTAAATACTAAAATTGCATCATGAAATTTGTAGACGAAGCCTATATTGACATTTCTGCAGGAGATGGCGGAGCAGGCTGCGTCTCGTTTCGGCATGAAAAATACAAAGAGTTTGGCGGCCCTAATGGCGGAGACGGTGGCCGAGGTGGTCATGTGTTCGCGGTAGCAGACGAAAACTTAAACACGCTGGTTGATTTTCGATTTTCACGCCGCCACGACGCCAAGCGCGGTCAACATGGCATGGGCTCAGACATGTTTGGTGCAGCAGGCGATGACATCATCTTGAAAATGCCTGTTGGCACCATCATTACTGATGCTGAAACGGGCGAGGTGCTTTTCGAGCTTTTGGTAGCCGGCGAGATCATTACCATTGCCAAAGGTGGTGATGGTGGTTTCGGTAATTTGCGTTTTAAAAGCGCGATCAACCGCGCTCCGCGTCAAAAAACGCCAGGCTGGCCTGGTGAACGGAAAAGCCTCAAGTTAGAACTTAAAGTGCTGGCTGATGTGGGCTTATTAGGTATGCCCAATGCCGGAAAATCAACCTTCATCACCGCGATTTCAAACGCGAGACCGCGTATTGCAGACTACCCATTCACCACCTTGCACCCCAATCTAGGTGTGGTACGTGTTGGTCCTGAGCAAAGTTTTGTGGTGGCGGACTTGCCCGGTTTGATTGAGGGTGCCTCGGACGGTGCTGGTTTAGGTCACCTGTTTTTGCGTCACCTACAGCGCACGCGTTTGCTATTGCATATCATCGATTTAGCACCGTATGATGAGGGTGTTGACCCCGTGGCGCAGGCTAAAGCGATTGCCAAAGAGCTGAAAAAATACGATGCTGGCTTGTTCAAAAAACCGCGCTGGTTGGTGCTCAATAAGTTGGACATGATTGACAACGACAAACGCGCTGAAGTCGTGGCTGATTTTGTCAAACGCTATAAATTCAAAGGCCCTGTATTTGAAATTTCAGCACTGACCCGCGAAGGTTGCGAGTCTTTGGTCAAAGCCATTTACAAACATATCAAAGCCGAGCAAGTATCGGAGCAAGCGCCTGAGTACATTGACCCGCGATTCGTGGAAATTCCGGAATAACTTTTCAGTAAAAAATGCTATATTTTTAATAGCAAACTATCAAATAAATACGCCGACTACGACTATATTTACCTTTAAATAACCGTATCCATGACTAAAACGCTGTTAAAGAGCGCAAAACGCATCGTCGTCAAAGTAGGCTCAAGTTTAGTGACCAATGAAGGTCGAGGCTTAGACGAAGCCGCCATCGCGCACTGGTGCAGCCAAATCGCCAAACTACGCACCGATGGCCGCGAAGTTATCATGGTTTCTAGCGGTGCGATTGCTGAAGGCATGAAACGGCTGGGCTGGACGACGCGGCCGCATGCTATCCATGAACTACAAGCTGCGGCTGCAGTGGGTCAAATGGGCTTGGCGCAAATGTATGAAACCAAACTGCGTGAGAACGGTTTGGGCTCTGCGCAAGTGCTTCTCACACATGCGGATTTGGCCGACAGAGAGCGCTACCTGAATGCGCGTTCAACCTTGCTAACCTTGCTCAAACACGGCGTTGTACCCGTTATCAATGAGAACGACACCGTCGTTAACGAAGAAATCAAGTTTGGCGACAACGACACCTTGGGTGCATTAGTGGCCAATTTGGTTGAAGCGGATGCTTTGATCATCTTGACAGATCAAAAGGGACTCTACAACGCTGACCCACGGCAAAACCCTGCTGCTGAGTTTGTGCATGTGGGCCAAGCTGGTGATCCTGCGTTAGAAGCGATGGCTGGTGGAGCCGGCTCTAGCATTGGCCGTGGTGGCATGATTACCAAAATCTTGGCTGCCAAGCGTGCTGCAGGCTCGGGCGCCTCTACCGTCATCGCTTGGGGCGGTGAGCCCGATGTATTGGTGCGATTGTCCAAAGGCGAATCGATTGGCACACTGCTGGTCGCGCAAACCCAGAAAAACCAGGCGCGCAAACAATGGATGATGGATCACTTGCAACTGCGCGGTTCAGTGACCGTTGACAACGGTGCTGTGAGCAAGTTACAGACGGTTGGCACGAGTTTGCTGCCGATTGGTATGACTGGCGTGGAGGGTGATTTTTCGCGGGGTGACGTGATTGCTATTCGCGACCTCACCGGTCAAGAAGTGGCGCGCGGTTTGGCCAATTATGCGAGCAGTGAAGCACGCTTGATTTGTCGTAAAGCTTCAACGGAGTTTGAGAAAGTATTGGGCTACGCTGCTGAGCCAGAAATGATTCATCGCGATAACATGGTGCTAACTCGGCTATAAGTTGGATCTTATTCGATCCTAGTCTTGAATTTCGAACGGATGAATCACCGTTCGTAAGACGAAGGTGATGTTCTTTTGAGAGCTCGCACCACGTCATCGGCACTGTTTGCTGCACCATTCCCCACGCAAGCCCCTTGCTTGGCTAGCATCAAGGCGTGTTTTGAGGGTAATTTGTCATGCATTGAGCGCCATTCTGGATTCTCAACGGCCGCCCAGCCACCATTGGCGTTGTAGCGTGCATACGTCTTAAATTCAGCTTTGCCGCAGTTGATTGTTTCGTACAAGGCGCTCACAGTACCGCTAACACTGCGCGCTACAACCACGTAACGGATCAAACCATCCTCACTGATTTTGATGGTGGCAGGGTCCACCGCCCATCGTAATTCGGAATTTATAGACACATCAAAAGGCACCAAACGTGGCAGCGATGCGGCATTGAAGGTGGGTGGCGGTGGAACTTCAGTTTCTTTCCAATCAGGGTCGGTGCTAACCAGTTGTGCAATACAAGAAGCACTGGCCAACAATGACAAAAACATCACCGACATCGCTCGAATTGGCGCTAAAAATGCAGACATAAAGATTTTCTGAGTTTCGCTTAAGTGGACTGCATTAACGATTTGAAAGTGGATAAATCAGCGTCGGGTCTGGCAGGGCGGGTTCGGGCAAGTCATTTTCTTGCGCATTCGCATCTTGCATGACTGCGCCATAGCTGGTTTCAGGGTCAGGCTCATAGCTGCCCCCAGGGGGCATTTCCATGCCTGCACCGTGCATAGGCGAACGAACTTCCTGCCCACTGCTGGTGTGGTCTTGCTCGTAATGGTGCATGACACCGCGCAAATGGCGGGGTCGCGCTTCGTTGCGGTGTTCATTTCTGGGTAAATAGCGTGACAATTCAGTCAATGCCATCTCGTAAACGCCGCGTTTGAATTCTACAACCACGTCCAGCGGTACCCAAAACTGATTCCAACGCCAAGCATCAAATTCTGGATGATCTGTCGCGCGCAGGTTCAAATCCCAGTCATGACCGACCAGTTGCAATAAATACCAAATTTGCTTTTGGCCTTTGTAAAAGCCGCGCGCATCGCGCCGTATGAACCGATCTGGCACCTCGTAGCGCAACCAGTCTCGGGTTCGGGCGACAATCCGCACATGCTCCGGGTGGAGGCCCACCTCTTCATGCAGCTCACGAAACATGGCTTGCTCGGGTGTCTCTCCCCGGTCAATGCCACCTTGCGGAAACTGCCAAGAGTGGGTACGTATGCGTTTGCCCCAAAATACCTGATTTTTCTGGTTGAGCAGGATGATGCCGACGTTGGGCCTAAAGCCTTCGCGGTCAAGCATAATCAAACCCTAAATTTATATATTGAGTCCATTATGCACAGAG
>JAYVSU010000152.1:0-6187 GCA_043775055.1 Polaromonas sp.
AAGCGCGTTTCAAGATATGTTCAGGAAAACCTGCCCCACTGTCCGTCACCACCAACCTGACGCGTTGCGTGTCTGCGTTCCACTGCGTCGACAGGCTTACTTTTTTCACTTTGCTGGCTTCAACCGCGTCTACCGCATTTTGCAGCAAATTATGAATAACTTGCCGCAATTGCTGCGCATCACCCATGATGAGGGGGCATTGTGCATCAAGCTCTGCCAGTAAAGTGACCGGGCCGTGCTTTGCCCTGCAGGGATTGGTTTCGTCTGCTCCGTACAACTGAAATATATTTAGCGCCAAGGCGTTGACATCGACAGCTTTAAGCTCCGCAGCGGGTAAGCGGGCATAGTCTCTGAACTCGTTCACCAAGCGCTTCATCGCTTCGACTTGATCAACGATTGTTTTTACTGATTTGGTAACGATTAATTGGTCAGCCGCATCAACTTTGCCAATCAGCTTTTTCTCTAACCGTTGTGCAGAAAGTTGGATGGGCGTGAGCGGGTTCTTGATTTCATGAGCCAAACGTCTAGCCACCTCGCCCCAGGCTTGCGCGCGCTGAGTAGAAACCACATCAGAAATGTCATCAAAAACCAATAACCGCAAGGATTGCTTGCTGTCGCTAGGCAACTCAGCCCCGCGCGCAATCAGATTGATGGTCGGATGGGTCGCGAAAGGAGAGGTATACGCGGCATTTCCTAGAGACTCGCTGGCCATTGAATTCAGCACAAATGAATGTTGCCAATGATCGAGCCCGTGCAAGCCTCGCTCACTCAAATAAGCATCAAACTGCGACTGCACCCCTTGCGCGAACTGCTCTAAACCGGCAATGCTGGCTAATGAATGGCCTTCAAACTGCGCAAGCGGGGTGTTCAATATCCGCGTGGCACCAGGGTTGGAGGACTGAATCACGCCTTGCGCGTCCATCACAATGACGCCCGAGGTGAGGTTGTCCAAAATGATTTGCAAGTTTTCTCGTGCTGCATTGACTTGCACCATACTCACATCGACCGCCGTGCGGGCGTCAGCCAGTTGCTGCGTCATGTCCGCAAAGGAGCGGGTCAAGCCACCCAGCTCGTCTTTGCTCTGTAAAACTGCTTTGGGCGTCAAATCTCCAGCAGCTACTTGTCTCACACCGTCCGCCAAAAGCAGCAAGGGCGCCGCCAATTGAGCCCCTAAAAAAACAGCTAAAAGCACCGCACTGAAAACAGCCAAAAACAAACTCAGCGTCAAAGTGCCAATATACATGCGCCGCAAACCCTCTCGGGCCAAGGCTCTGTTTTGATATTCGCGGTTTGCTTCTGTCACCGCTAAAGCGTTAGCAACCAACGTAGGCGGTAGCAGCTGCGTCGTTTGTAAAAACCGTGGCTCAGCCAACATGCCTATGCCGTTAGCTTGAACGAGGGCTAGCACTTTAATTTTGGCAGAAACAGGCGCCGCACTTGCCTCACCAGGTGGGCCAGCTGTCGCTTCGTCTAAACCTTCAATGCTGGCCACTTGGCGCTGAGCTTTAGCCGTACGTAGTTGTGTCGCTGTGGGTCTGTCTGGGTTAATTTGGTAACGCGATGTACCGGCACTGCCAATCAACTGCCCCGAAGCGCTCCAAAGCAAGGCATCTTGGACTGACAGTTGCTCACGTATCCGTTCCAACTCTAGGCTGGCTGCCCCGTCTGACATGTCAGACAAGCGTCCTGCTGCGACGCGCGTGTTGTTGCTCAGCTCGGTTGATAAAACATCCAAGGTCACACGTCCTAAATTCAAACCTGCATCCAGCGCTGACTCGACTTTGACGTCAAACCAGCTTTCAATCGAGCGCGATACAAATTGATAGGACACCACATAAATCAGCAACCCTGGTGCAAAGCCAACCAAGGCAAAAATCAAGGCAAGTTTGACCAGCAATTGGCTGCCGAATTTGCCTTGTTTGAGACGCACGAGCAACCGAATCGCGATCCAAACAATCAACAGCAGGAGCAATCCGGCTACCACCACATTGAGAATTAACAGACGACTGTAGGTTTCTTCATATTGAGCACGATTGTTAGTAGATACCGTGAGCAAAAATAACAGTGCGACCCCAATCAACACCATGCCAACCGCGCCTAAACCTAGAATCCAGCGTATGGTGCGCGACTTGGGTACGATTTGCCGCAAACTGGATGTGACCGCGAACTTACTCACTTGGCACCTTCAGTGGTCAAGTGCATGCTTTTTGTAGTGGCGATGCTCCAGTCGCTGTGCCCAATAAGACCGATTTGAAAAGGTCGCGGGAGCTGCGACACGTCTAGCTTAAATCGCAACTCAACGGTGTGCGGTGCATCGGCCTCCACTTCAGCTGCGTCTGCAATCTTCCAATTGTTAATGCGTTGGATATTGGCTAAGGCATCTGGCAAAGAATCGAAATATTGAGGCAGACTAACGCCTAAACCCGTGTTACCAATGACACCACTGGTTACATTTAATCTCCATCGGCGTGTAAGTGGCTGGAAACTAAGTCGCATTTGACGAGTCGCAACAGCCACTTTTTTGTCATACCAGTACCATCTGTCGCGCGTCACTTCTGCCTCGGCCACAAAAAACAATGGGATGCCTTTGATGAGCGTATCTTCCACAATCATGGGCAACTCAAATTTAACTTGGGCGCTTAGCTGAACACCTTCTTCAGAGCGCATTAAACGCATAGCACTGATGGTCGTGCTCACACCTTCAGCACGCGCGACATCCGCCGTTTGCAGCATCGCCAGTGCAAAGCACCAAACTGTCAAAGTCACAAGTAGGCTAGAACGTTGGTTTTTCAAGAAGCGCATAGAAAAATCCATCATGATTGTTCAGTGCATTGTCAGCGACGACACCCTTATCTACAGTCTTTTTTGAAATTAAATGCCCTGATGATGGCAATAGAACAACATTTTTATGGTTTGCCATAAACTGTTCAATCTGTGCTTGGCCCTCTTGCTTGAAAACAGAGCATGTGCAATACAACAAGCGCCCGCCTGGTTTCAACTGCTTCCACAATATCTCCAACAGTTTGCGTTGGAGGACAGCGAGTTGAGCAACATCGCTTTCTCGCCTCAACCAGCGGATATCGGGATGGCGTCGAACAATGCCTGATGCCGTACACGGTGCATCGAGCAAAATCGCATCAAACAACTTGTCGCGCACATCGCTTTGCCAGGTTTCAGGCTTGGCTGCATCGGCTACTAGAACCTCTGCTTTTAAGCCCAAGCGATCCAAGGTTTCGTCAATCTTCTCGCATCTTTCGGGGTCAATATCTAACGCCGTTACTTGACAATCCATCAACTCTAATAAATGCGCAGTTTTGCCGCCAGGAGCGGCACAAGCATCCAGCACTTGCAAGTTTGCATGCGATTCCAAACCACTTAGCAACATAGGTGCCGCCAATTGTGCAGCCGCATCCTGCACGGAGACCACGCCTTCTGAAAACCCCAGCATGTCTACGACCGGCGTTGGTTTAGCCAGAATGATACCATATTTTCCAACAGCTTCTGCTTCTATTTTAATAGCACTCAAATCATTTAAATAGCTAGCTACCGTTGATTTTCTTGTATTTACCCGTAACGTTAATGGAGCGCGTGCGTTGTTAGCTCTCAGAATACTTTGCCAATCCTGCGGATGATCCGCTTTTACACGATTGATCCACCACTCAGGATGGTTCCAGCGTCCTACAAGGTTGGTAGCTGCAGCCATTGTCATTGCTTGCTTTTCGCGCAAAAATCGCCGCAAGCAAGCATTGATGAAACTGCTACTGGCACGCGTGCTGGCATGTCGTTTCGCAGCCTCCACTGTTTGGTCAACTACAGTAAAAGCATCGTATAGTAGTCTGGCATTTTCTCCAGTCACACCGCTATCCTCTTCCGCAAATATTGGTGCATCGTAACAAAGCAAAGTTAAGGCAACGCATAGCAAGGCATCAACTTGCGCAGGAGGGGCACGTTTAGCCAACATGGTCCTGATGATTTGTGCTGAGCCAAGCCAACGCCAAACATGAAAACTCAAGGATTGGACGCCAGGTCGGAGGTTGGATTCCACTGCTTTCAAGGCCGTTGTGCCTGACTCGCCAGCGCGCACCGCTAACAGAACCGAAGCCGTGCTTTGCAGCTGCTGCCATAAGGGAATGGCCTCTCGACCAAGCTTAGTTTTGATACTATTTTGAGGAGGTGTTTGTATATTCAATGCTTACCTTCATCGCTCTTGATGGGCTTAAAACCAAACAGAGTTGCTATCCATGCAGCTGGAACTTGTCCAATTGCCACGTTGTAGTGATGCACCGCAGCTTCATAAGCTTCTTTGCAGCGCGTGAGTTCTGTTTGATTTTTTGGTGTGTGGCCTGCCAATTCGTCCTCGGCTTCAGATTCAAGTTCAGGGGACTGAGGCTCACGCTTTGACAACAATTGCAAAGCAGCTAACGCCTGAGCAATAGCTGCGCGTAGTCTTACCAAGCGGTTATAAGCACCCATCGCCCAGCATATGACCGCAATAGCAAATGCACCCATCAAAATTGATTTAAGCATGTTTAGTCAGACCAATTGTTTACCGCGAGCATAAAAGAAAACGCCCCACTACCGCAACTCGGAAGTGGGGCGTTTGCAGGAACACCACAATCAGACAGTAACGATTACTCGATCGCAGCGTCCTCGCTGCTGCTAACCACATCGCTGGATGTGTCTGCCGTTGCCGCCATCTCAACGGCCTCAGCCTCGGCAATGGCTTGACGCTCAATATCGTCCATCTGTTCTTTCGCTTTACGTGCCTGGTGATAAGCCAAACCCGTTCCAGCTGGAATCAAACGACCAACAATCACATTTTCCTTCAAGCCGCGCAACGGATCGCGCTTACCCATGATGGCTGCTTCAGTCAAGACACGCGTTGTCTCTTGGAACGATGCAGCGCTGATGAAGCTGTCTGTAGACAAGGACGCTTTGGTAATACCCAGCAACAAGTTTGAGAAAGTAGCAGGAATTTTGCCGTCAGCTCGTAATGCATCATTCGTATCAAGCATTGCTGCACGTTCAACTTGCTCACCATTGATGTAGTTAGATTCGCCTGCGTTCTCAACCACCACGCGACGCAACATCTGACGAACAATCACTTCAATGTGCTTGTCGTTGATCTTCACGCCTTGCAGACGGTAAACGTCCTGCACTTCGTCAACAATGTAACGTGCCAGTTCTTCAATGCCCAACAAACGCAAAATATCTTGCGGATCGGCAGGGCCGTCAACAACGCTTTCACCTTTATTCACCACTTGGCCTTCATGCACCAAAATGTTTTTCTCTTTAGGCACGAGATCTTCCCACACTTTACCTTCAGGGTCTGTGATTTGCAGTCGAATCTTGCCTTTGGTTTCCTTGCCAAACGACACGGTACCCGTCATTTCTGCCAAAGTACCTTTGTCTTTTGGTGTACGCGCCTCGAACAGCTCCGCCACACGTGGCAGACCGCCGGTAATATCTCGAGTTTTTTGACCTTCGATAGGAATCCGTGCCAGCACTTCGCCCGGGCCTACATCTTGCCCGTCACGCACTTGAATCAAGGAACCAACGGGGAAGCCAATCGTTACAGAATGGTCTGTCCCTGGAATCTTCACTTCGTTGCCGGTTGCATCAATCAGTTTGACCTGAGGGCGAATTACCTTTGCTGCGCCACGACGCTTTGGATCGATCACAACCATGGTGGACAAGCCAGTCACCTCGTCGAGCTGTTTGGCAACGGTCAGACCTTCTTCGACATTTTCGAATTTAGATTGGCCGGCAAACTCGGTAATGATCGGGCGAGTCAATGGATCCCAGTTGGCCAAGATAGCGCCAGCTTTGATTTTATCGTCCGCCTTAACGGTCAAAATCGCACCATACGGTACTTTATGACGCTCACGTTCACGGCCATGCTCGTCATGAATGACGATCTCGCCAGAACGTGAAATCACGACCAGTTCTTTCTTGCTGTTGGTCACATAACGCATGGTGGCATTGAAGCCAATCGCGCCATTGGATTTTGCTTCAACGCTTGATGCAATGGCTGCACGTGATGCAGCGCCACCAATGTGGAAGGTACGCATGGTCAGCTGGGTGCCAGGCTCCCCAATGGATTGCGCAGCAATCACACCCACAGCTTCACCACCGTTGATCAAACCACCACGGCCTAAATCGCGACCATAGCACTTAGCACAAATAC
>JAYVSU010000153.1:0-14967 GCA_043775055.1 Polaromonas sp.
AGGCTTGTTCCTCAATAGCTCAGTTGGTAGAGCGCCGGACTGTTAATCCGTAGGTCCCTGGTTCGAGCCCAGGTTGAGGAGCCAAAATATCAAATGAAATCAAGCCCTTACGAGAAATCGTCGGGGCTTTTTCGTTTTGTGCAAATCCAAATTTAATTGATCCAACATTTCAATACCGTCCGCATGGGAATTAGCTGCACCATAGACGTAGTGATCTGGCCGAACAATCGCAACGACTGATGCGTTTTTCTCAAACCAACGCGTCAAGAGAGTTACATCTCCCTTCAATGTTTCTGCTTCATAAGAAGGCACAGCATTAGAAATATTCAGCAGCGCAATACGTGCTTTTAATTTTGCGGCTGCTCTCTTGTAGGCCAAATATAGTTCCTCGTTCAAATCACCAGTAATGAAAACTGTGAACTCGCTGCCAAGTAAATCATCAAGTCGGCCCGCTTTCCCTAAAATCTCAACTGTAGGTTGCGGAAATATGGAGCCGGCGCCAGGCGAATGAGTTTCTATCAATCCGCCTGAAATTCCGGGGATCATTTGTTGTCTAAAGGTAGTTTTTACGACGCCGCCCTGAGAGTCCAGTAATTTTTTATCACGCTCACGGGCCTTGACAGGATTCCGCTCGCAAATCACACGACCTAACTCCATCGCTGTCGATGTAGTTTGCTTCACATGCGGGTATCGCTCAATAAAGTAAGTTTCAAGCAAAGCCGGGGTAGCATCTCCCTGCAAAACATGGCTCAACTTCCAAGCTAGGTTATGAGCGTCACGTATACCCTGTACCATGCCTTGAGCCATAAATGGAGGTGTCATGTGTGCAGCATCACCAGCAAGAAATATCCGTTGATTGCGCCAAGCGCGAGCAACCAATCCATGAAATCTATATGCAGAACGTCGCTTGAGCTGTGCGTCACCGGGTTTTATCCATCTGCTTAAGAGTGGCCACAACTCGGCATCCGGAAACTCCGCCGCAATGCTGTCTCCGGGATTCAACATAATCTCCCACCGACGGTGATTTCCAGGACCAACTACAAACGTACATGGTCGTTGAGCTTCACAATACTGAACCTGTATTTGTGGCAAAGATTGTATTTTTTCATCGGCAACATCGGCGTCAACAACCAACCAGGGTTCATCAAAACCCAAGTCTTCGAGTTCAATGCCAAGCCTTTTGCGGATTGGGCTGCTTCCCCCATCACACGCAA
This sequence comes from Polaromonas sp., assembly GCA_043775055.1. Taxonomy (GTDB): domain Bacteria; phylum Pseudomonadota; class Gammaproteobacteria; order Burkholderiales; family Burkholderiaceae_C; genus Aalborgiella. Next base: position 1,215 of record JAYVSU010000153.1, read on the forward strand.
CCAGATACTTGGCTGTAAATCTGGTCGGAGAATTCTCCCCCTTCAAATTGACATCAACCCAAACGCCAGACGTGTTTTGTCCTGAATCTATGACCTCGGCTTCGACAAAAGTGTGGACAGTTGGGATTTTTTTTAATCGTTCTCGTAATTTATATTCCAGAGAAGGTTGATCAAATACATAGTTCGGCTCCCAGCCCAATGCGTGTGGCGCTGGCTGCGTATCCAAGCGTTTGATTAACTGCCCGTCCATACCTAAATACTCGCTTGGACGATAGCTTGCAATCACCCCTGCGAGTTCATCTGCGAGGCCAAGTTCTTGAAGAATTCGCATCGCCTCATGATCCATTCCAATAGCACGTGGCAACGGATACAAATCAGGCAATTTATCAAACACCCCTACTTTCAAGCCACGCTGTCCAAGCAATCCGGCCAAGCTTGCCCCCGTGGGACCAAACCCTGATATCAAAATATCAAACTGTGCCTTCATGGCCTGAGCACAAGCTTGCCCAATGTTTTTCCGCTATCTAACAATTCATGAGCATGCTGTACGTCATCCAATGGCATCACAGTGATTTTCGGCGCGTGAATGTCACCCGCAGCCATCATATCAATGGCGCGCTGCATCAACGCTCGTCGCTGGTCGCGGTGCTGGTCGAAAGTGTGAATTGAAAACGTGCGTACAGCCAGACTTTTTCCCAGCAAAGAGCGCAACTCCATAAACACGTCGCCGGCCGGAGGGCCGCTCACAATGTTGTAGGAAATGGCTGTTCCCAAAGGGGCAAGTGATCGGATACACGCAATGAATGATGTGCCTCCGATGTGGTCAAAGGCTAAATCTACACCTCGACCTTCAGTCAGCGCCATCACACGTTCGGGCAAGGCAGCAGGGTCTGTCTCCAGCACCGCATGCGCACCATTATCCAAAGCGTAATTCCGCTTCTCTGGTGTTGATGCAGTACCTATGGCTAGCATGCCATGGTGTCGCGCCAATTGCACCAGTGCCGTAGCTACGCCTCCTGCTGCTCCGGGGACCAAAATGCTTTTAACGGGTAGTCCACCATTGCAGCCTAGCAGCATAGCGTGCGCTAGCTGGAAGTTACCAAGGCTAACAGCATCATCAAAAGCGATGCTGTCTGGCAGCAAAAAGGGGGCTGCTTCGGGCACACAGATATATGGCACATAACAGCCGCCACGCGCGGCCAACTCCCGCGAGCTGACAAATACACGCTGACCAACCTTCAATTGGGAGACGTGAGAGCCAATGGCTACGACCTCCCCGGCAAGTTCATTGCCAGGGGTAGCCGGCAGAGCAGGCATCCATTTGTAAGTGCCTTTGCGGATTAAGGCATCAGGGCCACCGACACCTATCGCGTATGCCTTTACCAGAACCTCGTTCGCACCAGGCGTGGGCATGGGCACTTCAGCAAATGTCAGTGCCTGTGGGCCACCTGGTACATGAACCTGAACAACTTTCATGCTCAACGTTGGCCGTCGTGCACCGATACTTGGGCTTTCGTCAGCCCGCCCAAGCGTGCATGCACCCTTGCGCCTGTACCCATCACCAGTGCGAACAAAATTTCCTTGGGGCGTGGAGCGTCTTGAATGCCAATTTCCATCGTGTTGAAATGGCTGCGTACGTAAGAAGCATGTATGTAGTGCAACGGCACCATCAACCGATAACCTGTAGCTGCAACTGCCATGGCTGCAGGCACAATAGCTTTGGGCTCGCCCAGCACAGCGCGCATGGCCCAACCTCCCGCTTCATGCCAGACTGCGGCATGCTCAAGCTCACCATCCACACCCACAATGGCGGCCTTGCTATAAACCTCAACATTGTCTTTACCAAGTGTGTCAATCAACTCCTGAGCCAGAAGCGTGCCCAGTGAGCGCAGCTCGGCCATAAAAGGCAATAGATCAGGCTCGTAACGACCAGCGTAAGGGTTACGGATGACAGCACAAGCGGCAGCCAAGCGCAATGGTGTGTTTACCACCGGACCACCTTCGTGGTAGATGGTCTCAATGCTAAGGCTGCGTTTACGAATTTCAATCAATGACATATTTGTGAGCTCACTGTTTAGGGATATTGGCATCAATAACCAACTGCGTCCATTTTTGAAGTTCAGAGGAAACCATGGCTTTCATTTCTTCCGGCGTACTGCCACGGGCTTCTCCACCCATATCTTCTAGTCTGGATTTGACTGCAGGCTGCTGCAAAGCTTTTAACACTTCACTATTGAGCTTTGCAATAACAGTCTTAGGCGTCCCAGCTGGCGCCATCATGCCAGCCCATGAGCGCACGTCGTAACCAGATACGCCCTGCTCATCGACCGTAGGGACCTCAGGTAGTCCAGGCCAGCGCTTAGGCCCCGTGGTGGCTATGGCGCGGAGCTTGCCAGCCTTGATGTTGGATATCACAGCTGTGGGCGGCGCAATGATGAATGGCACGTCGTTGGCGAGTAGTGCCGTCAGTGCAGCAGCGTCACCCCGATACGGCACATGCAACAAATCTACCTTGCCCATTTTGCTTAGCAACTCACCCGCCAGATGGTGCGTCGAGCCGATGCCTGCTGAACCGTAGGCAACAGCTCCTTTTGCAGATTTAGCAGCAGCCAGCAAGTCACTTAGATTCCGGTATTTAGAATCGGCTAATGTCACCAACAAAAATGGGAAATAGGTGATGGTGGAAACCATCTCGAAGTCAGCGACGGTTTTATACGCCAAGTTGTTGTACAAAGCGCCGGCCACAGCATGCCCACCAGTCGCCAACAAAAGGGTATAACCGTCAGGCTTAGCGCGCGAAACGGTGGTCGACGCAATCGTGCCACCAGCGCCGCTTTGAGCCTCAACAACAAAAGCCTGCCCTAAGCCTTTGGTCATTTCTGTGCTGACCACACGAGCAATCGTGTCAGCATTGCCACCCGGTGCAAAGCCTTGGTATATTTTGATAGATCGCTCTGGATAAGCCTGACCCCAAGCAGGAAAGGTTGTTATTCCAGTGAGTGCCGTGCCGGCAGCGATAAATTTTCTGCGTTGCATATGTTTGTCTCCTTCAATTTTTCGAAATGCCTCGTGCCGAAGTACATGCCGCAGCGTATCAGGCGTTTTTTGGGAATGATTAGCTTTGCGCGGTGATCGGATTGCGCAACGTGCCGATGGCCTCTATTTCAACCTCGACCACATCACCGGCTCGCATGACCAGCGGTGGTTTGCGGCTCCAACCCACGCCGGCGGGCGTGCCCGTTGCAATAACATCGCCAGGGACTAGCGTAAAAATAGTGGACGCGTAATTGATTAGCGTGGGAATATCGAAAATCATATGGCCAGTGTGGCTAGATTGTTCGACCTTGCCATTGAGTCGAACTTCAATCTTCAACTCGCGCCCCGGCGCGATTTCGTCGGCAGTAACCATCCACGGACCAAAACCACCGGTTTGCTCGAAATTCTTGCCTGATGCGATCTGTTTGGCGTGAAACTGCCATTCACGAACGCTGGCATCGTTGTAGCAAGAATAACCCGCAACATGCTCATAAGCACGCTCTTTAGGGATATTGCGTCCAGCTTTTCCGATGATGACAGCCAGTTCGCCCTCCCAATCCAGCGAGTCAGATACCGTTGGGTTCACAATAGGCTGATTGTGGCCAGTTTGTGAACGCCATACGCGCAAAAAGATGGGCGGCATTTCTGACAACTCGCGTTGCATGCCTGCGGCCAGAACTTCTTTGTGGTGGTCCATGTAATTGCGCACGGCACAAACGATTTTCTCTGGCCGTGGAATCACTGGCAGATACGTGATGGTGCTAAGTTTGACATCCTCGGCGCGGCCTTTCACATGCGTTGCCGCTTGCAGGTAGTCACCTGATCCGATGTAATCTGCCAATGTTGCGTACTGCGGAAAGACCTTGCCAAGGTCAACCACGCCATCCCCAACGACGGACCCCCAAGTTTCACGACCTTCAAGAATAAAAGACAAAAGTTTCATAGCATCTCCTTTATAAGTACATTAAATTGAGGTCTGACTCAGGCAGGCGCCCGAGCGATGAAATCAGCTTCCCATTGCGGCAGCAGCTTGAAGCTGAGGTCTGCACGGCAGATGGCTTCCGTCTCTCGCATGATGTCCTCATCGCTCTTCGACAAGTCCAGCGGATCACCATGCGGTTGCGACACATAAAATGGGGTATCTATATAGACCTCTACAGTGTTGCCTTCTGGGTCGGACATGTATACCGATAACGCGTTGCCATGGTTCAGGCCGCGGATGTTGGTAGCGCCGCGTGCCTCTGCTCTTTGCCAAATGTCACGTATGTGCCCGATAGTAGGTACTACAAAGGAAATTTGCATCACAGTACTGAAAGTTGCCTCGGCAGGACGCCCTGAGGCAATCACCAATTGGTGATGCTGGTCGTGGCTTGCGCTCATGAAAACCAAAGTGTTTTTGAAGGTGCGACCTTCGCCACGATCAGTGATCGTGAGATCAAACACCTCGACATAGAAGGCCACCATTCTTTCCAAGTCAGTCACATAAATACCGAAGTGGGATGGTGTGGGTCTTTTTACTTGCAACATGCTTGTCTACCTCTCGTATTTTTTAATCTTGATTGATTCGCTTGAGCGCCACCTCAACATTGCGTTGTGTGCTCTGAATGTGCTCGGTTAACAACGCACATGCTGTGTCGATATCCCGACGCAAAGTGGCTTCCATCAGTTTGCGATGCTCGGTTGATTTGCGTCGTGCTGTTGTGCGGTTGCGGGCAGAAAAGCGTCGATACCTCTCGGCTTGGTCAAACAAACTGGCGCTCCACGTGCGCTGACGCTCGGACACACAGGCTGCTAGCAACGCTTGGTGAAACTGTCGGTGTACATTGCTCCACTCGTCATCCAGTACTACGGGGCCATCACTAAGCCGGGATTCGTATTTCTCTAATCGATGGAATGCTGCGACGATAGCCGCCTCCCAAGCATCATCACCATGAACCATAGCGTCCGCGAGCGCTTGCACATCAAGCATCAGGCGCATATGCGTGATGTCATTCAGATCATCCACCGAGATCGGAGCAACGCGAAAGCCACGACGCTCGTCGGCTCGAACGAGCCCTTCCTGAGCAAGACGACTTAACGCTTCTCGCAGTGGACTACTTGAAAAACCATACAGGCTTTGTAATTCATCTAGCTTCAACTTCGCCCCAGCCTCAAAATGTCCGTACAGCACGTCTGAACGCAAACGTTGAAACGCTTGCCCAGTTAAAGGTGCAGAAATATCTATTAATACTGGCTCTAAATTATGCATGATTTATATTTTATGCATAAAAATCAATTTATGCAAATTAAATTGCAGTTCAATTTTTGGATGATATTGCAGGCAATGTGAGCAGTCTATGAAGGGGGTTTTGATGCCTCAAGAGGCGTTATAAACGCAAATTTATGAACAACTTGCATCCATAAATTTTCGAATCTGTTCAAAACTTGGTAATGGATCAACAGCGCCATACCCCGTTGTCGCCAGTGCTGCGGCTGCGCTGGCCCATGTTGCGGCACTGACGTAGTCATCGCCCGCAGCCAAACGCCCTAGGAAGCTGCCGTCAAAGCAATCGCCTGCGCCGGTGGCGTCAACCGGCTCTACTTTGAATGCATCAATCGCCACGCAACTGCGACCATCGGACACCATAGAGCCTTGGCTGCCCAGCTTCAGCACAACCGTTTTTGCACCGGCTTGATGACACCAAGCAATGATGTCTGTTGGCGACTCCAGTTGCGAGACCAGCTGAACATCGTCCAAGCTTGGCAAAAAAATATCGCACAAGGGGATGGTTTGTGTGATGACCTCGCGCGCCAACTCCAGAGGCCACAGCCTGAGCCTCAAATTCGGATCGTATGCCACTTGCGTGCCGTGCAAGCGCGCTAGTAAGATGGCGGCATGAACTGATTGTGTTGCCGATGCACTGATGGCTTGGCTAATACCCGACACATGCAAATACTTCGCATTTTTGATGACATGCTCAGGAATATCGGCGGGCTGCATTTTGCTCGCTGCAGAATTGGCTCGCATATAGCTGAATGAATGCCCTTCTGGCGCGTGCCTGACGAAGTAAATGCCAGTATGTGCGCTGGCATCTATGCCAACTGAGCTTGTATCAACCCCTTCTGTCTTCCATAAATCAAGGCATAAACGGCCAAAGTCATCATCACCAAGTTTGGTGAAGTACGCACACTTGGCACCTTGGCGTGCAGCTGCAATGACCGCATTAGACGTGTCGCCACCAAAACCCTGTAAATAGTTCCTTTGATGACCGCCACCTGTTTGGTTGAACTCGACCATCGCCTCGCCAATGGCCACAATATCAAAGCGACGATGCTCCCAACTAAGCGTGGTTGCGGCCTCTGAAGTCTCTACGATTGGCATTTTTGCACCCTATGAATTTTATTTAGCATTCTATGCACCCCATGCAAAGTGCCGTTGAATGGACTTAGGTTATGCTTTCAAAAAATATGCTGTTCACAACCTTAGAAAGTCTTTGAAGCACCATGGCGCTCAACCTAAGCCACACCCTCCCCGACGATGCTGATGCCGCTTTGCTCATCGGGCGACTTTGGCAACCTAACATAGGCCCTGTGGTGGTTGCTTATCAGGCAGGGCAGTTGTTTGACCTTTCAAAGCTTGCGCCAACTGCAAGCCAATTGTGCGAACTGACAGATCCAGCAACAGCTGTGCGCGCGTTTTTGCCGCAAGCGCCGCGTATTGCCAGTTTCGACGAAGTGATTGCCAACAGCGACGAGCTGGCGCCAGACACCACAAAACCTTGGTTACTCGCGCCGTGTGACCTGCAGGCGGTCAAGGCCAGCGGCGTCACGTTTGTGGCCAGTTTGCTGGAGCGTGTGATTGAAGAACAAGCCCGTGGCGATGCGTCCAGAGCGCTAACCATCCGTGCTGAACTGTCTGGTATTTTGGGCGACAACTTGGCCGGCATCGTGCCAGGCTCGGCAGATGCCGCCCGAGTTAAACAAGTATTGATAGAGCGTGGTGCATGGTCGCAATACCTTGAAGTTGGCATTGGCCCAGATGCAGAGATTTTTACCAAAGCCCCTGTGCTTTCATCAGTTGGCACGGGTGCGCAGGTGGGCATTCATGCCAAATCTGAATGGAACAACCCTGAACCTGAGGTGGTTTTGGTGGTGAACAGTCAAGGCATCACTGTGGGTGCTGCGCTGGGTAACGACGTCAATTTACGCGACTTTGAAGGCCGCAGCGCCTTGCTCTTGGGCAAAGCCAAAGACAACAACGCCTCCTGTGCGATTGGCCCGTTCATTCGCTTGTTTGATGACAAGTTTGGCATGGCCGATGTCAGAAACATCGAGCTGTCGCTGCGGGTTGACGGCTTGGATGGTTTCACCATGCTGGGTGCAAGCTCACTCAAACTGATCAGCCGCGACCCACTGGACTTGGTGTCGCAAGCCATCAACGCCAACCACCAATACCCAGATGGCTTGGTGCTGTTTTTGGGCACCATGTTTGCCCCCACGCAAGACCGACACGGTCCAGGTTTAGGCTTTACCCACGATGTAGGCGACACCGTGAGCGTCTCCACGCCCAAGCTAGGCATGTTGGTCAACCGAGTCAACCACTGCGACAAAATTGCGCCTTGGAGCTTTGGCATTGCAGCTTTGATGCGCAACTTGGCGCAGCGCGGGTTGCTCTAAACAAATAATGCATTACCAAACGGCTTAACTTTACCCCATCTTCGTGAGGATGCCCTGCATCTCGTCGTGGTTATATGCACGCAGGGACTGTGACCGCACATTGCCCTGTATGCCAATCATCAAGGCGAAGGCCATCATGGTTTTTTCATCTTCAGCTTCAAAAACGCCCACGAGATCGTAGCTGCCCACCGTCCAATACAGCTCCTTGACATTCACGCCAAACTTCTTTGCGCCCTCTTTGACGGCATCTGAACGTTTGACACTGTCCTTGACAGTCCGAATCCCCTGATCCGTGAAAGTTGACAACGAAATATAGGTCACCATGATGATTCTCCTCTGTGTTGGAGGCCGCGTTTGTAACCCTTGACGCAGCGCCGGCCTCATTTTGCGCTCGTCAGCCGAGCTTTGAACTTCATGTGAAATTCATAGCAAGGACTGACCATTGACGTTAGCCACTTTGCGACTGACGCACCAGCAAACCAGGCATGCAGATGTAACAAAACTCAAAGGGGTACCCCGCCAAATGGGGGCAAGGCAGAGTTATGGCTTTAACGCTGTTTCACAGCACTATGCCCACCTCTGCTAGCACCTCGGCCGTGTGCTCGCCTAATCGCGGCGCATGACGAGTGATAGCGGTTGGCGTAGCGCTCATGCGCACAGGTGGGCGCAATTGCCGCAGCTTGCCTTCAAACGGGTGTTGCACATCCAGCCAGCCGCCAGTAGCGGCTAAGTGCGGGTCGGTGAGTAAATCGGGCAGTTTCATCATCGGCATCGCAGGAATGCCTGCGGCCACCAAAGCGCTCAACCAATAGGCGCAATCGTGCTCCAAGAGCTTGGTTTGCACAAAGGCGTACAGCTCGTCAATATGCGCAATCCGCACCGTCTGCGTGGTAAATCGGGCATCCCGCTCAAACAAATCGGGCTGACCGACCAGTTTCAAAAACGCCCGCCAATGCGCATCGTTGTACACCAGGGCGCAAATATGTCCGTCACTGGTTTGGTAGGGTTTGCGGTTGGGGGCCAACATCCGGCTGTGGCCCATATTGCTTCCACCGACACCCACTTTGTTCTCGACCGAAGGCTGCCACGTCTCGCCCGCTAGGTGCTCACCTAAGACGAACTGCAACATGCACTCAAACATGGGCACTTCAACTTGCTGTCCCAAACCGGTGCCGATCTTTTTGTCTCTAGCCAACAGCGCCGCCATCACCGCATGCACCATGTTCAGCGCCGTCACGCGGTCGGCAAAGGTGGCGGGTACGTAGCGCGGCTCGGGGCTGCCACTTTGTGTCATCAGCCACGGGATGCAGGCCACACCCTGGATCAAATCGTCATACGCTGGCAAATCTTCATACGGGCCGCCTTGCGAGTAGCCGTAAGCACCGCAGTACACCAAGCGCGGGTTGATTTTGTGCAAAGTCTCAAAGTCCAGCCCCAAACGCGCCATGGACGCAGGTCGGATGTTGTAGGTCAGCACATCGGCGCTTTCACACAGCTTGAGCAGTGCTGCGCGTTCGGCAGGTTTGGCTAAATCCAACACCACCGAGCGTTTGTTGCGGTTGGCATTGATGAAAATATGCCCCATGCCAGCATGTTGCATCGGCCCTGCGTGACGCATGATGTCGCCGGCGGGGGGTTCGATTTTGATGACATCTGCGCCGTAGTCGCCCAAAATTTGCGTGGCGTACGGGCCGAGAACCACGCCGGTCATGTCGATGATTCGGTAGCCGCTTAAAGCACCCGTCATAGCACCGTTCATAGCACCGTTCATGGCCTATTTACGTCATTTAAGGCAATAAAATGACTGTAGCCGGCGAATTTAATCATTAGTTTGCTATTAAATATATAGTAAATTGTAATGTTTAATGATTTTATTCAGACTTTACTCTGGTTGTATTCCCGCCAATTTCACCCAGCCTGACCATTTTTTGATCTCCGCATCGATGGTCTTGGCCAGCGCCGCAGGGTCTTGCACGTCCAGATCAATACCTGCATTGGTCATTTTTTCCTTCACCTCAGGCTTGGCTAACACCGCACGTAACGTGTCGGACAGCTTTTTGGCTGCGTCAGCAGGAATATTGGCCGGTGCCATCAAAGCAAACCAAGCGCTGACTTCATAGCCTTTGACCGTCTCGCCAATCGGCGGCACGGTAGGCGCTTTGCCGGCACGCTTGGCGGTCGTGACTCCTAAGCCGCGTAGCCGCCCACCGTTAATTTGTGTCACCGCGTTGCCCACATCGGCAAAGGCAAACTGCAGTTGGCCGCCCATCAAGTCCGTCAACGCTGGTGGAATACCTTTGTACGGCACGCTCAGAGCCTCAAAACCGCCCAGTTGTGCCACCAAAGCGCCAGAGACCAAAGAGCCAGAAGAGCCGTGGCCGTAAGCCAGTTTATTGGCTTTGGCGTAGGCTAAAAACTCCTTCATGTCTTTGGCGGGAAAGTCAGGTTTCACCATCAAGATAAAGCCGGTTTCGCCAATTTTGCCAATGGGGGTGAAGTCTTTGACGGGGTCATAAGGCAGCTTTTTGTACAAGCTGACGTTGGCTGCCTGCGTGGTGCTGGTGGTGACTAAGAGCGTGTACGGGTCAGCGGTGGCTGATTTCACCGCGTCTGCGCCGGGGATGCCATTCGCACCGGCTTTGTTTTCAACCGCTATCGGCTGGCCTAGCGCCTCACTCATGGCCTGGGCCAAAATGCGACCGACGTTGTCTGTGGCGCTACCCGCAGGGAAAGGCACGACAAATTTAATAGGTTTGTTTGGGAAAGCCGCTGGCTGCGCAAATGCAGCCACACTGAACAGCGCTAAACAGGATGCAGTTATAGCGCGGCGCGACACTTTAGCTTGTTGACTCAATGACCAAGATTTCATGACTAACCCTTTGTTAAATAGTTACTAGAACTTACCATGATTTACAACCCAAGCAGGTTAAGGTTTTCCCATACAAACTCACCATGTCAGCAGCGTCAGCCCTGCCTTGTGGGGTGCTGTCAGATGTTTCAGCAGCAGGCGGTAGGTGTCTAAATCAAACGCCAAAGCGATGTTGGATGCCAACGCCTCTTCCAACTCAGCCTCCCCTTGCACAGTCGCCAAGTGACACCATTGGTCAAAAACATGCAAGTCTGATCGCCCAGTTTTGGCGTTGTACTCGCGCAGGCCGATTTTGCCGGCGTGCGGCCAGACCCGTAGTTGTTGCTGCTGCAACGCCAGTTTCAGGCGCAGATGGTGCAATTCGGGCTTTTCGCCACCGCAGCACACGCCTTTGCAGCGGCCAATTTGGTGTGCAAAGCAGCGGCCTTTGCCACTCTCTAAGCCCAAAGCCTGCAAACACAGCGTGTGGGTGTCGGCCAACTCCCGCAGCGCCGTCAGGGCTTGGTTTTTAGAGCGGTACACGCCATACATCTGCCCAAATTCGCGCGGCTGCAAGTCGTCGCCACGTACTAGGCGCAGCAACGGGTGCGCGCTGGGGTTGTCGTCTAGCCGCCAAGCGCACAAGGTATTTTCACGGCGCAATTGGCGGTTATGCAACGGTTGCAGTGTTTTGACTAAACGTGCCTCTAACAGCAGTGCACCCAGTTCACCAGCCGTCTCTTGCCACTCGATGCGGCGGATTTCTTGGGCAATCCGCATCTCACGCGCTTCACGCCCAGCAGCCTGAAAATGTGACATCACCCTGCTGCGCAGTTTGATGCTTTTGCCGATGTAAAGCGGAATTGCCCCTTCGCCATAAAACAAATATACGCCGGCGGTTTCTGGAATATCCGCCACATTGGTGTCCAACATCGGTGGCAAAGCCGCACTGCCTTGCAGCAATATCTGCGCTTGCTGGCTGACTTGCTCAGCGCCCAGCTCCTGCGTGGCGATCTGCAAAAACCCTTGCATCAAGTCCACATCGCCCATGGCGCGGTGTCTGGCCAGCGTCGTCAAGCCGTGGCGCTGCATGATGGCGTCTAAACCGTGGCTTTTGTACTGCGGGTAAAGCTTGCGCGACAGGCGCACCGTGCACAGCGTTTTCACCCGCAGCGGCGTGTCCATGCGGGCAAACTCGTTGAGCAAAAAGCCATGGTCAAAGCGCACGTTGTGTGCGACCAGAACTGCGCCGCCCAGTAACTTGAGCAACTGCGGTGCTACTTCATCAAAACTAGGTGCATCGGCCACCATGGCGTTGCTGATACCGGTCAAATTCTGAATCAAAGCGGGAATTGATGTCCCCGGGTTGACAAGCGAACTCCACCTTGCCACCTCTTGCCCGTTCTCAAAACGCACGGCCGCTATCTCTGTCACGCGGCAGTTGACGGGGTTGCCACCGGTGGTTTCTAAATCGAGCAAGACATAACAAGGAAGCATGCCCAATTATGGCAATATATCAACATGCAAAACCTGACTACATCTGGCGCACCCAAATCTAGCGCGCCTTTCTTGCCGCAAATCACCCTGTACCAGCGCTGGCTGCGCGAGAAGCACGGTTTGTCGTTTGACAGTTACGACGCGATGTGGCGCTGGTCAACGTCGGATTTAGACGCGTTTTGGCTGAGCATTTGGGACTATTTTGAGTTGCAATCGTCCACACCCTACACGGCAGTGTGCGACCGCAGCCATGGGCAGCGCATGGTGGATGTGCAGTGGTTCACCGGAGCACGGGTCAACTACGCGCAGCAGGTGTTTCGGCATGTAGAAGCTGCCGTCGCCACTGGGCAAGCCCTTGGTATGCCCGCAGGGCTGCCAGCCATCATCAGCCACAACGAAAAATCTTTGGGCCAACAAGCCGCCAAAGAGATGACCTGGCCAGAATTGCAGCAAAAAGTCGCATCGCTAGCACTGCACCTGCAAAACGAAGGCGTCCAGCCGGGCGACCGCGTGGCCGCCTATTTGCCCAATATCCCCGAGGCGATGGTGGCGTTTTTGGCCACGGTGAGCATTGGCGGCGTGTGGAGCATTTGCGCCCCTGATATGGGGACCAACGCCGTGCTGGACCGCTTCAAACAAATCGAACCCAAGGTGCTGATCGCCTGCGACGGCGTGACCTTCAGCGGCCGCGACCATGAACGGCTGGCGGTGGTCGCCGAGCTGTGCGCCGCCCTGCCCAGCCTGCGCCACGTGGTGCTGCAAGACAACCTGGGCACGCTGGACGCAGCAGTCAAAGAGCCTCAACACGCGGGATTTAACGCTATACATTCAATAGCTAATAAAGCATATTTTACGTCGACTACAGCCAAAAATGATGCTCAAACAGCTGCTTTCAAGCCACTTTGGCTGCCGTTTGACCACCCGTTGTGGATTGTCTACTCCAGCGGCACCACGGGCCTGCCCAAACCCATCGTCCACAGCCACGGCGGCATCGTCGTCGTTGCCTTAGCCAGCAAAGTGCTACACAACGACGTAGCCTGCAGCTACGCACCCAACAGCCTAGGCGAGCGCTTTCACTGGTACAGCTCCACCGGCTGGGTGATGTGGAACGCGCAAATGAGCGGCTTGCTCAACGGCACAACCTGCTGCATTTTTGACGGCAGCCCAGGTGGCGCAACGGTTAATCCGGCCGGCAACAAACTCCCGCCCGACTACACCACCCTGTGGCGCTTTGCCGCCGAGCTGGGCGTGACCTACTTTGGCGCGGGCGCAGCGTTTTTTGCGAATTGCCAAAAAGCGGGGATTGAGTTAGACCAAATCTCTGACTCAGCCGGCAACTTGTCAAAAATCAGAGCACTGGGTACAACAGGGTCGCCGCTCTCTGCTGATACACAGAATTGGGGGACAGCGCAGTTTGCCAAACTGGGTACGCCAGACATCTTTTGGGCAAATATTTCGGGCGGCACAGACTTTGCTGGTGCTTTCATAGGCGGCAACCGCGAGTTGCCCCTCAAAGCTGGCGAAATGCAGTGCCGCGAGCTGGGCTGCGCCGTTGAGGCATGGAACGAGCAAGGCGTGCACGTCACCGGCGAGGTGGGCGAGCTGGTTTGCACCCAGCCCATCCCGTCCATGCCGCTGTATTTTTGGGGCGATGTGGATAAAAAGCGTTATTTATCAAGCTACTTCGACACCTACCCCAACGTCTGGCGGCATGGC
>JAYVSU010000154.1:0-5677 GCA_043775055.1 Polaromonas sp.
AACGTTGGTGAAAAGAAAAACAACCCCGATTTAGCCAAGAAAATGGCCGCTTTGTGCGATATTTTTGTCCACGATGCGTTCGGAACAGCCCACAGAGCAGAGGCTTCCACCTACGGCATCGCCCAATTTGCCCCGATTGCCTGCGCTGGCCCACTGCTTGCGGCAGAAATGGATGCGATTTCTAAAGCCTTAACTGCTCCAAAACGCCCGTTGGTGGCGATTGTGGCAGGTTCTAAAGTGTCAACCAAACTGACGATATTGGAGAGTTTGGCTAAAAACGTAGACCAACTCATCGTCGGCGGTGGCATTGCCAACACCTTCATGCTGGCGGCTGGACTCAAAATCGGTAAAAGTCTGGCGGAGCCGGATTTGCTGGACCAAGCCAAGTCTGTCATCGCCGCCATGAAAGCCCGTGGCGCGGAAGTGCCAATTCCGACCGATGTCGTGACGGCCAAAACCTTTTCAGCCGATGCCGTCGCCACTGTGAAAGCGGCGACCGACGTGGCGGACGACGATTTGATTTTGGACATCGGCCCTGAAACCGCGAAAAAACTGGCCGATCAGCTGCTCAAAGCGGGCACGATTGTGTGGAACGGGCCGGTCGGCGTGTTTGAATTCGCCAAGTTTGAGAATGGCACGAAAGTCATTGCCCAAGCTATTGCCGACAGCAGCGCTTTCAGTATTGCCGGTGGTGGCGACACCTTGGCGGCGATTGCCAAGTACGGGATTGAGGACAAAGTGGGTTACATCTCTACCGGTGGCGGGGCGTTTTTGGAGGTGCTGGAAGGCAAAACCCTGCCCGCATTTGAGATTTTGTCCAAGCGCGCTGCCAACTAATTTACTATATATTTCATATCAAACTATTGATTAAATACGCCGGCTACAGTCATATTTTACCACTTTTTAGCATTTTTTATTATTTCAAGACCATTTATAACGATCAGGAGACTTTCATGGCTTTCGTATCCCTCAGACAAGTGCTAGACCACGCAGCTGCCAACAGCTATGGCGTTCCAGCTTTCAACGTCAACAACTTGGAGCAAATCCTTGCCATCATGGAAGCTGCGCAAGAGACGGACAGTCCCGTGATCTTGCAAGCCTCTGCCGGAGCACGCAAGTATGCGGGCGAGGCCTATTTGCGCCACATGATGCTGGCGGCGGTGGAAACGCACCCTGATGTACCTGTGGTCGTGCATCAAGACCATGGCGCGTCGCCAGCGGTGTGCATCCAGTCTATTCGCTCGGGTTTTACCAGCGTAATGATGGACGGCTCCTTGATGGAAGATGCGAAAACGCCAGCCAGCTACGAATACAACGTCGCCGTGACCCGCAAAGTCTGCGAGATGGCGCACCCGATTGGCGTGTCTGTCGAAGGTGAACTGGGCTGCTTGGGTTCGTTAGAAACCGGCGAAGCTGGGGAAGAAGACGGCTCTGGCGCAGAGGGCAAGCTGACCCACGACATGATGTTGACCGACCCCATACAGGCCAAAGACTTTGTTGAAAAAACCGGCGTGGACGCCTTGGCGATTGCGATTGGCACCAGCCACGGCGCGTACAAATTCACCCGCAAGCCCACAGGTGACATTTTGGCGATGGATCGCATCGCCGCCATCCACGCGCAAATCCCCAACACCCATTTGGTCATGCATGGCTCCAGCAGCGTGCCACAGGAGTGGCTGGCGATCATTCGACAATTTGGTGGTGACATGAAAGAAACTTACGGTGTGCCGGTGGAAGAAATACAGCGCGGCATCAAGAGCGGTGTACGCAAAATCAACATCGACACCGATATTCGACTGGCCATGACCGGTGCCATGCGCCAGGTGTTTGCACAGCAAAAGAGCGAATTTGACCCACGCAAAGCCTTGCTGGCTGCGAAAAACGCAGCGCGTGGCATCGTGAAGCTGCGTTTTGAAGCCTTTGGCTGCGCAGGGCAGGGCAGCAAGATCAAACCAGTGGCGATGGATGAAATGGCCAAGCGCTATTAGTTTGTGACGTGACTGAAGCAGGTAACTAGGGTAAACACTAGGAAGTGATGGCGGAAAGTAGATAAAATCGCCCTAGCAAATTTATATGTAGTTAAGCATATAAAGATATATTAAGCAATTTATAACCAATTTCTAAGAGACAAACCATGACATTTAAAGCTATCAATTTCAAAGCCATCGTCGCTTCTGTTGTTTTGTTGGGCGCTTTAGTGCCAGCCTATGCAGATTTGGCCATGGCACAAAAGAACGCCTGTATGGCTTGCCACGGAGTTGATAAAAAAGTCGTCGGCCCTGCATACAATGCGGTTGCTGCAAAGTACGCCAATGAAAAAGACTACGCCGTTAAATTGGCCGCCAGCATCAAAGCCGGCGGTTCAGGCAAATACGGTGCTATCCCTATGCCTGCGCAGGCTACTTTGTCAGATGCGGACGCTTTGACCTTGGCCAAATGGGTGTTGGCGGGTGCCAAGTAATTAAAGGGCGTTGACTGAATCTTGAAGTAGACCACACCATTGTCTTCAGGTGCAGGCAATTGGCCTGCACGCACATTGACTTGGATAGCATGCAAGATGAGTACGGGCATTGACAAAGTTTTGTCACGCGCCGTACGCATCTTGACAAATTCTGCTTCCGTGATGCCATCGTAGACATGGATATTGTTGGCACGCTGCTCGGCGGCAGTGGTCACCCAGGCGGGGGGGGTGACCCAGCGTATGCATGACCTGCACGTCCAGAGAGCCAATCTTGAACGCCTACTTGTCGTTAAACAACTGGTCGAATTCGGCACCTTGGGTGTTTAAATCTTTGAGATTGAAAACTTTCTTGAAAACGCCTTGGACATCACAAATATGCCGCCCGATAGCAATTTTTCCGCCCAGTTTGTCCTTGAGATAGGGTGCGGCAGATAGATGGTCTGCATGGGCATGCGTCTACAGCAGCCACGCAACGGTCAATCCTTTTTGTAGAACGTGACTGACCACTCTGTCCGCACTGTCGTGCGATGTTCGGTCCGACTTGGGGTCATAGTCCAAAACACCGTCAATAATGGCCACACATTTTGTGACGGGGTCGGACACAATGTGCCTTACCGTAAACGTGTCTGGATCAAAAAAAGAGGTGATTTCAGGTTCTTGCATGGTCTTGCAAAGTCTTATGTAAGGTTTGCGGCGTCAATGTGACTGGAATCTGACAAGAATCTTCCAATTGGTCATTCAAAAGTTGGCAAGCTTGGTTTGACGACTGGTTTGCCAGCAGCCGCCCATGCGTCAAATCCGCCGCTGATGGATTTCACGTTCAGGTAGCCCATGTCATGCAAAGCGCAGGCGGCCAAGGCAGCACGGCCACTGGTTTTGCAGTACAGCACAATGTTGATGTCACGGGCGCTGAGAGCAGGGTTGCCGCTCATTTTGAATTCCAGCATGCCGCGTGAGGCGTGCACTGCACCAAGCAGATGCCCCCCTGCAAATTCGTCAGCCTCGCGAACGTCCAACAAAACATCAGCATCGCGGATGGCTTGCTCTGCATCAGCAATAGAAACCTCTTGTATGCGGGTTTTGGCGGCGCTGACCAAATCATGTGCAGTTTTCATGTGAACTCTCTTTATAAATAAGTAATGGTTGATATATTAGGCATATTATGACTTTATCAAGTTACTTGCACACTTTGTCAGCAGACTAGACAAAAAAACGTCATTTGCCTCTCGCTGTACCGGCAAAGTTGCCCATGACGGATGTTTATTCGTGTTTTGTCCCAAAAATCCGATCACCCGCATCCCCTAAGCCAGGCACGATATACGCTTTTTCATTCAAATGTGAATCCAAACCCGCCACATAAACGGGTACGGTTGGGTGTGCTGCGTGAAAAACGCGGACACCCTCTGGTGCGGCCACTAAGGCTAAAAATCGAATGTTTTGGGGCGCAACGCCTCGGCTGATCAAGGTATTGACGGCGCCAACAGCAGAGTAGCCAGTTGCTAGCATCGGGTCGCAAACAATGAAAGTGCGGCCTTCAATCTCTGGCAGCCGCACGTAATACTCCACAGGTCGTTGGTCAGCGCCACGGTACATGCCGATATGGCCTTGGCGCGCAGAAGGAATCAAATCCATCAGCCCATCTGCCATGCCCAAACCTGCACGCAGTACCGGTACGATGGCGATTTTTTTGCCCGCGATCACCGGTGCATCCATGTCAGTGAGCGGCGTGGTGATGCGTTCAATCGTCAGCGGCAAGTCGCGGGTGATTTCATAGCCCATCAGCAAAGTCAACTCCCGCAACAGTTGGCGGAAGGTGCGCGTCGATGTGCGCACGTCACGCATGTGACTGAGTTTGTGCTGAACCAAGGGGTGCTCCAGCACAAAAAGTTGCGGGAATTCAGGGTAGCTTGTCATGGAGGAAGGCGGCTTGCTCATAAACCGATATTACTGCGAACTTTTTTTTTCGTACAAACTTTCGTTCAAAGCATGAGTACATAAGGCACAATTAACTGATGGAAAAGATAGATTGTGTCGTCATTGGAGCAGGTGTTGTCGGTCTCGCTGTAGCGCAGGCCTTGGCGCTTTCGCCTAAGTTCACTGGCCGCGAGGTCATGGTTTTAGAGGCCGCTAATGCCATCGGCACGGGCACCAGTTCGCGCAACAGCGAGGTCATTCATGCCGGGATTTACTATCCGCAAGGCTCGCTCAAAGCCCAGCTGTGTGTGCAGGGCAGGGCGATGCTGTATGACTATTGCGCCGAGCGCGGCATTGGCTTCAAGCGCTGCGGCAAACTGATTGTGGCGACTAACGACGCCCAAGTGGCGCAGTTGCAAGGCATCATCGCCAAAGCTGCTGCTAACGGTGTGAACGATTTGGTGATGCTGACCCGCGAGCAAGCCCGAAGCCTAGAGCCCAATCTCGAATGCGTCGCCGCCGTCCATTCGCCCAGTACCGGCATTGTTGACAGCCACGCCTTGATGCTTGCTTTGCAGGGCGACCTTGAGAACGCAGGCGGTATGGTGGTTTTGAACGCTGCGGTGGAGTCTGCGCAAATAATAGCCTCAAATTCCATTGTAGCCGGCATAAAATATAGTGATTCAGCTATACAAATAATAGCATCTGACGGTACGGAGTTAGAGGCCAGCACCGTCGTCAACGCTGCAGGCTTGTACGCTCCTGCACTGGCACGGCGCTTTGCGGGTTTGGATGCGCAGTTTGTCCCGCCAGACTTTTACGCCAAAGGCAACTATTTCACCTTGAGCGGCCGCTCACCTTTCGAGCGCTTGATTTACCCCGTGCCTGAAGCCGCAGGCTTGGGTGTGCATTTGACGCTGGATTTAGGCGGCCAAGCCAAGTTTGGCCCTGACGTGCAATGGGTTGATTCACCCGACGACTTGGTCGTCGACCCCGCCCGTGGCGATGCCTTTTACGCCGAAGTTCGCAAATACTGGCCCGCCTTGCAAGACGGCGCCCTGATTGCTGGCTACGCCGGTATTCGCCCCAAAATCAACGCACCGCATGAAGTGGCCAAAGATTTTATGATTCAAGGCCCTAAAGGCCACGGCGTGGCGGGTTTGGTCAACTTGTTTGGTATTGAATCGCCAGGTTTGACCAGTTCGTTAGCGATTGGGCAGCGGGTGGTTGAATTGCTAAGCGCGTGATTTATAAATTGGAAAATTCGCCATGATCGATGTAGTCATACTCTTTTTCATACTT
>JAYVSU010000155.1:0-15125 GCA_043775055.1 Polaromonas sp.
CGCCATTGTGGTGGCTATTGCAGTCGCTTTGGGCGGCACGGCTTGGTTTTTGACCAAGTCTGACAAACCTGCCGACGCCAAACCTATGCCGGCAGCCGCAGCAACTAACGGCAAAGAAGCTGCGACCAAACCCGCTTTGACCGTCAGCACCGTGCAGCCCAGTACCACCAGCTTGGCCATCAAAATTACTGCCAATGGCAACGTCGCCGCTTGGCAAGAAGCCAGTGTGGGCGCAGAAGCCAGTGGCCTGCGTTTGACGCAAGTCTTGGTAAATGTGGGCGATGCGGTGAAAAAGGGCCAATTGCTCGCCACTTTTGCCGCTGACGCCGTGCAAGCCGATGTTGCTCAAGCCAAAGCGTCACTGCTAGAAGCCGAAGCCAATGCGTTGGACGCCAAAGGCAATGCCGAGCGTGCCCGTACCCTGCAAAACACAGGTGCTTTGAGCACGCAACAAATCAACCAATACTTAACCGCTGAAAAAACCGCTGCAGCGCGCGTGCAAGCCGCGCAAGCCACACTGAATGCACAAGGCGTCCGCACCCAAAACACTCAGGTACGTGCACCTGACAATGGTGTGATTTCTGCCCGCAGTGCCACGGTAGGCGCGGTAGTGGGCGCAGGAGCAGAGCTGTTCCGCATGATTCGTGGTGGCCGCTTGGAGTGGCGTGCGGAGGTGACCTCGGCCGAGCTAGGCCGCGTCAAACCGGGTGCTGTGGCCACTGTCGTCGCGGCCGATGGCAGCAGCGTGCAAGGCAAGGTGCGGATGATTGCGCCAACCGTTGACCCGCAAACCCGCGCTGCGCTGGTGTATGTTGATTTGCCAGCCAGCCCGTCTATCAAAGACGGTATGTATGCCAAAGGTGAGTTCTCGCTTGGTTCGTCCAATGCGCTCACACTGCCGCAGCAAGCCTTGGTGCTGCGCGATGGTTTTACCTATGGCATACGTGTGGAGGCCAATAACAAAGTTACCCAAGTCAAACTAGAAACGGGTCGCCGGATGGGTGATGCTGTGGAAATCAAACAAGGTGCCAAACCGGGTGAACGCTTTGCCGCCAGCGGCGCAAGCTTTTTGGCGGACGGCGATACCGTCAAAATCGTTGATGCCAAGATGATGGATGCCAATGCATCAGAAGCCAAGACGGCGGGAGTTAAATAATGAATTTTTCCGCTTGGTCGATTAAAAACCCCATCCCAGCCATCATGCTGTTTGTGCTGCTGACGCTGGCAGGATTATTTGCCTTCAAATCCATGAAGGTACAGCAGTTCCCTGACCTGGAAATGCCCATGGTCACCGTGTCTGCCGCGTTGCCTGGTGCTGCGCCTGCGCAGTTAGAGACGGAAGTGGCTCGCAAGCTTGAAAACGCGATCGCGCCTTTGCAAGGTTTGAAAAACATTTTCACCATCGTGTCAGATGGTATGGTGACGATCACCGCTGAATTTCGCCTTGAGAAGCCTACGCAAGAAGCGATAGATGACGTGCGTAGCGCCATGCAGCAAGTGCGTAGTGATTTGCCTTCCGATTTGCGGGATCCTATTGTTGGGAAAATCAGCTTCTCGGCTCAGCCCATCATGGCGCTAACCATTGCCTCTACAAAAATGGATGGTGAAGCGCTAAGCTGGTTTGTGGACAACACCGTGGCGCGCGCACTGCTGGGCGTGAAAGGTGTGGGCGCAGTGACCCGTGTCGGTGGCGTGAGCCGAGAAGTACAAGTTGCTTTAGACCCACTTAAACTTCAAAGTTTGGGGACGACGGCGGCTGATATTTCACGTCAACTCAAGATGGTGCAAACAGAAAGCGCTGGTGGTCGCGTTGATTTGGGCGCCAGCGAGCAGCCCATGCGAACCCTTGCAACCGTAGCAACTGTGGCGGAATTATCCCGTTTGGAGTTGAGCTTGTCGAACGGCAAGCGCATTCGCCTTGATGAAGTCGCCACCGTGAAAGACACCGTGGCTGAGCCGCGCAGCATCGCACTGCTCAATGGCAAGCCTGTAGTGGGCTTTGAAATTAGCCGCAGCAAAGGCGCGAGTGAAATTGAGGTTGGCGCTGGCGTCAAAAAAGCTTTGGACGAGCTCAAAGCAAAAAATCCTGATTTAACGCTGACACAAGCTTTTGACTTTGTGACCCCTGTGCAGGAAGAGTTTGATGCGTCTATGACCATGCTATACGAAGGCGCTATTTTGGCGGTGATAGTGGTTTGGTTTTTTCTGCGTAACTGGCGTGCCACATTTGTGTCAGCAGTCGCCTTGCCACTGTCTGCCATACCAGCCTTCATTGGCATGAACTACATGGGTTTCACGATCAATACGGTGACCTTGTTGGCACTGTCTTTGGTGATTGGTATTTTGGTGGATGATGCGATTGTGGAGGTGGAAAACATAGAACGCCACTTGCGCATGGGCAAGAAGCCATTTGATGCCGCCATGGAAGCGGCTGATGAAATTGGTCTGGCGGTGATCGCTACCACTTTCGCGCTGATTGCCGTGTTTTTGCCAACGGCATTTATGGACGGTATTGTTGGTAAATTTTTCAAGCAATTTGGATGGACGGCGGTGTTCGCGATTTTTGCCTCTTTGCTGGTAGCGCGTCTACTCACCCCCATGATGGCCGCTTACATCATGAAGCCCTCTACCCATGTGCATGAAGAGCCAATGTGGATGCCTTTGTACCTACGCATCACGAAGTGGACACTTTTTCACCGCTGGGCAACCATGACCATGGCCCTTGTATTTTTTGTAGGCTCGTTGTTTTTGGTGCAATTTATCCCCACAGGCTTCATTCCGCCCGACGACAACTCACAAACGCAGGTGTATCTAGAATTGCCGCCAGGAAGCACGTTGACGCAAACACGCGAAACGGCGGAGCGTGCACGCGTCTTGCTGAGTGGTGTGAAAAACATCGCCAGCGTTTACACCACCATTGGTGGTGGCACGGCAGGAAGTGACCCGATGGCTGGATCTTTACCAGAAGTACGCAAAGCAACATTGACGGTGATTTTGGATGAACGTGGCAGCCGCCCACGCAAGCAAGGTATTGAGAGCAATATGCGCACGGTTTTGGCTGATTTGCCCGGCGTGCGCTTTAAGGTCGGTTTGGGTGGTAATGGCGAAAAGTATCAGCTGGTACTGAAGAGCGAGGATCCTTTGGCATTGGCGCAAGCAGCCGCAGCTGTTGAAAAAGACCTGCGCACCATTCCAGGCCTTGGGAGTATCAGCTCGAGCGCGAGCTTGACCCGTGCCGAAGTGGCCATTCACCCCGATTTTGCGAAGGCAGCTGACTTGGGTGTCACCAGTATGGCCATCAGCGAAACCCTACGCGTTGCCACAGTGGGAGATTATGAATCTGCCTTGCCTAAGTTGAATCTAAGCCAACGGCAAGTGCCCATTGTGGTGAAACTCGATGTTTTGGCGCGCCAAGACTTGGATTTATTGGGTCGCCTGATGGTGCCCGGCAGCAAAGGGCCAGTGATGCTAAGCCAAGTAGCCACGCTAGAAATGTCTGGCGGACCTGCTGTCGTGACCCGCATGAACCGCGTTCGTAACGTTAACTTTGAAGTGGAGTTATCAGGTGTGCCATTGGGTGTTTTGACCGATGCCGTGGCAAAATTACCCAGTATCCAACATATGCCCGCAGGTGTGCAACAAGTTGAAGTTGGCGATGCTGAAATGCAGGGCGAAATGGCAGCGGGCTTTGGCTTAGCCATGATGACTGGCGTGCTGTGCATTTATATCGTTTTAGTGCTCTTGTTCAAAGACTTTTTACACCCAGCCTCTATCATGCCTTCCGTCATCTTGTCATTTGGTGGTGCCTTCATTGGTTTGCTAGTCACTGGCAAGATGCTGTCTATGCCGTCTTTCATCGGACTGATTATGCTGATTGGCGTGTCTACTAAAAACTCTATTTTGTTGGTGGAATACGCCATCATGGCACGCAGAGAGTTTGGTATGACCCGTCTAGAAGCCCTGATGGATGCCTGCCACAAACGCGCACGTCCCATCATCATGACTACCATCGCCATGGTTGCCGGCATGCTGCCACTCGTGATAGGTTTAGGTCATTCGGACAATAGCTTCCGTGCACCTATGGCCGCAGCTGTGATTGGCGGTTTGATTACCTCCACCATTTTGAGTTTATTGGTAACGCCGAGCTTTTTCAGCTTGATCGACGACATTCCCGCTGCATTCAAATGGATGAAACATAAAATGCTAGGACGTTTAAAACAAGATTAATACTGGCGAAATTAAAGTGTAGATATTGAGTTAATGAACGCTTCAATCCGATCCACATGATCGGGTACGTTCAACGCAGGTGCGTGACCGCAACCTGCAATTTCTGCCACTTGCAACAAACCTGCAGCGCCGGGACCCCGGTGCTGCATGGTTTCCGTTGTTTCACGCAGTACCAAATCAGAGTCTACGCCGCGCAGGCAGAGTATCGGGATTTTGATGACGTCGTAGTGATGCCAAATCAAGTAATCATCCGGATAATTGACAAACTGCTGCACCATCGCTGGGTCGTAGTGCGGAGTTAAACGACCATCCGGCAGACGGCGCGCAGAGGTTTCCGTCAGACGTCGCCACTGCGCATCACTGAGCCAGCCGTACGGTTTATAGACTTCACGGAAAAACGCCTCTAGTTGCAGCATCGTGGCGAATGCAGGTGGGTTACCTGCATACGACTTGATACGTTCAATCGCGGATGCAGCCAATTCAGGTGCGTTGTCATTCAGTACCAGGCTCAAAATACGCTCTTTAAGCATGGGCTCAAAATAGCCCGATGCGCCAACCATGCCTATGGCCCCGCCCATGGATGTTCCAACCCAATGGAGTTTCTTGATGCCTAATTGATCAATCAATTCACGGGCCAAACGCGCGTAGAAAGCAAGACAGTATTCATTCTTCGGCTCTGGGCTCCATTGGCTGAGTCCACGACCAATCGTGTCTGGGCAAATAACCCGGTAACCACGCTCGCTCAAATATGCTGCCAATTCATCCATGTCACGCCCGGTACGCGCTAAGCCATGCCAAGCGATAACTGTGCCCTGCGTTTTGATGGCATCACTTGCCGACCAGTCTGTGAAGTGAATTTCCCGTCCTGCACAGGTTAAATAATTGGATGTAAAACTCATACTTTTCCTCCACGACTGACGGCGCGCAAACGTCCTACCACGCCTGTTGGAAAGTAATACACCGACAACACAAACAACAAGCCCAACCAAAGTAACCACCTATCGGGGGAAAGCAAAGCTGAAAGCCATGGCCACGCGGAAGTCGCGTCGCTACCAAGTCGCAACAAATCTTGCAGGTAACTTTGTGCCACCAAGAATAACGCTGACCCAATAGCGGCACCATAAATTGTGCCCATGCCGCCAATCACAACAATCAGCAGCACGTCCATCATGATCTCGAACGACAAGGACGTATCGGGCCCGTTGTAACGCAACCAGAGCGCCAGCATGGCTCCCGCCAAACAGGCAAACAAGGCCGACAAAATACTCGACGTGGTGCGATAAACCACCACGCGGTAGCCGATCGCCTCGGCTCTAAATTCGTTCTCACGAATCGCCTGCAAGACGCGGCCAAATGGTGAATTGACAATCCGCAGCATGGCCAGCAACAAGACCAAGGCGGTCGCAAACAACAAGTAATAGCAAAGCAATCGTCCGTCCAACATAACGCCTAAAAATGGCTCCGAGCTGAACTCAAAACTCGGCGACAAAATCTCCGGTACTTTGAACGTCAGACCATCTTCACCGCCCGTGATATCCGACAACTGAGATGCCAAGGTCAAAAATGCTGACGCTACCGCCAAGGTAATCATGGCAAAAAATATGGCTTTGACTCTTAACGAAAATAAGCCCACCAACAGCGCGAGCACAAATGAAAGAGCCAAAGAAGCCAACAATCCGAGTGCCATAGCCTCCCATGTTGGCCCGATGCGGGTCGTGGCGACGGCAATGCCATAGGCCCCAATCCCAAAAAACATGGTGTGGGCAAAACTGACAATGCCGGTGTAGCCGAGTAGCAAGTCAAAACTTGCAACTAGGACAATAAATACAAGCACCTTGGCAGCCACATTCAACGCTTTGACGCCTGGAAAAATGAAGGGTGAGCCCGCAAGTGCTATGAGCAATACAACAAGCAATACCGCTAATACGCGGTTGCGAGGAAAATCGTTGGACAACAACCTAGTCAACATAGCTTAGCTTTCTTAGTTGTTCGTTATCTATTCGTCACAGGATAAACGCCCTGAGGCCGCCACAGCAAAATCGCTACCATCAAGGCAATGTTTGAAAACAAGGCAATTTTGGGGATCAAAAACCCGGTGTAGTTTGCCATCAAGCCAACCAGCAGTGCGCCAATCAAGGCGCCGCCCGTCGAACCTAGTCCGCCGATAATAATGACAATGAAAATCAACACATTGACCTGAGCGCCCATTTGCGGAATGACATTTTGTTGATACAAGCCCCACATCACGCCGCCCAAGCCCGCCAGCGCACTGCCCACAACAAACACGCCAATGAACAGCCGTTTGATGCGGTAGCCAAGCGATTCCACCATCTCACGGTCTTGTACGCCCGCACGAATGAGAAGGCCGATTTTGGTGCTACTCAAAGTCCAAGCCAACACGGCAAAAACCAATATCCCAACTGCCACAGCAAGCAAACGGTACTTCTCAATCGCTGCGTCGCTTAACAATATCGCGCCACGCAGCGCTTCAGGTAGCGGCAATGCAATTTGTTGAGGCCCCCAAATGACTTTGATGAGTTCCTCACCAATGATCATGCCGCCCATGGTGATCAAAATTTGTTTTAGGTGTTGCCCATACACCGGCTGAACAATAAAGCGCTCAAATGCCAGCCCAACAGCTCCAGAGACCAACATCGCGATCACCATGGCAGAAAAAACGGCCACCAAGTTCATCCAAATATCTTGTGAACCCGTCCAGTCACCCATCAAACCTAAAACCGTTGTTGCGACAAACGAGCCCAATGCAATAAATACACCATGGCCGAAATTTAGCACATCCATCAAACCAAAAACCAAGGTGAGTCCGGAGGCGATGATGAAGATAATCATTCCCATCGCCAGTCCTGCCACAGTCAGCGTTAGCCAGGTTGATGTTGAGCCTATGAAAGGAAAAACCAGCAGGGCGAGCAAGGGCACAAGTGCCAATGGTTTCCAATCGATATCCAGTTGTTTCAAGGTCTGATTCATATGGCCAAGCCCAGTAAGGCATGCTGTAGCTCTTCATCTTCAGCCAGTGCTTGCATGGAGCCTGCATGCACAATGCGGCCGTTGTCCATTACGGCTACATGATCGCCTAAGCGTTTAGCAAAATTGATGTTTTGTTCAACCAATAGAATTGTTGTACCCGTCGCTTTGAGTTGTGCAAATGCGTCAATCATGTTGTTGATGATGGCGGGAGCCAGTCCTTTGCTTGGTTCGTCGACGATAAGTAGTTCACGCGGTTCGACTATGGCGCGCGCCACGGCTAGCATTTGTTTTTGACCACCCGAAAGCTTTCCAGCTGGATGGTTCCAAAATTTTTCTACTGCTGGAAACAAAGAAAAAATCCACGCCAATCGTGCTTGATCCATCTGATTGGCGCGCTTGGCTTGGCGCGCTGCCAGCAACATATTTTCTTTGACCGTCAAGTCCGCAAAGATGCCCATGTTTTCTGGCACATAAGCAATATTTAATACTGCAATCTCTGGTGTGTTGTCACTTGTAATATCTCTCGAGCCAAACACCACACGTCCTTGGCTGGCATGCCACAGACCCATGATGGTTCGTAGCGTCGTTGTCTTGCCCGCTCCATTGCGACCGAGCAACATAGTCAATTGTCCACGGGGTACTTGCAAGTCCACGCCATGCAGGATGTGGTACGCGCCGATGTGCGTATGAACATCTTTCAGCTCAAGCAGGATGTCATTCATACGACCTCCTTGCTGACACCTAAATAGGCTTCTTGCACAATCGACGAAGCAATCACCTCAGAAGGTTCGCCATCTGCAACCAGTAATCCATTATGCAAGACGATGATGCGGTCAGCAAGATCGCGCACGACATCCATCTTGTGCTCTACCAAGAGAATAGTTTTGCTTTTATCGGCTTTCAGTTTTCGAATGAGATTCAGAATGACGGGTGCCTCATCCGCACTCATGCCGGCTGTCGGCTCATCGAACATGTAGACCAAGGGGTCTAACGCCATCAACAACGCAACTTCAAGCTTGCGTTGATCACCATGTGGCAAACTGGCCACAATAGTGTTTTGTTTGTCGGCCATAGAAACGGTCTCTAATATTTCTTGTGCGCGCCGTGTTAGCACGGTATGGTCACTCCATATACTCCAAAGATTAAAGCCATGCTTGTGCGGACCATCGCACGATGCTTGTACAGCCAAACGCACATTTTCCAAAACGGTCAGATTTGGAAATAAATTGGTCAATTGAAAAGCTCGACCCAGGCCAGCACGGGTGCGCGCTGATGCGGTCATGCCAGATAGTTCCTCGCCATTCAGTTGTACCGTTCCGGACGTCGCTTTGAGTTGCCCAGAAATCAGGTTGAAATAGGTTGTCTTGCCTGCGCCATTGGGACCCACAATCGCCGTCAAAGTACCTGGTTCAAAACTGCAGGTCACGTTATTGACTGCTATGTGGCCGCCAAAACGAATGGTCAAATCTCGAGTTGATAACAAACTCATGGTTGCAAATACTTTCTCATGGGCAAGTTCCTATGACGTAATAGCCGGGTGCAGTTCGCTTCAGAGTGGTATTCACGAACACGTTATAGAGCCCCATACTCTGAGCCGAGCCGTAAGCATAGTCAAAGCCCCATAAAACAGTTGCCCGACCTGCTAAGACATGCGTTACGTTATCGGAGGTAAAGCAAACAGCTGCAATACCGGTGGTTGTGCCCTGAGCCATTGGTGATGAAACACTTTCTGCATTTGAACCATCGACCGACTTGATACTCCATGCATATGTCGTGCCTGCTGATAGTCCTTGATCCGCATACGTCGATGCGGACACGAGCACGGCATTCACTTTGACGCCGTTCCGATAAACGTTATAGCCAGTTGCGCCATTGACTGCCGTCCAAGTGAGCGTCATGCTACTGCTGGTGGCGCCTGAGGCGGCCACGCTGTTGGGTGGCGGCAAGGCTGAGGGCGCTGTTCCGCTAGAGAGTTGATCCACCATAGCTTTGATAGCCCCCATTTGCGGCCCTGACTTTTTTGCGTAGTTAGCACTGTCATAGCCCCACCAGTCCCAACAGCTATTGGTTGCTGCCGTACTGGTCTGTGGATACAGTACAACGATGTTGTTTGTATCTGCCCACCGGTTATAGCCCGTATTGCGTACATATTGCTGTCCTACATCTGCCGTATTTTGCTTGCAACCATGTAATACAACATGGACTCGGCAGGTAACCCCAGCCAAGCAGGCTTGTGGCGCATAGACCCAACCCGTTGTCGCCATGCCATGAGCCGACACAAAAGCTGTTTGGTCAAATTCCGTGAAGGTGCCTGGCAAAGTGCCATTGTTGCGCGGATTCAGGGGGCCATAAATATGCTTGAGAATTTCGCCCGCCAAATCGAAGTTGCAGTTGTTAATGTAGGGAGCACCTTTCACAGAACAACTGCTGCCATAGTCATCCGTATCCATAGCGTGCTCACTGGCAATATCTTTTTTATATGCGATATTTGCAGCTGGGATGTAGTTTTGGTAATAGGTTTTCAGGTCATCCATGACGAGTGGTTTGATCACGCTATCTAAGGTGCCTGAGAACAGATAGACCTTGGAACCACTTAGGTTCGATGTCGAATCGATCAAACTACTGGTGACCCAACTGTTGGTCGTACTTACCAGACTAGCGACAGGAATACTGGTGCTATGAGTCATGCAGCGACCCGTTGCATTGGTGACTGAACCTTCTGCGCAGTAGTATGGCCCACCAGCTACAACACCAACGCCTTTTTTAAAGGTCGAAGAATAAGCCACATGGAGCTGAACTGCCATATAACCGCCTGACGATATGCCCGACAAACTTGTCTGCGTTTTGTCGACAACGAACTGCGGCAAGGGGGCTGCAAACGCAGCCAACGAAGCCCAAGACGTGACAACAAACGCAAGCTTTCTCATCAGCCAGTTTTTTTTCATGATGCATCTCCAGATTTTCAACAAAAGAAATCCTGCCCCCACGTCGTGGGGGATCTCACTCATCAACTAGCGTCGTATTTAGCGTTTGTTGCGGATGGGGATATTCATCTCTTCCGCTTTGATCTCGCGCACGAGTTCAGGTACACCCCAAGCAAAAGCGGGGTCTACTTTGATCTTAAAGTGGTACATGCTTTGCATAGCTTGATGATCCTCCTTACGGAAAGTCATCTTTCCTTTAGGCGTATCAAAGCTCATGCCTTCCATGGTTTTAATCAATGTGTTTGCAGTGGTATCACCGTTAGATTTTTTAAGCGCCGTCACCACAGCCATGGCAGCTGAAAATCCGCCTGCGGTAAAGAAGTCTGGCGGAGATTTGAACTGCTTGTAGTGTTGCGCCACCAGCGCTTCGTTAACTGGATTCTTGGGAATACCGAAATAATAATATGCCGCGCCTTCCATACCTGGAAACTGTTTATACGCTGTCATAGCTGGCAAAATATTACCCCCTGTAGCGATTTCAATGCCGTGGCGTTTCAGATCCATGTCCGCAATCTTGAATGGATTCCCACCCGCCCAAATAATGAAAATGACTTTACGGCCTGGTTGGTCTTTGAGTTTATCAATCAAGCGCTGTGCGCCGGCAGTAAAGTCTGTAGTCGTTGGCGGCAAGAACTCTTCATGAACTACTTTGGCTTTTTTGATGGCTTCTTTAAAAGCTTTGACGCCATCACGACCAAAGGCAGAGTCTTGCGCCATGGTGGCAATGGTAACGCCAGCTTTGTCCAGAGCAACTGCGTTAGAAATGGCATCCTGCGAGCTGTTACGACCAGTGCGAAAAATGTATTTATTCCACTTCTCACCCGTAATTGAATCTGCCACGGCAGGCTCAACCAACAAAATCTTCTTGTACTCCTCAGCAACCGGCAACATCGCCAAGGCCACTGGCGATGCTGTTGGTCCGACAGCCAGATCAACCTTGTCATCACCATAAGCTGCCGCAAGCAAGCTCTTACCCAAATCAGGCTTGCCTTGATCGTCTTTTTCAATGACCACCAATTTTTTGCCTGCCACCATCATCGTGCCTCCGGTGGCATAGTCCAAACCCATCATAAAGCCGACACCGGTTTGCTTACCATAGGCCTCTAATGGGCCCGTTTTGCTGTAAATGTGTGCAATCTTGATTTGCTTCTCTTGGCTAAATGCCAAGGTTGAAGCCAATGTGCAAGCCACTGCGGTAGCAGTGAGCGCAATGTGCGAAACCAAAGTACGACGGTGCATAGTTGTCTCCTGTAATAATAATGCGCGTAAACCCAACCAACTATGCATCAAACATGCCAAATTGCAAGTCA
The DNA here is from genome assembly GCA_043775055.1 of Polaromonas sp. Taxonomy (GTDB): domain Bacteria; phylum Pseudomonadota; class Gammaproteobacteria; order Burkholderiales; family Burkholderiaceae_C; genus Aalborgiella. The sequence continues at coordinate 11,510 of JAYVSU010000155.1, forward strand.
TTGATTTATTTGAAATAATTTTAAAATATTTAATTTATGCATATTTTTTAAACATTTTATTGCGTTTAAAAATTAAACATGTGTATATAATTTATACATTTTTTTCAAGTAAACCATACAGCTTCACGCGTGAAATGCCTAGCATTCTTGCCGCAGCCGCCTTGTTACCTTCGGCGGTCTTCATGGCTGCTGCAATGGCTTGCCGCTCCAACTCCGCCACCTGCTCCATCAAAGGTCGGACTGTGTCAGTAGTTGTTTGAATGAATGTGGGCGCCGGCAAGATAGACGGCAACAACTGTGTCACACCAGATTCATGCAGCACCGCTTGGAGTTGCGAAGCCAAAATGCGGTGTGAGTCACTGCGCATGGCAGCTTGTTCCAACACATTTCGGAGTTCCCGAATATTACCCCTCCAAGTTTGAGCTGATAAAAGCGAGAGTGCATCCACGCTCAACTCGGGTGGCAGCGTATCGCTGCGCAAAGCCATGTCCTCTCCTAACAATTCAACTAAGGCTGGGATATCTTCACGTCGCTCTCGCAGTGGCGGCACGCGAATAGGCAACACATTGAGACGGTAAAACAAGTCTTCACGGAAACTCCCATCCCGCACCAGCTTGTTCAAATCACGGGATGTGGCCGCAATAACTCTGGCATCAAATGGAATCAACTTGTTAGAACCCAATGGCTCAATCTCCCCCTCTTGCAGGGCGCGTAATAATTTTGCCTGCAAGCCAAGAGGCATATCACCAATCTCATCTAAGAAAAGTGTACCTCCATCTGCTAACCGAAATTTACCATCACGTCCTTTACGATCAGCGCCCGTATATGCACCAGGTGCCACGCCGAAAAACTCAGCCTCAAGAAGCGTCTCTGGTACTGCGGCAATATTGAGACTGATAAAAGGTCCGGCGGATCGGGGAGAAGATGCGTGTATTGCATGCGCCAAAAGCTCCTTCCCAGTACCCGTTTCACCTAAAAGCAAAACAGGACTCGAGGTTTGCGCAGCTCGCCGAGCTTGTCTTTTAACCTCTACCGCAGCTGGACTGGCTCCCACAAAACTTGCAAATGTGTATCTTGACTGCCGCTGGCTAGGGTGTTGGTTATTGCGTTGACTGCTGCGCTGAGTTGCTAGTTCTCGCCTAGCATCATCAAGATCACGTTGCAGTAACGCGAACTTTCCTACCAATGGCTGCAAGCTGGTTTCAGCATGATCAAATAACACAATGCCTAATGCGCCAATGACTTCGCCAAATGTGTCGCGCAACGGGATACGACTCACAACAAAGGTACCGGCACGATTGGTGAGCAAATCAATCAGTATGGGTTTGCCGGTTTCCAGCACATGATGCATTTGGGTGTTTTGCACAACGCTAGCTACCGGATGTCCGACAAAATCTTCAACCCGCTCAAAGCCTAATGCCGGCAAAAACCGCTTGTACTGATCATTGATCCAAACCACACGCGCTTGACGATCAACCAGCATCATGCCTTCACTGGCATTAGCAAACAGATCAAACATAGATTTCGCTGCTAACTCTAAGATGCTTTGGGCATCTCGAGGTAGCACATCTGATTGGGTGTCCGATTTATCCATGTTCGGATGTTACTGCAACCGCCTGGCTGAATATCTGCTCCTCCAACACAGTCCATCCATTCAAATTAGCGAGCAACACCAAGCAGACGATCCAACAATTCGGGCTGATTGCTCAAGACAGAGGCAGTGCCCGCATGAACGACGGTGCCATGGTCCAACACAATAGCTGCATCAGATATTGCAAGAATGGCCTGTGGATGTTGCTCCACAATAATCGCGCTGAGACCTTCTTCACGCGTGATACGACGTATGGCGCGCAGCAACTCTTGGACAATGATGGGTGCAAGGCCTTCTAAGGGCTCATCAAGCAATAGCAGTGCGGGGTTAAGCACCAGCGCGCGTCCCACTGCCAACATTTGCTGTTCGCCACCAGAGAGCTGCGTACCTAGATTGCCTTTACGTTCGGCAAGACGTGGGAACATCTCATATACACGCGTGGGCGTCCAATGCGCCGCGCTGCGCCCAATACGCGCAGGTCTTGCCACGGCCGTGAGGTTTTCATCTACAGTGAGCGATTTAAAAATATTTCGCTCTTGCGGCACCCAGCCAATACCCTTCTCGGCGCGTTCATGCGAGGGCAGCTTATGCAGCAAAATACCACCGAGCGTGATACTGCCTGCGTGTTGACGCGTGGCACCGGCCAAGGTGTTGATGAGGGTCGTCTTACCTGTGCCGTTTCGACCCAGCAAAGCCAAGGTCTGCCCCTCGGCAAGAGACAGCGATACATGATTAAGTATCACAGCCTCGCCATAGCCTGCACTCAGACTCTCTACTTTCAATAAATCAGCCATGTGTCACTTCCTCACTATGGCCTAGGTACACGGCTTTTACCTGCGGATCGTTCGCAATTTGTTCGGGGTCACCTTCAGTCAGTACCGTCCCATTCACCAGCACCGTCATGCGATTGGCGAAACTGAACACCAAATCCATGTCATGCTCAATCAACAGAACGGAGACATCGGCAGGCAGATTGGCGACCGTTTGCAATAACTCTTCGCGCTCACCCGCTGGCACACCCGCTACAGGTTCATCCAATAACAACACACGAGGTTCACAAGCCAATGCAATCGCAATCTCCAGCAGGCGGCGTTTCCCATAGGCCATGACATTGGTTTTTTGATTCATCACCGCAGTCAAGTGAAACTGCTCCAGCAAGCCTTCGCAACGTTGTAGGACGGCATTATTCGAACCCAGCGCTTGCCACCATTTACCCCCTAAACCTAGATGCTGGGACACCGTCAATGCCAGTGTTTCCAGCGGCGTCAGCGTATCAAACAACTGATTGATTTGGAAGGTCCTCACCATGCCACGTTTAACACGTTGATGGGGTGCCAGTAGCGTAATGTCTTGGCCTTCCAAAATAATGCGCCCTTCCGAGGGCTCCAACACACCCGTCAACAAATTGATCAGCGTTGTTTTACCCGCACCATTGGGGCCAATCAAAGCGTGGCGCGCCCCTCTTTTCAGGTCTAAGGTGACATTGTTGGTCGCTGTGATGCCACCAAAACGCTTGATGAGTCCTTGGGCGCTGAGCACGATATCATCTGAAGAGTGATGGCTCATGCTTTCACCTCGGTCTTGACCTTGCGCCACCACGTCCATGGCCTGATGAGCCGCTCACGCCCGACAAGTACCAGCACAACGAGAAATAGGCCTATCCAGAAAGTCCAGTATTGTGGTGTGATGGCCGAAATCATGTCCTGCATCAACTTAAAGACGACCGCACCAACCACGCCACCATACAACCAGCCGGTGCCACCAATCACCAATATCAACATCACATCCGCAGAGCGGTCAAATGCAAAAACATCCAGCGAAGCGAAGCCAGAAGTTTGTGCCAAGAGTCCTCCAGCTGCGCCTGCCACGCCTGCTGCCACGGTGTAGATGACTGCGAGTCGTGCAGTTACAGGGATGCCAATGGCCATGGCACGCAAACGATTGTCGCGAATGGCCTTCAAAGTCCCACCAAACGGAGAATTCACCAAGCGGCGTGCCAATACAAAAAATACCAATAAAACAGTC
>JAYVSU010000156.1:0-3283 GCA_043775055.1 Polaromonas sp.
CACGTTGGCAGCGTTCAGCCCACCACTTAAGACGAGGTGAGCGTTGACGTTTGTTGGAAGCAGTGACCAATTGAATGTTTTTCCGCCGCCGCCATAGCCTTCAACGTGCGCGTCGAGGAGGATGGCTTGAGCTTGTGAATAATCTTGAGCGTATTTTACAAGGTCAAAGTCCGCTGCGTCAGGACCAAGGGGAATACGCGCTGCGCGCAGAAAAGTTCGATTTACCTCAGAGCACATTTCAGGCGTCTCATCACCATGAAACTGGATAATAGCCGGCGTAATCATTGAGCATGTTGCTATGATATTTGTAGTAATTTCGTTGACAAATAGCAGTACAGGTGTAACAAACGGTGGCAAACGACGCGCTAATTCTGCAGCTCGTTCAGGCGACACGTAGCGCGGACTGGATTTGTAAAGCACAAACCCGATGGCATCTGCTCCGGCTGCGACGGCTGCATCCACGTCTTGTTCACGGGTCAAACCGCAGATTTTGATGCGGGTTCTGGTGTTTGCAAGCTGAGCAGTGGCGGGTGCAAATGGGCTGTGAGGTGTCGCAAGAGTCGTCATAGCTAGCAATCTTAGTCCATTGCGCGGGTTTTCAACCTGCCTGGGCTATCTTAAGCGTCTATGGCAGCCAGTCAAAAAGCGCGGTTTGCTTTGGTAAACCCCAGTGTGCAGGGTAGACCGGGCCTAAGAAGTACAAGCCATCGGGTGAAAACGTCGGTGCTGCGGCATCACGGTCACGCTTAGCGATTACTTCCAAGATCCATTCGGGTGGTTTGCGGCCATCGCCCACCATCAGCAAGCAGCCCATGATGTTACGAATCATATGGTGCAAAAAAGCGTTGGCTTCAAATTCAAAGCGCCAGTAGCGGGACATGGGTTCACCACGATGCGAAATATCAATGCGTTGAATGGTTTTGACGGGCGACAAAGCTTGGCAGGCCGATGCGCGAAAAGAGCTGAAATCATGCTCGCCCAGCAGGTAGCTGGCGGCTTGGTTCATGGCTGTTTCATCAAGGCCTCGGTACACCCAACCGACGCGGCCCGCTTCAACGCTGGGGCGCACGGCAGATTCCAGCACCACGTAGGCATAGCGGCGTGCTGTGGCGCTGGCACGGCAATGAAAGGTGCTAGGCATGACTTGTGCCCATTGGACGGCAATATCGTGGGGCAGATGCGCATTGGTGCCGCGTACCCAAGAGTTGGGTTCGCGTTCAATCTCAGTATCAAAATGCACCACTTGCATCAAGCCATGCACACCAGAGTCGGTGCGGCCAGCACACAACGTAGAAACCTTGTGCTGGGTAAATTTGCCCAGCGCAGCTTCTAGATTGTCTTGAATCGTTTTGCGGGAGAGCTGGCTCTGCCAGCCCTCATACGCTTGGCCGTTGTAGCTAACGCCTAACGCAATTCGCACAAGGTTCGACAATGCCGCCTAGCCAATTTCAGCCAACAAAGTTTCTGCTTTGATTTTGAGGCTGCCAGAAGCCAAGGCAATCACTTCTTGCGCGAGCATTTTTGCGCCGTTTGCGTCGCCAATAGCGCGGAATTCTTGCGCCAGCGCTAATTTGGTTTCTAAAGGACCATTCAAATCGACGGCACTTGCAGCAGCTGCGGCTTTGTTGGGAGCGTTTAAGTCAAGCGACAAACTGTCCATATTGAAGTCGAGCGGCGCATGATCAGGGGCTTTTGCTATCACGTCAGCATGCTCGACTTTAGCTACCGCCTTTGCCGTCGGTAACACGACAGCCGCAGTTGAAGCCGCTGCCGCTGTTGCCGCCAGAGCCGCTGCTGGCGAAATCGAAGGCATGTCAAAGTCAAGGATATTGCTAGGCTTCTTGTCTGCTACAACAGCTGGCGCAGCTGGCGGGCTTTGGAAGCCAGATCCAAAGTCGAAGTCCAAATCAAGATCAACTGAAGCTGGCGACTTGGCCGTTTCAGGGTGAAGTTGAGCAACTGTGCGTTCGGAGAATTCAGACGGTGTAAATTCTGGGAAATTGTCCTCGGGGTCGACAAAAGAAACTACCGGCGCGATGGTTTCAATGACCGGTGTAGGCGTGAGAGTGGTAACTTCTGGCAGGGGCACAAAAGCTGCAGTCTGCGCGACAGCTGGCGCTGCTTCAGGCATGGTCGGCAACGTGAAGGTTGGCTCGGTCACTGTCTCATGAACAGCTGCACCCGCCACCACAGCGGCCGTTTCAGTCGCAACATCATGGGTGGGCTCGATGGCGTGGTTGGTGGTGTGAAAGAAAGATTGCGCTTCAAAGTCAGCGTTGCTATCTTCATCATCCTCAGCTGCCAAACGCTCTTTGCGTTTTTTTGCCATATACAAACCACCAGCGGCTAGCAGTGCCAGCAAGCCACCTGCCGCAGGCAAGGCGGCCGGATTGTCCATCAAGTCATCCATGAAGTTTGGCTCGGGCACCGGTGCTTTAGCGACGACTACTGGTTTTGCGGGAACAACTGGCTTGACTTCAGGCGCAGCTGCAGCGGTAGGCGGCGTTGCCACTGGCGCTGTAGCTGGTGCTGTAACTGTTGCTGCCACGGGCGCAGTTGGGGCGATAGATGCTGCTGCAGCGGCCACGGCGGCAGGAGCCGTAACAGCAACTGGCGCTACAGGCGTTCCAGGTTTGGTTGGGGTTACAGATGCAGTCGGGGTTGATGCCGCAGGTGTTGCAGCAACCGGTTTTGCAGCTACTGCAGGCGCAGCAGCCATTCCCGCTGCTATTTTGTCCAAATCGCTCTTATTTTTTGCAAGTTCGGCAACACGGGCTGCGTCGTCCTTGGCTTGTCTTTCTTTGGCAATCTTGTCGGAGTTGTCTTTAGCGCCAGCTTTGGAATCTGCATTCAAGCTGCCTTTGGACAGGGTGAGCTTGTCAGGTGTGACAGCGGCAGTTTTCTTGTCTTCAACTTTGGCTTCGACTTTGCCGCCAGCTTGGCGATCAGGTGTTTTTGACGCAAGAATCGGCGCATTTTCTGCCAGCTTGCGCCTGAAACTGTTGAAATCTTTGCTTTGTGCCAGAACGTTTTGGCGCGCTGTATTGGTCGATGTCGCTTGGGCTTCTTCAGCGCTTGGCAACGACAAAATCGAGCCTGCTTTCAAGCGGTTAACGTTGTTTCCCACAAATGCTTCAGGATTGCCACGCAGCATCGCCACCAGCATTTGGTCTAATGAAACATTGGCGGGTAGGTTATTGGCCGCAATTTTTCCCGCTGTGTCCCCGCCAGCTACTTTGATTTGTTCACCACTGTTTTTGGTAGATGGCGTTGCAGCCGGTTT
>JAYVSU010000157.1:0-2637 GCA_043775055.1 Polaromonas sp.
TGAGTACGGCGCGAATAGTGCGGCCGGTATAGAGCACGTCATCAAACAGTAAAATGTCTGCCCCATTGACATCGAAAGGCAACACGGTTTGACCACCGGCACTGAGGCCGCGTTGGTGAAAATCATCACGGTGCATGCTGGAAGAAATGACGCCAGCTTGGCCAGCCAAGCTCAAATCACGCTGCAAACGCTCGACCAACCAAGCGCCACCAGAAGTGACGCCCACCAGCTGGGTGCTAGGCGTCAAGATTTGCCGTACATGACGCAAAAGCTCTTTGTAGAGTGCCTCGGCGTCTAAGGTCAAAGTGCCAATGGCTGAGCTATTGGTTTTGTTGGCAGGGTCGGCATTGTTTGTCGTCAAGGCAGGTTCCTCAAGAATTGCTCCAGAATGATACAGGCTGCCGCAGCGTCGGCGTCTTTAGCACCCATTTCTAGGGCTTCGGTGGTGCTGTAGCGCTCATCGACCTCAAATACGGGCAGTTTATAGCGGGCATGCAACTGGCGGCCAAATTTTTGCGCCCGTTTTGTGTTTTCATGCGCTGCACCATCTGGGTGGAAGGGGACGCCAATCACAATGGCATCTGGCTGCCACTCTTTGATCCGCGCATCGATCAAAGGCCAGCGCGCATCTCCTTCAGCTTTGACGGTAGCTAAGCCTTGCGCACTGCGCGTTAGACGGTTACCGACCGCCACACCTGTGCGCTTGAGGCCAAAATCGAATGCTAAAAAAGACTGGTGACTTGCCGCTATAGATACCACCGCAGACACAGGAGCCGTCGTTGATGTTAAACCGCTCATGCGTGGCCCGCTACGGTGGACAGCATCCAAGCCTCAACACCCAAAAGCTTAAGGGCTTGGTCGTAACGTTGCGCAATGGGCGTATCAAAAATCACGGTCGTGTCTGCCGCAACGGTGAGCCAACTGTTGTCTGCCAGCTCGGACTCCAACTGCCCTTCTCCCCAAGACGAATAGCCGAGCGACACCAAAACGCGACGCGGACCCGCACCTGACGAGATAGCTTCCAAAACATCGCGAGAGGTGGTCATCTCCAAACCGCCAGGGATAACCATGGTCGAGGCATAGACTGAATCAGAGGAGGCTGTATCGCCCTCAAAGGGTGTGCCCAGCATGGCGTCATGCAGCACAAAACCACGTTCTGTTTGCACGGGGCCACCTTCAAAAACGGGGGTGCCAGATAAATCGGTACGGTCCAACGGTAAATCCACCTTATCAAACAAGCATTTAAGGTCCATATCGCTTGGTTTGTTGATGATCAGCCCCAGCGCGCCCCGTTCACTGTGCTCGCACAGATACACGACAGATTTGGTAAAGCCCCTGTCCTGCAAACCGGGCATAGCAATCAAAAAATGATGCGTCAGATTAATCGGAGCAAAATGGGGGGGGACGAGAACAGAATCAGCAGACATAAACTAATTTTAACGGCAACATGGGCAAACAATTCGATACTGGTTTAATGTGGTTTAGACGCGACTTGCGAGTGGACGACAATGCTGCGCTTTATCATGCACTTAAAAACTGCAAACTTGTGCATTGCGTTTTCGTATTTGACCGTGAAATTTTGGATCTTTTGCCAAAATCTGACCGTCGCGTTGAGTTTATTCGTGAATCTTTGATCGAACTAGATGCCTTGATTCGGACATCTGCCGAAAAACCACATGCAGGTTTGATGGTTCGCTACGCTTGGTCAGGTCAAGACATTCCCAAACTTGCAAAAGAGTTAGGCGTGCAAGCCGTCTTCACCAATCACGATTACGAACCGCAAGCGGTTGAGCGTGACGCTGCCGTTTTAGGTCGTTTGGCAGACTTCGGCATCGCTTTTCATACCTACAAAGACCATGTGCTTTTTGAGCGTACTGAGATATTGACACAAATGGGCAAACCTTATGGGGTTTTTACGCCTTATAAAAATGCTGTCCTCAAAAAACTTGATGATTTTTATCTCAAGTCCTACCCGGTGCGAAGCTATGTAGCAGCGCTAGCGGACAGACCCGTGCAGTTTCGCCAATCAATACCAACGCTTGCAGATATTGGCTTCGAAAAAACTAATTTATCTGCTTTAAAAATACCTTCAGGAGTCAGCGGCGGTTTGACATTGTTTGAAGATTTTTTTGATCGCATGGATGACTACCACGCTACGCGTGATTTCCCATCAATCAAAGGTCCTAGCTATTTAGGTGTCCATTTGCGTTTTGGCACAGTTTCAATTCGCAAGCTGGCAGCAATAGCACATCAGCGCACGCTGCATGGCAGCCAAGGTGCTACGGTATGGTTGAGTGAATTGATTTGGCGTGATTTTTACTTTCAAATCATCAGTAACTTTCCGTACGCAGCGAATCGCTCGTTCAAGCCAGAATATGATGCCATCAAATGGGAACACGGAATTCACGCAAAAAAACTCTTTGAAGCGTGGTGTGAAGGCCGTACAGGCTACCCGATTGTGGACGCTGCAATGGCACAAATCAACCAAACCGGCTACATGCACAACAGATTGCGCATGGTGGTAGCCAGTTTTCTTGTCAAAGATTTGGGTATTGATTGGCGTTGGGGTGAACGATATTTTGCTGAAAAATTAAATGATTTTGATTTATCTGCCAACAACGGCGGTTGGCAATGGGC
>JAYVSU010000158.1:0-13973 GCA_043775055.1 Polaromonas sp.
CAAAACCGGTGCGGGTTTGGGCACGAGCAATGGTGAAAATGCTGAAAAAGAGCTGCCCGATGCGCAAAGCGACCTCTTTGCACTCGGCGTGACCCTGTACCAACTCTTGACTGGCAAGCTCCCCTACGGTGAAGTGCTGCCCTACCAAGCCGGCCGCTATTACCGCGACCCCGTCCCACCCAGTCGCCACAACCCAGAAATTCCGATCTGGCTGGACCACATCGTCCTCAAAGCCATTGCCCGAGACAAACGCCAACGCTTTGAAACCGCCGAAGAACTGCTCCTAGCCCTAGAACGCGGCGCTTCCCGCCCCCTGAACGCGCCGCTGACCACCCCGCTCATCCAACGCGACCCGACAGCAGTGTGGAAAATTGGCCTTGGCGTATCTCTGCTTTTCAACCTGCTCTTAATCTACTGGCTGCTGTTTTTGCCGAAATAGCCGAGGAATCATTTTAGAGTAGTTTTTTAGGCTACTTTTGTCTGTAGCCGTCGTATTTATTAAATAGTTTGCTATTTTATTTGTAGCAATTTATTCAAAACAGGCAAAAGCACGGGTCACTGCCGCATGGGCATCCACATCGACGATGCAGTTGTGCGCCACAACCACACGTTCAAACGGCCATTGAAGGATTTTTGCAGCGCTGGCTTTGGCAGCAGTTTTGTCTTTGATAACCCAGCGAATCATGCGTGGCACGGCCAACAGTGTGCGCACGCTGTTGAGCTGTGCGTAAAGCCTGCCGCCAAACGGTAAATCGCCCTGATAGAACTGCAACAAATCCGTGACGATCAGCGTACCTGATGCTTTGTGAAACCAAACGGTCTCGTTACCCAAGGGAATACCGTCAAAAAAGACTTGATCCAAGTCTTTTTGCCATGGCGGAGTTGTACCCGCTGCATTTAGCTCTTGCAGTGACGTCAAATCAGGCCGCTTCTTCCGCAACCCCGGAGCGCCAAAGAGCTTGGCATTGGGGAAAGCAGCCAAACAATCTTGCACAAACAGGTGGTGCATTTTGTTAGGTGCCACCACGTAAGCAACCTCCCCCAGCGCCTGCAACTCGGCTTTTAAGGCCGCAGAAATAGCGACTGGTGAATGTAGCCACAACATGCCGTCACCCAAACGCACCACCGTCATACGCGAGGTGATGCGCATACCCGTCGATGTGAACTCGTGCGTTGTGTGCCAAATGTTGGGAGCGATGGGTTGCAGCATGCAATGACTCTTTCTTTTTTTCAAAAACCGAATACGTTTTAGATTATTTACACCGTACCTCAAGGTATGGTAATGTTAATCTAGTAAATATGCCTTGTCAATACCTTACGGTATGGTGATAACATCTTCAACTCATGGATGACAAACAAAATCGACAAAGTTGGTTAAATGCAGGCTTGCAAACCCTCGCCAGTAAAGGCGCGGAAGGCTTGCGCGTCATGCTTATTGCCGAGCAAATGGGTGTCACAAAAGGCAGTTTTTATTGGCACTTCAAAGATTTAGAAGATTTCCAAACCGCTTTGCTAGAAGAATGGGAACGCTGTCACACACAGCAAGCAATTGAGTGGGTTGAGAGCATTGGCGGGGATGCTCAAACAAAATTGAAAAATCTGTTTATAGGCTCTGCAAGTGCAGATTTCACGTTGGCCAGAGCCATAAGAGCATGGTCGCTTACCCATCCTAAGACCCAAGAAATACAAATGCGCGTCGATGAACAACGATTAGCATACTTAGAGCAGCTATTGCGTGGCGTCGGCTGGTCGCAAAATGAGGCAACCGTGCTAGCACGATGGTCGTATTGTGCGTTTATTGGCTATGCAACCTTAACAGGGCCAAACGTCAATCATGAACAACTAGCCTTGGTTTTGAGCATTTTGGTACCTAAATAGCCGCGATTCAACAGTTTATCGTGTTTTTAAGGCTATTTTTGGCTTTAGCCGGCGTATTTACTAAATAGTTTGCTATTTTATTTGTAGCAAATATTGATTGAACCAAACTTTAACGCAACACCCAAACACCATCCGACTTGATAGAGTCGTACATCGCATCAGGGGCGAGGTCGATATTGCCGGGCCACGCAACCGCACCGTCTTCAATATGTGCTTTTTGAAACAGCACAGGGTCCTTTAAAACCGAGAACACACCTGTCAGGTGGCTGGCTTCAAACTGCACTTTGCCTTCTGTACCATCGGCAAACCGCACTTGCAAAGCCAGTGGTGCAACAGGTTTGACTTCAATGACATCCCATTTCATAGACGACCTCACTTTAAAGGCGCAATCGCGTTAGGTTGCTGCTTTTCCATGCACAAACGCCAATCTTCAAGCAACTCTTGCTGATGCAGCTCCGCCCAATCTAAAACCAGCTCTTGAGCCCTACGCGGCAACTCGCCACTCGCAACAGTAAGTGTTTTGATCTCAACAGTTGCCTTAAATTCCGCATACTGCACATGAAAATGTGGCGGCGCATGGTCGTTAAAGAACATCCTAATCAAAATCCCGTAAAAAGCACTGATGGTTGGCATATTTTTCCATTGTAACTATTCAACAATTAAACGGTAGTCTGGAAGATTGGATTGAGCGTCTCGCTGCTCTTTAACCTGCTCTTGATCTACTGGCTGCTGTTTTTGCAGAAATAGCCGCGATTGAGTGACTTATCATGTTTTTAAGGATTTTTTGGCTGTAGATGGCGTATTTAATTAATAGTTTGCTACTAAATTTATAACAAACAAATTACCTCAAAACATCCAAGCAGCCAGCTGGTAATAGTCAAAAGCGCTGCTGCGTCCGCCTAGGCAAGTCGCTAAGAAGTCTTCGGTTTTACGGAGCAGAGCCAAGCGGTTGTTCCACTTTTGGTTGCCGTGGCCATCGCCTTGGAAGGTAAGGTAATCGACTTGTTTGCCAGCTTTTTGCAGGGCGGCCACCATCAGCTCTGACTGCTCGATTTTGACGCGGGGGTCGTTGACGCCGTGCATGATCAAAATCGGGCGGGTGGCTTTGTCGGCTTTGTAGAGCGGTGATTTGGCGTTCATCACGGCGCGGTCTTCGGCTTTGGCTGGGTTGCCAACGTAACGATGCCACCATGGCAAGCCCAGCTCCCAGTAAGGCGGAGCGGTTTCAAGCAAACGCGCTAAATCAGTAACACCGACTTGGTTCACCGCGCAAGCAAAGACCTCTGGGGTGAAAGTTGCGCCCACCATAGCGGCGTAACCGCCGTAGCTGCCACCCAAAATGGCGACTTTGGCGGGGTCCGCAAAGCCTGTTTTAACCGCCCATTGCACGCCGTCAACCAAATCATCGTGCATCTTGCCGGCAAACTCGCCGATGGCTTTTTCTTGAAAAGCACGGCCATAGCCCGATGAGCCACGGTAATTGACCTGCAAAACGGCGTATCCGCGATTCGATAAAACCTGTGCAAACACATTGTCACTCCAACGGTCACGTGCCCACGGGCCACCGTGAACAAAGAGCACCATAGGCAGGTTTTTGACCTCAACCCCATTGGGCAGCGTTAAATAACCGTTGATTGGCAAACCATCACGGCTAGTGAAGCTGATGGGTTTCATGTCCGACAGACCGGTTAAACGGCTGATGTTACTTTCCCCCAAAAGCACCGGTTCAGCCGATTGCTCTGCCAACAGGTAATTCTTGGTGCCTTTGTCAGTACTGATAACTACAGTGAAGTTTCGCTCGCTGTCATCGCTGCTGCTGACTCTGACATCTGCTTGCTGCGCACCCGTGAGCGCCACTAGAGCCTCTAGACGCGCTTTCAACGGTGCGTCAAAAATCTCTTGACGCGGATAACCGGGCATGGAATGCACCATCAGTGGCAGATGCGTCTTTTTGCTGATGTAGACGCGGTCCACATCGACCTCAGGCACGGCTTGCACGACCGTTTCAATACCCGTGGCGAGTTCGAACTTCACCAAAGCGATTTTGTCGCGCCCCCGATTCGACAAAACCCAGGCAGATTGACCATTTTTGTCAAAATCGATGGGGTACAGCGTATCAAACCGGCTCCACTGAGCGGTGGTCTTCCAAGTCGCATCAGTCTGTGGAACTTGCAGCACACTCGCATCACCTTCAAGCATCACGCGTGCGCGCAATTGGCCGGCTTTATCAACGCCCCACCACCCGACAGTGCCTGGGTTAACAGCCATGAGGGAGGTCTTGCCGGTACTCAAATTAAGCTTGAGCAAATCAAACACCTTTTTATCACGCTGGTTAGAGGTGATGACGATGTCTGAACCGCCCTCAACCACCGTATTGATGTCGGCACGGGACTTGGCGTACGGCGTCGCATCGACCAAACTGGTGTCTGCGCCTGCAACTTTGGCGATATAGATGTGGTTGTCTTCATCACCGCCTTGGTCTGCCACCAAAGCAATGAATTGGCTGTCTGCCGACCAACGGTAATAACGTGGCCGTTTGATGAAGGCTTTGGCGTCGTTTTGCCCCATGGTTTTAACCCACAAAGCGGGACTGGTGCCTTGTGAGCCAATCCAAGCCAGTTTTTTACCATCTGGAGAGACAGCGTAGCCACCAGTGGACTCAGTGTTAGCTACAAAATCATGAATCGGAATCAAAGTCGGCAGCGCTGCCCTGCTCAAAGACGGGTGTGTCGGAGCAATGGCACAGCCACCTAAACTTGCAGCAATAGTCAGTGACAGAAGAAGTTTAAACATCTCGGGTGACTCCTTGATTTGTGCAGCAAATGTTTAGTCTATTGCACAAAATCAGGAATTCAGCCCGCAAGGGAAACTAAATATGCTTACGCTGTACGCGCCCGCCCACCCTTCTCCGCCCAAGTCCGAGTCCAGCGTAGTTGCATCACGCGCAGCATGCCCAGCATGAACATTGCGAGGCAGGCAAAAACGATGAATCCCCACATATAGGTGCCGGTGTATTGCTTGGACAAACCCATCGCATTAGGGACCAAACCGCCCCCCAAAGCGCCGATTTCACCAATCATGGAGCCGGCAACAGCCGTGCTCAAGGGCCAGCGCAGTGGCACGAGTTGGAACAAAGCGCCGTTGCCTGCACCCAAAGCGGCAAAGCACACAATGATGAGTAAGGTGGTGGCTGCCAGCGAGCCGCCGCTTAAACCGCACAGCACCAAGGTGGCAGCAATGATCAAGAGTACATACGTCAAGGTGTTGACGCCACCCAAACGGTCTGAAATCCAACCGCCCACCACCCGCAGCGCTGCGCCCATGAAGGCGGCCAGCATGGTGAGTTGGCCGGCTTGCACCTTGCTCACGGCGAATTGGTCATAGTAGTAAGTTGGCAAAAACGTTGCCAAGCCAATGAATCCGCCAAAAGTGACGGCGTAAATCAGGCTGAAGGCCCACCCGTCTTTCTCAAACAAACAGGCGATGTGGTCTTTGAAGGACGCATGTTTGTCCAAATCTGGCGGCTCTTTGGCAAAAAAGATCATCACAATCATGGGTATCAAAATGCCCACGGCGGCGAAGCCGTAAACCGTCGTCCAACCATAAGCTTGCGCTAAAGGTGGCGCAATCAGCACCGAGACCGCCGTGCCAACATTGCCAGCGCCGACCAAACCCATCGCCAAACCCTTGTGTTTAGGTGGGAAAGAGCCTGAACCCAAGCTCAGCGCCACGCCAAAGCTGGCGCCGGCAATACCCAAAAGCACGCCCATGGCCAGCAAGTCGTTGAAGCTTTTCACAAAGAAGAAACCGAACAGCATGGCGACGCAGATCAAGCTCATCTCGACCAAGGTTGCATTTTTGCGGCCAATGTACTGCGACAAAATGCCCAGCGGGAAGCGCATCAGCGCACCGGCGATGATGGGGACGGAGAGCATCAAACCCTTTTGGGCGGGACTGAGCTGGAAAGCTTCAGAGATAAACGGGGCCATGGCACCGTTCAGCACCCAAATACAGCATGAGAATGCAAAGTAAAAGAAGGAGGCGAACAAGGTGGGGGAATGGCCGCTTTTTAAGAACTGACCGAAACCACTTGAAGCAGAGCTAGTGGCTGCGCTGCCTGTTTTTTTGGAGCTAGAGACTGATCGAGACATGGTGCATCGTTTCTGACGTAGTGGATAACACCTACATCAAAGCAAAAAACGCGCCAATTTTGTGCGCATTTTTGACGACATCCATGTTCAAACCCGGTGCAATTTACTTTTAAGCACCGAAATGTGTCAAAAACAACCTAAAACATCCTCAATCAATGCTCAGTTTTGGCTTTGCTGACCGCGTCATAACGACTCAAGGCATAGCCACGGTCTTTGTAGTGCTTCCAGCGCAGCCGAGCGGACTGCAAATCGGTGTCTTCGGTGCTGACCAGCTCAATCAAACGGGCAAAGCGCTCAAACCCAACCGGCAAAACTGCACCAATATTGAGCAAAACCTCGTTGTGAGCGACTGCATCAAGTGCTTCGGCCTGTTCAACTGCCAAATTCGCCGGCACGCCAAGCATCAGCACAATCGGCGAATGAGCTAGTTGCGCAGACCCAGTTTCCACAAAACAATGTGGCACAAAGTCTGTGGCCGTCAGCGCCCACAGCATTTGGCTGAGTTGGCGCAGCTGCACCGCTTCACCGCAGACAAGTACTTTGGCCGCTTTTTTTTGACTCGTGCGCAGCAAACGGCACGCGTAGTCCAGCTTGTCTGCCGCGTTGACGTGGAAGGAGATTTCAGTCATGCGGGGCTACGATTAAACGACGTTTCAAGCTGCTTTTGGAACTTTTAATGACGTCTTTTTTACTATTTTTTTAGGAGCTAACTTATCAATAAATACGCCGGCTACAGGCGAATTTGATGCTGAATTGAGCAAATAATTCAATAGCAAGGCAACTGGACGCCCGGTAGCGCCTTTGGCCGCCCCACTCTTCCACGCAGTGCCCGCAATGTCCAAATGCGCCCAGGGAAATTTAGCGGTAAAGCGCTGCAAAAACTTGGCGGCGGTGATGGAACCACCCGCTCGTCCTGCCACGTTGGCAACGTCTGCGAAGTTGGTTTTCAGGCCTTCGGCGTACTCGTCGTCCAGCGGCATGCGCCAGCACAGGTCGCCTGAGGTTTCGCCGGCTTGTGTCAAAGCTGCTGCCAAAGCGTCGTCTGCGCTGAACAAACCGCTGCGCACTGCCCCCAGAGCAATCACGCAAGCGCCAGTCAATGTCGCAATGTCGACCACAGCGACGGGTTTGAAGCGCTCAGCGTAGGTCAAGGCGTCGCACAGCACCAGGCGGCCTTCCGCGTCGGTGTTCAAAATCTCAATGGTTTGGCCGTTCATACTGGTCACCACGTCGCCCGGTTTGATGGCTAAGCCGTCTGGCATGTTTTCGCAAGCGGGAATCAGTCCGATCACGTTGATAGGTGGTTGCAAGTCTGCCAAAGCGCGGAAAGTACCTAAAACGCTGGCTGCGCCGCACATGTCGAACTTCATTTCGTCCATTTCTGGTGCGGGTTTGAGGGAAATGCCGCCCGTGTCAAAGGTGATGCCTTTGCCAACCAACACCGTTGGCGCTTGCGCTTTGGCAGCGCCGCTGTATTTGAGGACTATGAACTGCAGCGGCTCGCGCGAGCCTTGCGCCACGGCCATGAAGGAGCCCATGCCCAATTTAGTGACTTCTTTGAGACCCAACACATCGCAGCTGATGTTTTTGTGTTTGCCCAAGCTTTTAGCGGCTTTGCCCAGCAAGGTCGGTGTGGCGTAGTTGGCTGGGCGGTTGGCCCACTCTTTGGCAAACTCAATACCCGATACAGTCGCCTTGACATAGGCCTGTGTTGCTGCAATTTTAGTAGCATCGAAAGTAGCTGGATTGATACCAACTGTCACGTCGACAATTTTGCGTGGTTCAACCTTGGTTTTACTGCTGGTGTAGACGTAGCTGGTATCGGCCACAGTCAGCAGAACGGCGCGCAGACTGGCGTCTGGCACATCGGCCACAGCGGCTAAACACAACACGATTTTGTTGACTTTGATCGATTTTAGTGACGCAATCGCCGCTGTGGTTGCCGCTTTCAGGCTTTTTGCGCTGCCGTCGCCCGCGCCGACCAGCAAGGTACGGGTCGCCAAGGTGTGGGGATTGCGGTAAAGATGGAGCAATTTGCCTGTTTTGGCCTCAAAATCGCCTGCATCCATGGCCTGTGCGATGGTTTGCTGCAGATCGGCTGGCGCAGAGGCATCACTTTTACCCGCTGTAGCCCCTTTATGAGCGACTTTAGTGGGCCGGTTCAATTTGGAGGGATTGGCTCCTGCGAAGTTATAGGCTTCAGGAATGAGCACAATCAAGGCATCGCAGGCCGTGTTTGCTGCGGCGTTTAAATCTTGGGGTTTGAGTTTAAAGTCCATAATCAGTGCTTCTAGTAGAGTGAATGCCGAGTGCTTTTATACTTGAGCTATCCATCTTAACCAATTCATGCTATTTCATTCGTCGATTAAAAAAGAATTAAGCCGCACTTTTGGCGCAACACTGGTGGTTTTGATCACCGTGGTGATGACCATGATGCTGATTCGGGTGCTTTTTTTGGCCAACCGTGGCCGCGTCAACCCGACAGATGTGCTCTTGATCATGGGTTATTTTGTGCTCGGTCATTTGCCAACTATTTTGACACTGTGCTTGTTCATAGCCATTGTGGCCACCCTGTCGCGCATGTACCGTGACAGCGAAATGGTGATTTGGTTTTCCAGCGGTCGCGGTTTGTCTGGCTTGCTCAGTCCCTTGTTCAGCTTTGCGTGGCCTGTTTGCTTGGTCATCGGTTTGTTGGCCTTGTTTGTCTGGCCGTGGACGAATGAGCAAACGCAAAACATGCGCGCCCAATTTGAGCAGCGCGGCGACTTGGACCGCATTGCACCGGGTCAATTTCAAGAATCCGCCAATGGCAGCCGCGTCTTTTTCATCGACAAAGAGTCGACAGATGCAAAAGGAAACACGACGGGCCACAATAATATTTTCATCTCCTCGGTTTCTGGCGGTAAAGAGTCCGTGACCACGGCACGTTCCGGTCGCATCGAAAGTAAGGATGGGAGCCAATATTTGCTGCTCAATCAAGGGCAAAGCGCAGAGACCAACCTTCAAACGGGTCAAACCAAGGTCAGCGATTTTGAAGAATATGGCAACATCGTCAAAACCTCAAAAATTAATCCGTTTGAGGGTGGCCCCGCAAAATCCAAGACTAGTTTAGAACTGTTAAGCAAGCCAAGTCCTATCAATCAAGGCGAGTTTGCTTGGCGCATGGGTTTGGCTTTTGCAGCGCTTAACTTTGTGTTTCTTGGCATTGCCATCGCCAGTGGCAACGCCCGAGCCAGCCGTAACGGCAGTTTTATATTTGCGTTGTTGGCTTTTGCTTTGTATTACAACTTGATTAACCTCAGTCAAAGTTGGATAGCTTCTGGCAATTACGCCATGATCGGCTTGTTACTGGTTTTGCATGGCGGTGCCTTCTTAATTGGCGTTGTGTGGTTGGCGAAACGACACAACAACTGGTCATTGCGGTCTTGGATAAAAACGCGTAGCAAGATGACGAAAACCCAAGGCAGACCCGTATGAAGACGATCCGCCAGCTCATCTACAAAGAGACCATCATCGCGGTGGCTTTTGTCGCCCTTGGCTTCTTGGTCTTGTTTTCATTCTTTGATTTTGTAGACGAACTGGGGCAACTTGGCAAATCATTTGGTGGCTCCACTTTCGGCTCCTACCAAGTCCAACATGCATTGCTGTATGTGTTGCTCATGGCTCCAAATCATTTGTACGAATTGCTGCCCATTGCTGTTTTGATTGGTAGCGTGTTTGTCATGGCGCGGTTCGCGCAAAGCTCCGAGTTCACAATTCTGCGTACCAGTGGCCTCGGCCCAGGCTTAGCGTTGAAGATGCTGTTGGGCTTAGGCGCTATTTTTGTGGCTTTCACGTTCATCGTGGGTGACTATATTTCCCCTTTGGCTGACCGTACCGCACAGCTGCTGAAAGCGCGATATTTGGGTCAAATCTCGATTGGTCAAACAGGTGCTTGGCTGAAGGAGAAACAAGGCAAGAACTCCTATGCGGTTAATGTATCGGCCATGTCATCAGATGCGCAAATGGTTGGCGTTCGGATTTTTGAATTTAACACCGCTGGTGCCATCATCTCGACCACGACGGCCAAACAGGGTATTTTTCAAAGCGACGACAGCTGGAATTTGGTTGACGTCAAGCGCAGTGAATACGCAGTGAACCGAACTGGTAAAGACGTGGCTGCAGCATCTCGGTTGCCGACCATCAAGCGTGTTACTTTAGAAAACTACCGCTGGCAGACTGAAATCAACGCAGAAATGGTGTCTGTTGCACTGCTCAAACCTGACCGCATGGGCACGATTGACCTGTTCCAATACATCCGCCATTTGGATGCCAACGGACAAGTCGCGCAGATGTACGAGATTCAGTTTTGGAAAAAAGTGTTTTATCCGTTGAGCTGCTTGGTGATGCTGGTTTTGGCACTACCTTTCGCGTATTTACACTTCCGCTCCAGCGGCATCACGGCTTATGTGTTTGGTGGCGTGCTGATTGGTATCAGCTTCTTTGTGCTGAACAACATATTTGACTACTTTGGTAATTTACTAACTTGGAGCCCGCTGTTAACGGCTGCAGCACCCAGCTTGGTTTATTCGATGCTGTCTTTGGCGGCTTTCAGCCTTTTAATATTTAGACGATAGTTGAAAATAAGGTACTAGACTTTGACTCAAGCCATCATTCTTTTCGGGCATGGTTCGCGGGATGCTTTGTGGCATCTGCCGATTCAATCTGTAGCACAGCGCATTCGCGCCGCGTCTCCAACAGCACAAGTTGCCTGCGCCTATCTCGAGTTGACGCAACCAACGTTGGCGGATGTTGCCGCTGAATTTGTTTCAGCTGGCGCTACCAACATCCGTGTATTGCCTATGTTTTTGGGCGTTGGCAGACATGCTAGAGAAGATCTTCCTTTGCTAATGGATGCTTTACGTGTAAAACATCCTCAAGTGAATTTTGAGGTTCAAGCGGCTGTTGGTGAAAACGAGGCTGTTTTGGATTTACTTGCGAAAATCGCTTTGACTTATAGCTTGATGTAATTTAGCTTGGTGTAATTAGACTGGGTGTACCGCGCAATAAATCAAGCATTTAAGCGCAATTAATGCATAATGAATGACACCTTTAGCTGGATTTCAATATGAATCTACATCAATTTCGTTTTGTTCAAGAAGCTGTTCGGCGTAACCTCAACCTGACTGAAGCGGCCAAGGCCTTGCACACTTCTCAGCCAGGGGTTTCAAAAGCCATCATTGAGCTTGAAGAAGAACTCGGTGTCGAAATCTTTGCCCGCCATGGCAAGCGCCTCAAACGTATCACCGAGCCAGGCCAGCATGTCATCAAAAGTGTCGACTTGATTTTGCGTGAGTTGGGCAACCTCAAACGCATTGGTGAACAATTTAGCGCTGAAGACAGCGGTACGTTGTCGATCGCAACGACGCACACGCAAGCCCGATATGTGCTGCCACAACCCATTGCCAAATTGCGTGAAGCCTATCCTAAAGTCAACATCAGCCTGCACCAAGGCTCACCCGACCAAGTGGCCAAAATGCTGATTGATGAAGTAGCTGAGATTGGTATTGCGACCGAGTCTTTAGCGCACGAAGACCAACTGGTCACATTGCCCTGCTATGAGTGGCAGCACGTGCTCGTTATGCCAATTGACCATCCCTTGGCCAAACGTGAGTCCTTGAGCTTGGAAGATTTGGCACAAGAACCACTCATCACCTATCACCCATCGTTCACGGGCCGTACCAAAATTGACCAAGCCTTTGCCCTGAAAAAACTTCATCCGCGCATTGCTTTGGAGGCGATTGATTCTGATGTGATTAAAACCTACGTTCGTACGGGTTTAGGTATCGGTATCGTGGCAGAAATGGCGGTACAAAAAACTGAAGGTATTGTTGGTTTCGACTCGAACCAAGATTTAACCGTCATCCCTGTGGGTCATTTGTTTGGCTTCAACGTTGCACGTGTTGCCTTTAAGCGCAGTGCTTACTTGCGAAATTTTGTCTATAAATTTGCCGAATTACTGAGCGATCGCTTAAGCCGTGACCTGATTATCCGCGCCATGAATGGTCAGGGTGAAGATTTCTCGATGTAATGGATCTTTAAAGTTTTTAAAAATGACGACGTCAATTCCCCCATCAACGCCCTCAGTCCAAACCAAACTTCCCGCCGTTGGAACCACTATTTTTACCGTGATGTCGGCTTTGGCGACTGAACACAAAGCCGTCAATTTAGGGCAAGGTTTCCCTGATTTTGATTGTGACCCCAAGCTGGTCCAAGCGGTCACCCAAGCTATGACCTCGGGCTTGAATCAATACCCTCCAATGGCTGGCGTCCCAGTTCTGCGTGAGGCTATTGCCTCCAAAGTGCTAGCACTGCATGGCAAAAGCTATGACGCCAATACCGAAATAACCGTCACCGCAGGCGCGACGCAGGCTATCATCACCGCGATTTTGGCGGTCGTGCATCCTGGAGATGAGGTTATCGTTTTAGAACCTTGCTATGACAGTTATGTGCCAAATATTGAACTTGCAGGTGGTGTGGTCGTACGCGTCCCGTTAACACCAGGAACCTTCCGCCCCGATTTTGTAAAAATCAGTGCCGCTATCAACGCAAAAACGCGAGCCATCATCATCAACTCACCCCATAACCCCAGCGCGACGATCTGGAGCAGTGAGGACATGCTGGCACTGCAAGATTTGCTCGCACCAACCGATGTTTTGTTGATCAGCGATGAAGTCTACGAGCACATGGTCTACGACGGCCAAGAGCATCAAAGTGCGGCCCGTTTCCCCGGCTTAGCAGCGCGAGCATTCATCGTTTCTAGCTTTGGAAAAACATACCACGTCACTGGTTGGAAAGTTGGTTTTGTAGCCGCTCCGGCCCCGCTTACTGCTGAGTTTCGCAAGGTGCACCAGTTCAACGTATTCACTGTCAATACACCCGTGCAATATGGCTTGGCAAGTTATATGGCGGATGCAGAACCTTACCTCACGCTACCAGCGTTTTACCAGCGTAAACGCGATTTATTTCGTGAAGGTTTGCAGCAAACTAAATTCAAACTCTTGCCAAGTACGGGCAGTTATTTTCAATGCGTCGATATTTCGGATATCAGCGCACTCGGCGAGGCGGAATTCTGTAAATGGTTAACCACTGAAATTGGTGTGGCAGCTATCCCGCTCTCCGCTTTTTATGGCCAAGGCTTTGACCAACGTATCGTGCGCTTCTGCTTTGCCAAAAAAGATGAGACTTTGTATGCAGCTCTTGAGAAGTTGAAGGGTTTGTAAAACTAAAGCTTTTGACCGGCAACAAAAAACCCGATAAACATCGCTGTTTATCGGGTTTGAATTTGGTGGGACCTGCGGGGGTCGAACCCACGACAAACGGATTAAAAGTCCGAAAATATGCATTTCTATGGATCTCCATGGATAGTTACAATTTAAAATTCTCCTCTGTAAATCATATTTTTCGTCCATAGGCGTTCACCAGTATCTTTTGCCATTGCCAGAAATTCTGGCAAAATTCTGGCAACGGCATGCAAACGGACTCAACCATCTTGGACCACAAAACAACACGTGCATCTGGCAAAACGCATGGTCAAACCATGAACGCTTTGACCGTTGGAGCAACAGCTACATTGGTAAAAATTGAACCCTGCGGTTCCCTTCAAGCCAGGAAGCAAGCCAATGGTACCGTTCAGTTTTTCTGGCGTTACTCGCTCGGCACCCAAAGCCAGCGCATTGCCATTGGTACGTATGACTCTTCGGCTCCGCCTAAAAGTATTGCACGCAATGAACGCGGTTTTTCGGTAACAGCAGCCATTCGCGAAGCACAAGTTCAAGCGCAACGCCATTTTGAGCATAAAGAAAGAGGTGGCTATAGCAAACTCCTTGAAGTCGAAGCAACTCTAAAATCACAGGCACAGTCCGCAGCAGTTGATCGCAACAAGCAAACTTTGCACAATCTTTT
>JAYVSU010000159.1:0-13465 GCA_043775055.1 Polaromonas sp.
GGTGTACAACTCAATCACCGGGGTAATAGTAGCAGCAGATTGTGCTGCACAGCTATTTTTAAGGCTATTTTTAGCTGTAGCCGGCGTATTTATTGAATAGCTTGCTATTAAAATTATAGCTAATTTAAAATTTAAAGATTTCATAGGAACTCCTGACAGGCGGTGTTCTTGTCAGTCGTACCACGCTAGCAGTTTCTTACACCTGTCGTCGACTTGTTGATTTGATGCTAAACCGCATTTACCAAACGTCTGAACGAATGAGTGACTCCCATTTGTCAGGCCGCAGCGAATAGACACTGATAGCACCATAACGCTGCTCGCCTTTGGCATCGAATTTGAGTGAACCTGTAACTGGTGCATACGCATCTAATTTACGCAGTGCAGAGGTAATCTCGGCGGGGTTGGTTGATTCAGCGCGTTTGATAGCGGCTGCCACAGCGTACATTGCATCGTAGGTGTAATGCCCTGCGTAGGCCGGTTCAATTTTGAAAGCTGCTCGGTATTTTTCTAAAAACTCCTTACCCGTAGGGAATTCTGTAACTTCTAGTATGGGGGAGCTGGCATAAACACCGCTGACCATGCCTGAGCCTTTGAACATGAGTGGTGTTTTGAGCATGTCGCCGCCCAATATATTGATTTTGGTATAGCTGATTTGCTTGAGCTTTTCCATCAAGACGAGCACTTGAAAATCGTTCAAAATGGTGACGAGCACCTCAATATTGCCATCTTTGATTTTTTGAGCCAAGGGCGCAAAGTCTGTGGTTTTGTCGTCGAAGGAATCGGTGAACAGCACATCCTTTTTTGCCAACTTCAGTTGTGCTGACGCGCCGTTGGCTAAACCTTTGCCGTAAGGCGTGCCATCATCAACGACCGCAAACTTAGTTGCATTAAGCTGGTTGGCAGCAAAACTACCAATCGCTTTGGCTTGCAAGGTGTCGTTGGCCACCAAGCGCAGAGCTGTGGGCAAACCTAATTCTGTGTATTTGGGATTGGTGGAAATTGCCAACTGGACGATGCCTTTTTCGGCGTAAATAGGGGCTGTTGGGATACTCACCCCCGAATTGAGGTGCCCAATTACGGCCACGACACCCGCATCAACCAACTGTTTGGCCACTTCTTTACCGGTGTCAGGGCTGGCGCGATCATCAACCGCTACGATTTCAAAGCTCGCAGGTTTGCCTTTGAGTTTGAAGCCTTGTTTGTTCAGCTCGGCGACTGCTAATTTGACACCATTGAGTAAATCAGTTCCCTGCGGTGCTAAATTGCCTGTCAGAGGGCCGGCCACGCCAATTTTGATAACTGCAGGTGTGTTGTCGCAACCAGCCATCAGCAGTGAAAAAGTCAAGGTAAAAAACGCGCTCAGAACGATAGCGCTGTTTGCCAAGCGTTTAGATACGACGCGGCGAAGTAATTGTTGTGCTCTCAAAATGTGTCTCCAAATCTTACAATCAACGAACTGTAATATTTGTGACAAGCTTGTTACATCGGGTTTAACCTAGCTTTGAAGGCAAATTAGAAGCTTTTATGACGTCGGTGAACGCCTAATATGCTTAACATCAATACTTACCAAGTGTCAGAGCGCACCTGGGACAGCCATTTTCCCGTGGCCATGTTGTAAACGCTGACTGCGCCATAGCGTTGGTCACCTTTTTCATCAAACTTAAACGAGTTGGTGACGGGTACGTAGGGGTCTGATTTGCGCAGCATGGTGCCAATGTCTTTGGGTTTGACCGAACCAGCGCGGCCAATAGCGTCTGCAATGGCGTACATTGCGTCGTAGGTGTAATAACCTGCATAGGCGGGGTCAACTTTATAAATAGCGCGGTATTTGTCTAAAAACGTGCTGCCTGTTTGAAACTCCAAGGCTTCCAAAACCGGCGAGCTGGCATAAATCCCGGCGACCATGCCCAAGCCCTTGAGCATGGCGGTGGTTTTGATGGTGTCGCCGCCCAGCACGCTGATTCGGGTGTAGTCAATTTTCTTCAGGTTCTCCAAGAGTGCCAAGACCTGAAAATCACTCATGGTGGTCACAATCACGTCAATATTACCGTCCTTCAACTTCTGCGCCAAACCCTCAAAAGCGGTCGTTGTGTTGTCAAAAGACTGTTTGAAGACGATTTCTTTTTTGTACAGATCAAGCTGGGTTGCAGCACCAGCGGCGAGGTCTTTGCCGTAGGGCGTGCTGTCGTCCACCACGGCAAAACGTGTGGCATTCAAGTTGTTGGCGGCAAAACTGCCAATCGCCTTGGCTTGCATGGTGTCGTTGGCCACCAAGCGGAATGTGGTTGATAACCCCAGCGCTGTGTACTTGGCATTGGTTGAGGTAGAGAGCTGCGGAATGTCTTTGGCCGCGTAAATAGGCGCTGCTGCAATGCTGACACCCGAGTTAAAGTGGCCAATCACAGCCACCACGCCAGCATCGACCAGTTGTTGGGCCACGATTTTGCCAGTTTCTGCATTGGCTTGATCATCAACCGCGACGATTTCGATTTTGACCTTCTTACCTTTGACCTTGATACCCGTTTTGTTCAACTCATCCGCCGCCATTTTCACGCCATTGAGCAAATCGATACCTTGGGGCGACTTTTTGCCCGTCAGTGGCTGCGCTACGCCAATTTTGATCACATCAGGCGTATCGTCGCAACCGGTCAGCAAGCCCATGCCTAGTGATGACACGAGCAGGGCGCTCAAAAGGGTTCTACGATGCTTAAATGCTGACATGAATGCTTCCAAAATGATAAGAATAGGGTTGCTTGGCGGGCACGCAAGGCGACCTCGAGCTAACTAAACTAATCATAAAAGAGCCATGTCGATTTCAGGCTTGTTAATCCTAAAGTACTCAATATCAAAGACAAAAAGCGTGATAAAAGTAACTACTTATATCAAAATGGCATACAAATTGAGCAAATACGCTTGATGCTTCAAGGCTTAGGCTTCAAGGCTTTGTTAATGACAAAGCCGCCGCATCCAGCAAAGCCTTACTCAGCGCATCTAACACGTCAGATGTCAAATTCCAGCAATGCCAATACAGCTGAATGGGCAGCACATGCTTGGGCGCGATATTGACCAAGCGACCCGCTGCAATGTGCTCCCGCGCCAATTGCTCAGGCACCACGCTGGCACCCCAGCCGGCCATGGCAGCGCGTACTTGGCCTTCAGAGCTGGGCACAAAAAGCTGGTTCAAAGCCACGCGTTTTAGCCCAAAAACTTGGCTCACAAACTCGCTTTGCATGTCGTCCTTACGGTTAAAGGAGACAAAGGGCGTGCTTCGGAAGTTGTAGGCGTTCATGCCTTCAGGGTAGTGCTGTTTGGCGTAGCTGGGTTCAGCCACGGCAATGTAGTTCATCGCGCCCAGCGGCACGACCTTGCAGCCCCTCAAGGCTTGCTTGAGGGTGGTCACACAGCCCAACACTTGGCCCTCGCGCAGCCATTCTTGGGTGAAGTCTTGGTCGTCGGTGATGATTTCTAGCGGCAGCCCGTGGCGTACCAAATCTTGCAAAGCGCCTAAGGCCCAAGTGGCAATGCTGTCGGCATTGATGGCGATGGAGATGCGTTCGTCCTCGCGCGAACCGCCCAGTGAGCTGGGCGCTAGCTCCTTCAAGTCACGCTCTAAATCTGCCCGCAGCAGGCGCATCATCTTGGTGTGCTTCAGCAACAATTGCCCGGCAGAGGTCGGTTTTAGCGGCCGGCTGCGCACAATCAGCACCGTGCCGACCTGCGCTTCTAGCGCCCTCAAGCGCTGCGAAACGGCCGATTGCGTGATGGACAGGCGCTGTGCGGCGCGCTCAAAACCGCCTTCTTCAACAATAGCGGCCAGGCATTCCAAAGCATCGGGGTCAAATGTACTCATAAGTTTTGTCTCTCTTTTGGTGATTTCTTGAAGATTTCTAGTATTAGCAATCTTGATATTTTTGCTGTTAGTTTAATGTGGCTTCTATTTTGACGCAACTTGACGCACACTTGCATCAGTAAAAACGACAGGGTATAAGTTGTATGAAAGAAGTTGTATGAAAATCATCATCCTAGGCGCTGGCATCATTGGTATTAGCACCGCGTGGCATTTGCTGGAGTTGGGGCATGAAGTCACCATTGTCGACCGCCAGCCAGACGCCGCGCTGGAAACCAGCTTTGCCAACGCCGCCCAAATCTCGGTCAGCTACTGCGAGCCGTGGGCCAACAAAGATGCACCGCTCAAAGCGTTGAAATGGATGTTCAGCAACGAAGCGCCTTTGCTATTTCGCCCGCAGTTGCCTACTTTTGGCCCGACCGCCAAGTTTGGCGGCGGTTGGTTGCAATGGCGTTGGGGTTTGCAGTTTTTAGCCCAATGCAACGACGCCGCTTTTGAGCGCAATGTGCAGCAAATCGTGGCACTGGGCGCTTACAGCCACGCGGCGTTGAAAGACGTCGTCAAAACCACAGGCATTGACTACAACCGCTTGGAGTGTGGCATTGCCCACTATTTCACTGACCAGCACGCCTTTGACGCGGCGGGCGATGCGGCGGCGTTGATGCAAAAGTATGGGGTCAAACGCCAAGTGGTCAGCAAAGACGCCTTGCTCAAGATTGAACCAGCGCTTCAATCGTTCGCTGATAGCATCGTCGGCGGTACTTACACCCCAAGTGATGAAAGCGGCGATGCCCGTGTTTTCACCCAAGAGCTGGCACGACTGTGTTACGCACGCGGTGCAGAATTCTTGTTTGGCCACGAAGTTGTAGCTTTGAACAAGGTCAAAAACGCTATTGAATCTGTAGCTGTTAAGGTAATAAATACGCCGGCTATAGCTGAAAATACTTTTAAAAATGGCATCAAAAACGATAGCGCGGCTTTTGAGGCTAAAAACGCTGTCAAAACCCTCAAAGCGGACGCCATTGTGGTTGCCTGCGGCTCTTACAGCGCGCCTTTGTTGCGCACTGTCGGTGTCGATTTGCCCATTTACCCAGGCAAAGGCTACAGCGCCACTTTCAAAATTTTGCGGCCTGAGTTGGCACCTAAAGTCTCGATGATTGACGACCAAGTTAAATGTGCCATCAGCCGCTTGGGTGACGAACTGCGCGTCGCTGGTACGATTGAAGTGGGCGGTTATGACACAAGCTTGACCAGCCCCTTAGCCCAAGCCCGCTGTCACATGTTGGCAAAACGGGTTGAACAGGTCTTGCCTGGCGTGTGCGACACACGTTTGGAAGAAGAGGGCGGTTCACCGCACTTTTGGACCGGTTTGCGACCCGCCACGCCGACCAACATCCCTTTCATCGGCAAAACCAGTGTCGGTAAACTCTGGGTCAACGCTGGCCACGGCACGCTGGGCTGGACGCACGGCGCAGGCTCAGGCAAAGCGCTGGCAGAGCTGATCAGCGGCAAGCAGCCCGAGATTGCCCACGGTGCGGCGGGGCACGAGTTTAAGTTTTACGGGTTTTAGCTAAATTGAGAGGGTAAATGCCCACGCATGGTTTGGTAAACTCAAGCCCATGCAAGACATTTTGGCCATTCTGGCAATTACCACGCCCATTTACCTCATCATTTTGATTGGCTTTGGTTTCACCAAGTTCGGCCTGTTTGCTAAGGCAGACATGCGGGTATTTGGTAAATTTGTGCTGAATTTGGCGCTCCCTGCTTTGATTTTTAGAGCACTTGCGCAGCGCCCGATTGGGGAGATCATCAACACCAGCTACATCTTGGTCTATCTGGCGGGTTCTTTGGCTTTGGTAGGTTTGGGCTACCTGTGGTCGCGCCGCGTGGCTGGGTTGTCGCAAACCACCAGTGCTTTTTACGCCATGGGCATGACGTGCTCCAACAGTGGCTTTGTCGGCTACCCGATTTTGCTGTTGGTGCTGCCGCCCTTGGCGGGCGTGGGGTTAGCGCTGAACATGCTGATCGAAAATCTGTTTGTTATCCCTGTGCTATTGCTGCTGGCAGAGCGCGGGCGCGGTGGCAGTTCTCACCCGTGGACGGTGTTGGCTGACTCTTTTAAGCGTCTAGTCGTGAACCCCTTGGTTATAGCCTTGATGGCAGGTCTCGTGGTGTCTCTTTTGGAGTGGCAGCTGCCTGCGCCTGTGTCTAAAACTGTCGATATGTTTGCCGCAGCCAGCGGCGCGTTGTCGCTGTTCGTCATTGGGGGGGCTTTGGTTGGTTTGCCGGTTCACGGTTTGGGTAAACAGGTTTTCCCCATCGCTTTGGGCAAGTTGATCATTCACCCATTGCTGGTGATTGTGTGTATCTACGGTTTCACGCTGCTAGGTTTGCCACCTATGGATGCCTCATTACGCATGGTCGCTGTGCTGCTGGCGGCCATGCCGATGATGGGCATGTACCCGACCTTTGCGCAGGCCTACGGTAAAGAAGACTTCACGGCTGCCGCGCTTTTAATCACAACCATGGCCTCGTTTTTCACCCTCAGCGCACTGCTGTGGGTGTTGAAGCACACGGCGCTGTTTGCCTGAACTTTGACCTGAACATTAACCGTTTGTACGATGTTTAATCCCGCCTAGCTAAGGTCAAAAACGCTATTGAATCTGTAGCTGTTAAGGCAATAAATACGTCGGCTATAGCTGAAAATATCTCTAAAAATGGCATCAACCTTTGTCGGTCAAGTGGTCTTTCATTTTGACCATGGCAATGGCCAAAGCTGCGGTACCTAGGGATTTGATCAACCCAGAGTGTTCGGCGTAGAAACCACCCAATTTATCAGCCAGCGCTGGGTCTTGCTGGTGTGCGGTGTTGACAATATCTTTCACCTGGTCCGGTGACAGTTGCGACGCCTGAGCAGGCGTGAGCTGCGTTGCGCCCGGTGCCATCATGCGCCCCAACACGCCACCAGCAATGGCTGAAGCGGCCGCAGGGCCAAGTGTGGCGAGGATTTGGTTCAACATGCCCGCTTGCTGGCCGCCATTGGAGTTCCCAAATAACTGTCCCACCATGGAGCCGATGTCTGGTGTTTTGTCAGAGCGAAAAGCCTCTGCCAAACCTTTGCCGAGCACGTCTGGTGTGCTTTGCGCCGCGACTTGGTCAAAATGCTGGTCGGCCGATGCGTTGCCGCTGACCACTTGAGAAAGAATGTCAAAAATACCCATCGCGATGCACCTTTTAAGTTAAATGGATGTGAAGAGAACTATTTCTTTGATAGTTTGCACCTTTTTCTGTGAAGACAAAAGGCGAACGTCATAAAAAAACAGAATTAAACGCCAACAAAGCCTCAAAAATGTTGCATCGCTCGTCATCTTTACGCTGAATTTATAAAGAACGCACTTATGCGGAGTACGCTCAAACATTAACAAATTTGGGCGACTGGATGAAAAAGTCATTTTCAAGTGGAAAACGCGATGATGAAAAATGCGTTTTGGTGTTACAAGGTGGCGGAGCGCTGGGTTCTTATCAAGCGGGGGTCTACGAAGAGCTGCAATTCAATGGCATGGCGCCTCAGTGGGTTGCAGGGACGTCCATTGGCGCTATCAACGCGGCTTTGATTGCTGGAAACCCGCCCGAGCGCCGCGTTTCACGGTTGAAAGAATTTTGGGAAGGGGTGTCGTCGCAGTTTTTGGCTCCCGTTATTCCTGGTTTTTTTGGCCCCCAAATTCATGAGTGGCATAACGAAACCAGTTTTTTAAGGTCGGCCGTGCTCGGTGTGCCGGGATTTTTTGCGCCGCGCTTTCCGCCCCCAACGTTTTTCCCCTCTGGAAGCTTGGGCGCTTTGAGCTATTACGACACCACACCGTTAAGAGGTACGCTTGAACGGTTGATTGATTTCGATTTGCTCAACACCAAAGACGTACGCCATAAAGTTCGACTATCGGTGAGCGCGGTTAATATTGAAACTGGTAATCTCACCTATTTCGATACTGCCAATATGCCTAAAGGCAAGCTTTTTACGCCGGAGCACATCATGGCCAGTGGCGCGCTTCCTCCTGCATTTGCACCTGTAAAAATTGAAGATGCTTATTATTGGGATGGTGGCATTGTCTCCAACAATCCTTTGCAATATGTTGTGGATCAGCCAACCGACCAAGACATGCTGATTTTTGAAATTGATCTTTTCAGCGCGCGCGGCGATGTCCCTCAAAATATTGGTGAAGTTAACGAGCGCATGAAGGACATTCAATTTTCTAGCCGAACAAGGTTGAATACAAATGTCATGGCTGCGCAGCAAAAATTGAGCCAAGCAGCAAAAAACTTGGTCGCCAAACTGCCTGCCAAGTTTGCTGATGACCCTGATCTTCAAGCATTGTTGGCGTCAGGAACGCAGGCCGCTGTGACTGTTTTGCTGTTGATTTATCGCAGTAAACATTTTGAAACACAATCTAAAGATGCTGAATTTTCACGTCCCACCATGCTAGATCACTGGGCGGCGGGCGTAGAGGATGTGCAGCGCAGCCTTGCCAGTAAGACTTGGTGTGACCGTAGCAAGCCTCAAAATGGCGTGGCAGTTCTGGATTTAACACGCCACGATTAATTTTTTTTCTGAATTGAATCTCATGAATATTGCCGAAATCCGCAAAAATGCTTTCTCGATGCCGCTCACCAGCCCCAGCTATCCGATCGGACCCTATCGGTTCAGTCGGCGTGAGTACATGATCATCACCTACCGCACCGACCCCGATGCCCTACGCGCTGTGGTGCCGGAGCCGCTGACTTTTGACGAACCGTTGGTGAAGTATGAATTTATCCGCATGCCTGACTCCACCGGTTTCGGCGATTACACCGAGTCCGGGCAGGTGATCCCGGTGTCACTTGAGGGGGTCAAAGGTGGTTATGTGCATTCCATGTATTTGAATGACGATGCCCCCATCGCTGGTGGGCGTGAGATTTGGGGTTTCCCTAAAAAATTGGCTTCGCCTTCGTTGGCGGCAGACAAAGACGTGCTGGTCGGAACCTTGGACTATGGCTCGCTACGCGTAGCCAATGCCACCATGGGCTACAAACATAAAGCGTTGGATAGCGCAAAAGTCCTGCACAGCATGCAAGAACCTGGGTTTTTACTCAAAATCATTCCGCATGTTGACGGCACACCCCGTATTTGTGAGCTGGTTCAGTACCAGCAGGAAGACATTACCGTTCATGGTGCCTGGACGGGACCTGCTGCGCTGGAGCTGTTTAACCACGCTTTGGCACCCGTGGCGCGCTTGCCGGTACTGGAGGTTATTTCTGGTACACACATCTTGGCCGACCTGACGCTTGGTTTGGGTAAAGTTGTCTTTGATTATTTAAAGCCACAGTCATAGCCAAACTGAACCAGACAACGCACACATCCAATTTCTGTATTTTTCTACTTAATTTTTAAACGCAACCCCGAAAGAAACACCATGCAATTGAAAGACAAAATCGCCATCGTGACCGGCGCCGCCAGTGGCATCGGCAAAGAAATCGCATTTACCTTTGCCCGTGAAGGCGCGAAAGTCGTCATCGCTGATTTGAACAAAGACGCGGCTGAAGCTACAGCTGTTGAGATTCAAACAACAGGTGCTCTGGCTATGAGCGTCGCTATGGATGTCACCGACGAAGCCCAGGTCAACGCTGGTGTGGCGGCGGTCGTGGCTGCTTGGGGTGGTGTAGACGTGCTGGTCAGCAACGCCGGGATCCAAATCGTTCATCCGCTTGAAGAGTTCACCTTGGCGGATTGGAAAAAAATGCTCGCGATCCATTTGGACGGCGCATTTTTGACTACCAAAGCCTGCCTCCCGCACATGTATGCGAGTGGCCGTGGCGGCAGCGTTATTTATATGGGCTCAGTCCATTCGCATGAGGCTTCGCTTCTCAAGGCGCCTTACGTCACCGCCAAACACGGTTTGATGGGCTTATCTAAAGTCGTGGCCAAAGAGGGGGCTAAACACGGCGTGCGCTCCAATGTGATCTGCCCAGGCTTTGTCCGCACCCCGCTGGTGGACAAACAAATCCCAGAACAGGCCAAAACCTTGGGTATTACCGAGGCAGAAGTTATCAAAAATGTGATGTTGAAAGATACTGTGGATGGTCAATTTACAACAGTGCAAGACGTAGCGGAAGTGGCCTTGCTGTTTGCCGCATTCCCAAGCAATGCGTTGACTGGTCAATCCTTGATCGTCAGCCACGGTTGGGCGATGCAATGATTCACAGGCAAGCAGATCAAGCCATGGAAAAACCTGAATAAAGAAGTCAACGGCAAAGAAGATTTCACGGCTGCCGCGCTTTTAATCACCACCATCGCCTCCTTTTTCACCCTCAGTGCGCTGCTGTGGGTGTTGAAGCACACGGCGCTGTTTGCTTAATCCCGCCCCGCAGGCCGCGCAAAGCCGCCTTCTGCCCACGCCACGGCGCTGGCGCGGTTGAGTTTATAACTGGGGGCTACGCGGACTTGTGCTAACTGGTCGCCGCCATCGTCCAACGCGGTTAACAGCGCTGTGGGGTTCTCATCATCCGGCTCAATGTCCAGCTGCACCGTCACGCGCACCGATTGTCCTGCGACTTTCGCCGTCACAGTGATGCTTTGGTGCAGCTCAGCGTACAACTGTTGCTCGCTGCGCCGCATGAACTCTGTGGCGGTTTTGACGAGGGTGTAAAAAGCATTGGCATCCAGCGGCTTGGGGTTCTTTTTGTCGCGTCCCATGGTCCACGGCCCGACCAAGGCGGGCTCCTGCGCGCCGTCCTTGGTCATAGCCACCGCCCAGCCGTCGTCATCTTCGTTTTTAAGCACATGCGCCGTCCAGCCGTCGTCGCTCCACAGGCGGGGTTCTTGAATAACGCTGGGTTCAGCCGAATCAGTGGTTTCTTGCATTGGAAGTGAGTTTCTAGTGAATTTTTATATTGCTATATATTTAATAGCTAAATAATGAATAAATACGCCGGCTACAGCCAAAAAATGCCTTTAAAACACCATTTAGATGGATTTTTACCTATTTTGCATGAAAAAGCGGAGGTGAAGGAGGGCGATCAGATGGGTTTCAAGCTGTTTGGCACAAATTATGCGTATTGTTGCGGTGCACCATTTTGATTCATCTTCACCTGAACAGGAGCTAAAGCATGACAAACTTCACGATTACCAAGAATCCTACCGAGTTTTCACACGTCAAACCGAATGACACGACATTTGTGGAAGGTGGATTGCGCGATTTCTTCTTGTACCGCGACCTTGGTGTGGCCAAAGCGACCAACGGCAAGGTGATTGCGCACCTGGTCAAGGCCAATATGGCACCTGAAACGGGCACGGGTTGGCACCGACATGAGGCAGATTTCCAAATTGTCATCATGACCAAAGGTTGGGCACGCTTTATGTATGAGGACAAAGAGACGCTGGTTGAGGCGGGCGATGTGGTGCACCAACGCCCAGGGATTCGCCATTATTTGTTCGACTACTCGCCCGATATGGAATATCTTGAAATTGTCGGGCCGGCGGATTTCAAGTCAATAGACGTGGAGCCGGTGTGTCCGATTCCAGCGCCTACCCCATGGGCGGTGGCCGCGTGAGATGGGGCTAAAACTCTGCTTCCAACTCGTCAATGTCGTCCGGCTCAAGCTGGGCGGCAGCCACCCATTCTTTCATGGCGGGCAGTGCCATGATGGTTTTACATTACGCGGCGCAGGGTTTGTCCAGCGCGACGTCGTAGGTCAAAAAGCGCGTCACCACGGGGGCGTACATCGCGTCTGCCACGCTGGGTAGTTTGCCCAACAAGTAAGGGCCGCCATAGGTTTTGAGGCATTCCGTCCAGATCTCAAGCACGCGGTCAATGT
Source organism: Polaromonas sp. (assembly GCA_043775055.1). Classification (GTDB taxonomy): domain Bacteria; phylum Pseudomonadota; class Gammaproteobacteria; order Burkholderiales; family Burkholderiaceae_C; genus Aalborgiella. The sequence goes on from JAYVSU010000159.1 coordinate 11,696, forward strand.
CTGCCTGCGCACGCGACCAGAGCTTGAAGCTGGGGAAGTGCGCTTTGATGTTCATGGGCAGCGACGAGCGCATCGAGGCAAAGCCAGAATGCATTTCGCCCGATATGGCGCGGCAGTGGGCGCGGGCTTTAGCGTCTGCAGGTAACAACTGTGCTTTGGGTTTGATTTCGTTCAAATATTCGGCAATCGCCAAGGTGTCCCAGACCTTGATGGGGCCGTGTTGCAGGGATGGCACCAACATGCTGGAGGACAAAAGCAGCATTTCCGCCTTCATGGCGGGGTCGTCGGGGGAGATGATGTGTTCAGAAAACTCCAAACCCGCGAGTTTGGTGAGCAGCCAGCCGCGCAGCGACCAAGCACCATAGTTTTTGCTACTGATGGTTAAAACGGCTTTGGCCATGATAAAGCTCCTCAAATGGTGAAAAAAGTTTGAATTTCTCATTTTGATGCAAGGGTTGTGCCACTTGTCGTGCTGCAGTGCAACATTTGGCACTTAACTTGCATTGATAACTGTACGCAGGTCAAACATCTGCAACAAAAAAGGAATCTCATGCTGTATCAGGCTTACCAAACACATTCCGACTTGATGTCTCCGTTTCGATTGATGGCTCAAAGCGGTGGTGCCAGCCTTTCGGGGCTAGGCAATTCCTCCGTGCCGTGGCTGCAAAAGATGGAGGGCGGCGCGATCAGCAAGTTGGCCGCGTCATTGGAGGTTTTCTCGCGCTTACGGCTGACACATTCACGCCCTGCCTATGGCATCAACAGCGTCATTGTCGATGGACGCGAAATGGCGGTGACGGAGCAGCTGATTACGACCATGCCTTTTGGTAGCTTGCTGCGCTTCAAAAAGGACGCGCCTGCTGACTTGCCTTTCCAGCCGCCTGTGTTGCTGGTTGCGCCACTGTCTGGCCACTTTGCCACCTTGCTGCGTGAAACTGCACGCACGCTCTTACAAGACCACGATGTTTACATCACCGATTGGCACAACGCGCGTGATGTGTCCTTGACGCACGGCGCCTTTGGGCTGGACGACTACATCGACCACATGATCCGCTTCATTGAAACCATCGGCCCCGGTACCCATGTGGTGGCGGTGTGTCAGCCCTGCGTGGCGGCGCTGGCGGCAACGGCTATCATGGCGGAAGACGATAACCCGGCCCAGCCGTGCAGCCTAACGCTGATGGCCGGCCCAGTGGATTGCCGCGTCAACCCTACGGGCGTCAACACATTGGCAACCAGCAAGCCGATTGAGTGGTTTGAGAAAAACCTTATCAGCCACGTGCCGCTGCCGCACAAAGGCTATATGCGCCGTGTCTACCCCGGTTTTGTGCAATTGAGTGCGTTTTTGAGCATGAATTTAGACCGCCACAAGCAGTCCTTCAAAGACATGTACAAGCACTTGGCCGATGGTGATGTGGAGAAGGCCAACATCATCAAAGTGTTCTACGACGAGTATTTGGCTGTGAACGACTTACCCGCCGAGTTTTACCTAGAAACGGTTGAAAAAGTCTTCCAAACCTATGACCTGCCGCTGGGCAAGCTCAGCTACAAAGACCGCATCGTCAACCCCGCCGCCATTCGCCGTACCGCGCTGATGACGGTGGAGGGCGAGCGCGACGACATTTGCGCCATCGGCCAAACCGTGGCCGCGCAAGACCTGTGCCCCAACATCCGCCCCTACATGAAAACCCACCATGTGCAAACCGGTGTCGGCCATTACGGCGTGTTCAGCGGCCGCAAGTGGAACCAGCAAATCTACCCGCGCGTGCG
>JAYVSU010000160.1:0-9671 GCA_043775055.1 Polaromonas sp.
TCGGCTTCCACCTCGTCGATGTAGCGCTGGCCTTCGGCTTTGACCAAAATTTTGATACGCGCCTTGTAGATGTTGTCGCGGCGGCCCCAGCGGTTGTACACGCGGACCACAGCTTCCAAGAAATTCATGATCTGGTTCCACGGCAAAAACGCACGGATTTCGGTGCCGATCACTGGCGTGCGACCCATGCCACCGCCGACGAGGACGCGGAAACCGAGTTCACCCGCTTCGTTTTTAATCAGGTACAGCCCCACATCGTGCCAACGCACCGCAGCACGGTCGTCCGTCGCGCCGGTGATGGCGATTTTGAACTTGCGTGGCAAAAACGCAAACTCAGGGTGCAGCGTGCTCCATTGGCGCAAAATCTCGGCAAACGGGCGCGGGTCGGCCAGCTCGTCTGCCGCCACACCGGCCAGCTCGTCGGTGGTGATGTTGCGGATGCAGTTGCCGCTGGTCTGAATGCCGTGCATGTTGACCGTGGCCAGCAAATCCATCACGTCCGCGCTATCAGTTAGCGGAATCCAGTTGAACTGCACGTTTTGGCGGGTCGTGAAATGGCCGTAGCCGACCGGCAGATGCGTGGTGCCCCAAGTGGCTTGTGTGCCAATGGCTTTGTCAAACACGGCTTTGCTAGGCTGGTCAAACTCGCGGGCAATGCGGCCCATAACGCGCAGTTGGTCTGCCGAGATCTCGCCATACGGCACAGCCACGCGCAGCATAGGTGCGTAACGCTGCACATACCAGCCGTTTTGCAAGCGCAGCGGGCGGAACTCTTCGTCGCTCAAGGTGCCGGCGATGTTGCGTTCCAGCTGGTCGCGGTGCTGCTGGGCGCGGAGTTTGACGAACTGTTTGTCGAAATCGGTGTATTGGTACATTTTTATAGTTTGAAAAAATCAGTTAAATCAAAAAAATTCTGTCATTCCCGGCTTTTTCGTCATTCCCGCGAAGGTGGGAATCCACGGTGGCCTACAACTAAAGCGGGGTCATAGATTCCCGCCTACGCGGGAATGACGGGTAAATGGGGCATTACAGCGCGATCAGCTTTGCACCCGCATAAGCCAATAGCACAGATAACAACGAGCGAATCACGCGGTCGGGCGTTTTCACCATCAGGTGCGAACCCACCCAAATGCCAGGCAGCGAGCCGGCCAAAAGCAGTGTCAAGAGCGACCAATCGACTGAACCCAACGCCGCGTGACCAAACCCCGCCACCAAGGTCAGTGGCACGGCATGGGCGATGTCTGCCGCCACAATGCGCGGCAAGGGCAGGGCGGGGTAGAGCAACATCAGCGCTGTGACGCCAATCGCGCCAGCGCCCACAGACGTCAGCGTGACCAGCGCGCCAATCACCACGCCAAACAGCACTGGCAAGCTCCAATGTTTGGGTTTGATGGCGGCTTTTAGGTGATCCGCATGGATGTGGCGCGCAATGGCCTTGCCCCAAATGGCTTTGTACAAGGTGGCAGTCGCCGTCAACAGCAAAGCCACGCCCAGCGTCGTGGTCATCAAATGCTGCACCGCAGGGTTGGTTGTACCCACTTTGTCTAATATATAAAGCGTGATCAACGACGCAGGCACACTCCCAGCCGCCATCTGCCCCACCACAGGCCAGTCAATCACCCGAGCCCGCGCCAGCTTGATAGACCCGCCCAGCTTGGTAAACGCCGCAAACAGCAAGTCCGTGCCGATGGCGAGGTGCGGCTTCACCCCAAAAAAGAAGATCAACAGCGGCGTCATCAACGACCCACCCCCCACGCCGGTCAACCCGACCACGAAGCCAACAAAGAAACCAGCGAATACAAAAGCTAAATCATGCATAGGGGCTAATGTAAAACGACTTTTATACAACTCAAACTACATTTTTGTCGGTTTTATATGTGATTTGGTTATATAAAGCAAAGAGTTCAGTTACTTACAATGTTTGCATGATCCAACCCCAAGCCCCCAAAACCCCGCCAGTGATTGAGATTTTGCATTTGGATGAAATGGGCTATGGGCCGAATGGGTCTATGACGCGGCGGGACTGGCGTGAGTTGTGTTTAGAAAATCTGAATAAAACTAAAGAAGAATTCAAGGCTTGGCAAGAGAAAATCAAAGTTGAAAATACGAATAGTAAATATTCTTTGTTTGACTTAACGATTGATAGGCAAACTGATTATTCTGATTCTTGGTGTATATCTGATGCTTGTACTTTAGATTTTGCAGGTCAAGTAATACCGTCATTGAAATTTGATGGATACGAATTTGAGTTGCCTTGCAGTTTTTATTCAGCAATATTTGGCGGTAGTGTCTCCTTTGAGCGTGCTTTCTTCAAAAGTATGGCGTTGTTTAGCCACAGTAAATTCATTGGGAATGCAAACTTCGAAAATGCAAGTTTTGCTGGGGATGCACGCTTTGAAAGTGTAATTTTTTCTGGAAATGCTGTATTTGATAAGACCAGGTTTAATAGCGAAGCTTTGTTTCGTAAAACTGAGTTTCAATGTGATGTGTATTTCTTGGAGGCAGTTTTCAGTCAACATGTTAATTTTAAAAATTGCATATTTGAAGGTAAGTCCTACTTTTGGGATGCAAAATTCACGGCAAGAGAATTGACGCCTTGGGAAATAGGTGTTGTATTCTTTGCAAATTTTCAAAATGCTATTTTTAAGCACGATACAAGTTTTCACGGCGCGAATTTTGAAGTCGAAACGCAATATACAGAGGCAGAATTTTATGGTGATGCTGAATTCAATGCGGCTAAGTTTTCCAAAGATGTAAGATTTTTCCGCGTTAAATTTGGAGGTGGAATTTTCTTTAATGACTCAGAGTTTCACGGAGAAGCTGCTAGACGACTGGGGCAAATGAAATTGTTAGCAGAAACAAGCGGCGCGACTGATCAAGCCTTAAATTTCAATGCACTTGAGCTACAAGCCAAAATGAGGTTACCCAACTCCAAATGGTGGTTTAGATGGGTAACAAAACTCTATGAATTGTTTTCTGACTTTGGGCGGTCGTTTGCAAAACCAATTATTTGGTACAGCGTATTAATTTGCTTTGGCGCATTATTGGCAATGGGTTATTCAACATATATTGCAAACCCTACCAAAGATGAGCAAAAATTATGTCTTCCGATGGATGGGCAACCGCCGCCGCTCAAATTAAGCTATGAACGCGCCGTATTTGAATACGCCATGTTCCGCGCAGGTGGTGTGATGGACTTCACAGATACTGGTAAGCAAAACAATGCAGTAAATTGCAGACTATTTAATGAACCCATAGAGCCGCCAGTTATGCGGGGATGGGGAGTATTCAAAGGCATCGCCAGTATTGCCTTGCTATTCCTAGCCGCCCTAGGCCTACGCAACAAATACCGCATCAAATAGCCAAAAACAACCAATTTAAGTGCCATTTATGCCTCTAGCCGGCGTATTTGTTGCCTAAATAGCTATAAAAAACATAGTGTTTTCATGGACAAATGACCACAATGATCAAGTTAGCTGCGCTGTGTTTTGTATCAACCATCATGCTGTCCCCCAGCGCCCACGCCGCCTGCGCACCGGGAAGCGAGACGTTGTTTGCTTGCACCACGGCCAAAGGCAAGGTGATTGAGGTGTGCGATGCGGGTAAAACCATCACTTATTCGTTTGGTAGCCGGCAAAGCAAACCGGAGATTGCGCTGAGCGTACCGCGCGACAAGGCCACCACGTACCAGTGGGAGGGGATAGGACGGTATATGTCTTACGCGGTGGATATTCCTAATGGATCAACGACTTACAGCGTTTTTATGGGCATGGACCGCATGTCTGAAGCGCACGCCGTGGAGGCGGGCGTCCAAGTGCTGAACAATGGCAGGCTGCTCGCCACGGTCAACTGCGTTGATAAAAACTTGGTCGGCAACCTAGAAGGTGTGAAACTGTCCAAAACACCTTAAATAAGCCTCTAGCCGGCGTATTTATTGATTAGTAAGCTATTAAAAATATAGTGAATTGTGCAGCTTCAACGTTTGAGGTCACAATTTGTGACTTCAAGTTTGAATGGTCGCTGCGGTTCAAGCTCAGTTTTCCAGCTCAAATGAAAAAATTAACTGTACAAAAATACAGTATTCACTTAAAATGGCTGCACCATGAATGCAAGCACAACATCCCCAAAAGCCGAGCTGTCACCGCAAGTTTTAGCGGGGCGAATACTGGTTATCAGAGGGCAGCGGGTGGTTTTGGACTCGGATTTGGCGCAGTTGTATGAGGTGGAGACGAAGCGGTTTAATGAGCAGATTCGACGCAATCTGGCTCGTTTCCCTGCTGACTTTATGTTTCAGCTAACAGATGAAGAGTTTGAAAGTTTGAGGTCGCAATTTGCGACCTCAAACAGAGGCCGAGGAGGTCGCCGCTATCTACCGTTGGTCTTCACCGAGCACGGCGCTATCATGGCTGCGAGTGTGCTGAATTCTGAGCGGGCGGTGCAGATGAGTGTTTATGTGGTTCGCGCTTTTGTGCAGCTGCGTGAGCTGATGGTGGACCACAAAGTACTGGCGGACAAGCTGGATGCCCTGGAGCGTCGCGTTTCGCATCACGATAATTCACTTGTCGCGTTGATAGATGCTATTCGCGCTTTGACCGAGCAGCCGCAACCCGCAAAACGTCCAATCGGGTTTACGGCCGACGTGTTGAAAACCAAGTAAAAATGGCTATAGCTGTCGTATTAATTCAATAGTAAGCTATAAAAAAAATAGTGAATAGGGTAAACATGCGGTTTCTAAGTGATGCTTTGACGATGCGAAGTGGTTCAAACCAATGAGCGCAGGACACAACCATGAGCATGAGCATGGGCATGACCATGCACCCGCAGCCTTCAACCAAGCGTTTGCCATAGGCATCGCGCTGAACACGGCTTTTGTACTGATTGAAGCTTTTTACGGCTGGAAAATCAATTCTTTGGCCTTGTTGGCCGATGCGGGGCACAACTTGAGCGACGTGGCAGGCTTGATTTTGGCGTGGGGCGGTGCGCTGGCTGGCAAGCTCAGACCGAGTGAAACGCGTACTTACGGCTGGAAACGGGCGTCGATTTTGGCGGCTTTTATCAACGCGTCATTGTTGCTGATAGCGATGGGTTCGCTTGGCTGGGAGGCTATTGGCCGGTTTCGCTCTCCCGAGCCGACGCAGGGGTGGACTATCATCGCGGTCGCCAGCGTGGGGATTGTGATCAACACCGCAACGGCTTTGATGTTTATGCGGGGGCGCAAGGGCGACCTCAACATTCGCGGCGCTTTCACGCACATGGCGGCGGATGCGCTCGTGTCGTTGGGCGTGGTGATTGGTGGTGCGCTTTACCTGTGGCAGGGCTGGGCGTGGATTGACCCGGTTATGAGCTTGTTGATTGCCGTCATCATTGTGTGGGGGACATGGGGTTTGTTCAAACAGTCGCTCCACATGCTGTTTGACGGCGTACCGCAAGGCGTGGATTTGGCGGCGGTTCGGCGATTGCTGCTGGGTTTGCCGGGTGTACATGAAGTCCACGATTTGCATGTTTGGTCCATGGGCACGTCTGAGGTGGCTTTAACAGCGCACGTCGTTTTAAATGAGCAAACCCGTGACACCAGTGCGCTACTGCACGAAGCCGAGCATGAGCTGCATGAGCATTTTGAGATAAAGCACATCACGCTGCAGTTTGAGTCGGCGGCGTATGCGCAAGCCTGCACACTGCGTGCGGGTGTAGGTTGCAATTAAAAATAAAACGGAGTGAATGATGAATATATTGATCGCTGGATTGGTGATTTTCTTAGGGCTGCACTCGGTGCGCATCGTCGCAGATGGTTGGCGCACGCGCAGGTTGGCGCAGTTAGGCGAGGGCGCTTGGAAGGGCGTGTATTCGGTCGCTTCCATCGTCGGCTTTGGTTTGATTTGCTGGGGTTACGGCTTGGCACGGCAGCAGCCGATGGCGCTGTGGGTGCCACCGGTGGCGATGCGCCATATCGCCGCAACGCTGATGTTGTTCAGCATCGTGCTGCTGGTGGCCGCTTACGTGCCTGGCAACATCATCAAAGCCAAACTGCATCACCCCATGATTTTGGGTGTCAAAGTCTGGGCAACCGCGCATTTGTTGGCCAATGGCAATGTGGCTGATGTGCTGCTGTTCGGCTCGTTTTTAGCTTGGGCGGTGGCTAGCTTCATCTCGGCTCGCAAACGTGACCGCGCCGCCGGCACGGTGTACGCCGCTGGTAGAACCGCCCCGACCATCGTCACCGTGCTGCTGGGACTGGCTGTTTACGGTGGGTTTGTGACTTATTTGCATAAATGGCTGATTGGTGTGCCAGTATTTGGTTAAAGGCGATTTTTCAAGATGTTTCATATTAGGATGCCGCATCTCCACCCTTGCTAAACCTTGCCACCTATGAAACTCTTTTCAAGCTCAGCTTTGGCCATGCTCTTAGCCATGTTGTTCTCGCTGGGCGCGTGTGCCCAAAACACGGCTGCGCCAGCGCCTGCTGTATCGGCAGAAGCTAAACCAGCTGAGGCAAAACCAGCCGCTGAGAGCAAACCGTCTTTAGACAAAGCATGGTGGTTGCGCATCAAAATTGCGGAGCTGAAATCTTACCCCGTCGCGAATCCGCCCAAGTCGATTTCTAAAACAACGTACGATGGCAAGACAGCGTATTACATCACCGCATCTTGTTGCGACAAGCCCAGCGAGCTGTATGACGAAGAGGGCAAGTTGATTTGCTTCCCCAGCGGCGGCATAGCCGGTGGCGATGGGCGCTGCAAGTCATTTATTTTGGGAGCTTCGCCTATAGCCGTGGTGTGGAGCGACGACAGAAAACCCAACCAAACCAAGCTAACACCAGTCACGCTGCAGGAGTATACGAAGTAGTGCAACGATCAAACCATGCAAAAAGCCCTCAAGTAAAGTACCTGAGGGCTTTTTTCTTAGATACGGGAAGCTTACTTGACGGCGGCTTCAGCACCTGCGCGAGCCACTTGTGCATCTTGTGAAGACAGCACACCAGAGACCCCGACTGCGCCAATGATTTTGCCGTCCATCACAATGGGCACACCGCCTTCAAGCGGCATCACGCCTGGAATGGCCAGTGTGCGCATGCCAGCACCGCCACCGGCAACCGCATCTTCCAGCGCTTTGCTGGGGCGGCGGTAGCTGTTGGCAGTGGTCGCCTTGCCTCGGGCAATGTCGATGGAGGCGAGTTGGGTGCCGTCAAGGCGTTGCATCATCACCATGTGGCTGCCCGAGTCGACCACCACAATGGCCACATTCCAGTTGTTCTTTTTAGCTTCGGCCTCCGCTGCCACCATGGCTTTTTGAGCTTGTGCCAGGTTGATAGGTGCACCGTAAACAGGTACTGGTGCAGGCGTTTGTGCCCATGCGGCGCTAGCGGCTAAGGTGGTGCAAACTGCAATCATCGTTGTAATTTTCATGTTGTCCTTTGTGTTGAATTTAGAAAAGTAATCATCAAGGCAATGTCTCCGAACATCGAAATGTCCAGCGCCTTTGTACCCGATGTGCAATAGCATTGCAATGTGGCGGTTTTGACGTGTCGTCGCTAGGTCAATAAGGCGATGGAGGAGTTACTCTGCCGCAAACGCGTTGTCAGTTTTCCGGTTTAAGGCCTGCACGGGATGTTCAACAACTGGGATTCTTTGATAATTGTCAAACATAGTCAATTTTGTCTGTAGACGTTGTAATATATGCCTAGTTAGCTATCAAATATATAGTGAGTTTGAGCGCATACTGGAGCTTATATTCGCACAGGGCTAATCCATGAGCATCCGCAATCTTGACTCGCTGTTTGACCCAGCCTCCATAGCCGTTTTTGGAGCCTCGCTGCGCGTCGGTAGTGTCGGTGCCACGGTTTGGCGCAATCTGAGCACGAGTCATTCTGCTGGGCGTTACAAAGGCCAGTTGTTTGCGGTCAATCCCAAGCGGCCTGAAATTGAAGGACACACCGTTGTGACCCATGCGGCAGATTTGCCAGAAGTACCCGCTTTGGCGGTGATTTGCACACCGCCAGACACGGTGGCGGGTTTGATTGAACAATTGGCGGAATTGGGCACACGGGCTGCCGTGGTGCTCACGGCTGGGATGACGGCGACACAAAAACAAGCCATGCTGGACGCCGCGCACCCCAAACTGCTGCGGATTTTAGGCCCCAACTGCATCGGTTTGTTGTCTCCCCACAAAGGCGTGAACGCCAGTTTTTCACACATTGATGCCCAGCCAGGCGAGTTGGCGTTTGTGTCGCAATCGGGCGCTTTGGTGACTGCGATGCTAGATTGGGCGCAGGGGCGGGGCATTGGCTTCTCGCACTTTGTCTCTATGGGCGAGCATGCTGACGTCGACTTTGGCGACATGCTGGATTATTTGGCCAGCGACCCGAAAACTCGGGCTATTTTGCTGTACGCCGAGTCGATAGAGTCGCCACGTAAGTTCATGTCGGCCGCGCGGGCGGCGGCGCGCAACAAACCGGTGATTATTGTCAAAGCTGGGCGTTCGCCCCAAGGTCAGGCGGCTGCCGCCTCGCACACAGGCGCTTTGGCCGGTTCCGACATGGTGTTTGACGCGGCCATCAGCCGCGCGGGCATGCTGCGCGTCAACACCTTGCAAGAACTGTTTTTAGCGGCTGAGACCTTGACGCGTTTTCGCAGCAACACCAATGATGCCATCACGATTTTGACCAATGGTGGTGGTGCAGGCGTGATGGCGGCAGATGCGGCGGCAGCGGCAGGCGTGAAACTGGCAGATTTGAGCGAGGCCATCAAAGCGAGCTTGAACGCGGTACTACCTGCCAATTGGTCACACGGCAACCCTGTGGACATCATTGGCGATGCACCTGTGGCGCGTTACGAACAAGCACTTAAGGTTTTGAGCGATGATGCTGCAACGGGTGCGATTTTGTTTATACATGCACCCACGGCGATTGTGCCCAGCGCGGCGATTGCCCAAGCGCTGGTGCCGTTGGCGCGTCATGAAAGCCATCAACCGGCGCGAGTGATGAGCTGCTGGCTCGGCGACCAAGCAGTGGCCGAGGCGCGGCATATCTTCCAGGAAGCAGGCATTGCCAATTACGATACGCCCGAGCAAGCGGTGCAGGCGTTTTCGATGTTGGTGAATTACAGACGCAATCAAGCCGAGTTGACGGAAGCACCGCCGGCGCTGTTGCCCGGTTTGAAGCCTGATACGGCGGCTATCAAAGCTTTGGTGAAAGAAGCCTTGGCTGCTGGTCGCGAGATGTTGACCGAGCCCGAGGCCAAAGCGGTGCTAGATGCTTGCCGTATTCCCGTCGTACCGACTCAGCGTGTCGGTGCAACGCCAGAAGCTGCTGCGCTGGCGGCACAGGCGATAGGTTTCCCTGTCGTGCTGAAGATTCTGTCGGACGATATTTCGCACAAATCAGATGTGGGCGGCGTCGCGCTTGATTTGCAAAACAATGCTGCGGTTCATTTAGCCGCAAAAACCATGCTGGAGCGGGTGCTGCGCGAGAAGCCACAGGCACGGATTCAAGGCTTCACGGTGCAAGGCATGGTGCGGCGCAAACATGCGCAGGAGTTGATTGTGGGCAGCACGATTGACAGCGTGTTTGGCCCCATCATTTTGTTTGGCCAAGGTGGCACGGCGGTGGAGGTGATGGCGGACCGCGCCGTCGCCCTGCCGCCGCTGAACGTGCCGCTGGCTAAAGCTTTGGTGTC
>JAYVSU010000161.1:0-13628 GCA_043775055.1 Polaromonas sp.
GCGATGATGATGGTTCCCGCAAAGCAAGCCACTGGCATGGCCAGCCAAGTAGAGGCGTCCAGTACATTTTTTGAAAGTTTCAAGTTTTGACTGCAAACACCACCCCAGCCCCCAGCACAGCCTCAGTCAATGCGGTGGTGGTCTTCTTAGCCTTCGCCTTTGCGTACTTTTTATCGGCCTTGATTCGCGCTATCACCGCCACACTGTCGCCCACCTTGACGCTGGAGCTGGAACTGCAAGCGCGCGATTTGGGGCTGCTGGCGGGTGGTTATTTCTTGGGTTTTGCTGCCATGCAGCTGCCTTTGGGGCAATGGTTAGACCGGTTTGGCCCTAAAAAGGTGATTATTTGCTTTTTGAGCGTCGCCGTTATCGGCTGCGTTGCTTTTGCCAAGGCGCAAAGCTTTTATGGCCTGCTGGCCGCGCGCATGTTGTGTGGCGCCGGCGTCAGCGCTTGCTTGATGGCGCCACTCACCGGTTACCGACGCTGGCTGGCCCCGACGAGCCAGTTGCGCGCCAATTCATGGATGCTGATGACCGGCTCCATGGGTATGGTGGCCTCCACCTTGCCTGTTCAGTGGTTGATGCCTATTTGGGGTTGGCGCGGCATATTCATGGCCTTGGCTGCTATGGTTGCGATAGCGATTGTGGCAATTTGGCTGCTTGTCCCACGTTGGACTGCCGTAGCACCTGTTGCCAATTCGACCCTTAAAACAGATGCTTTAGCTGTAGGTTCTGACAAAGGTTACGCCGCCGTCTGGGCGCATCCGTACTTTCGCGGCTTGGTACCGCTGGGTTTTTTCAGCTACGGTGGTTTGGTCGCCGTGCAAACACTGTGGGCGACGCCATGGATGATCAAAGTTGGGGGCTACAACGCACCAGAAGCTGCGACTGGGCTGTTTTGGATCAACGTCGCCATGCTCTGTGCTTTTTGGCTATGGGGTGCGCTCAACCCTTGGCTGGTGCGCCGTGGCATCAGTACCGACAGCTTGATCAAACGCGGTTTGCCGTTAAGTTTTATTCTTCTTGCTATAATTATAATAGCTAACAATTCAATAAATACGCCGGCTGCAGCCAAAATAATCTCTCAAAACGAGGTTTTAAGCGGTTTTTCACACCTGCCGTGGGTTTTGTGGGCGTTTTATTGCGTCAGCTGCACCTTCGTCTCTTTGGCGCAACCAGCGATTGGCATGGCCTTTCCACCAGCGTTGGCAGGGCGCGCGCTGTCAGCGTTCAACTTGGTCATCTTTGCCGGCGTTTTTGTGGTGCAGTGGGGCATTGGCCTCATGATTGACGGCTTCAAGGCGTTGGGTTGGACTGAGATTGCGGCTTTTCAGAGCGCATTTGGCGTATTTTTGGGTTGCTGCATGGCGTCTTATGCATTTTTTGTCTTTGCTAGCCCTCATAATCTTACCGAAAAGTAACGTACTGTCACAACATAGCCTTAAACCTCCATGAACGGTATTTTCATCATCTCCCACGCGCCACTGGCACACGCTTTGCGCGCCAGTGTGCTGCATGTGTTTCCGGAAGCGGCTGCGCATATCGTGGCCTTAGATGTGCAGCCCAATGTGTCGCCAGAAGAGACGCAAGCCAGTGCCAAAATCATGATGGCGCAGTTGGTGGCGTTGCCAAACATCACGTCTACCTTGGTGTTGACCGATATTTTCGGCGCGACGCCTTGCAATGTGGCGCTTAAATTGGTGGATGGCCTTCGCTCTAAATTGATTGCCGGTGCTAACCTGCCCATGTTGATGCGAGCCATGACCTACCGCCACGAGTCTTTGGACATCTTAGTCGCTAAGGCGGTTGCAGGTGGGATTCAGGGTGTGATGTCAGTAGCTATTACCGCACCGCAAAATCAAACGCTCAAACCATATGATAAAAACAACCACGACCATCAGCAATAAATTGGGCTTGCATGCTCGCGCTTCTGCCAAGTTGACCAAATTGGCGGGTAGCTTCCCGTGTGAAGTCTTTTTGAGCAGAGGCGAGCGCCGCATCAACGCCAAAAGCATCATGGGCGTGATGATGTTGGCAGCGGGCAAAGGCACCACGGTTGAGCTGGAAACCGATGGTGCCCAAGAGCAAGAAGCACAAACAGCTATTTTGGCTCTGATTGACGATAAATTTGGAGAAGGCGAGTGACATTCAGCGTTCGCGGCCTCGCTGTCGCCCAAGGCATTGCCATTGGGCGGGCGGTGCTGGTCGCGTCCAGTCGGGTTGATGTTGCGCATTACTTTATCGACGCCAGCGAGATTGAGTCCGAGATTGAACGGGTTCGCGTAGGCCGCAATGCGGTGATTGAAGAGTTGGGCCGCTTGCAGCATAGCGTGGCGCAAATGTCGCGCAAAGAAGCACCGTCTGAGCTGGCTGCGATGCTGGATGTGCATTTGATGCTGTTGCAAGATGAGATGTTGTCTGACGGCGTCAAGCATTGGATCACCGAGCGGCTTTACAACGCGGAGTGGGCACTCACGACGCAGTTGGAGTTGATAGCACGCCAGTTTGATGACATGGAAGACGAGTACTTGCGTGAGCGTAAGGCTGACTTGGAACAAGTGGTCGAGCGGATTTTGCGGCACATGCAAGGCGCTTCCGTCTCGCTAGATGCTCATGCAGAACGCGTGAAACGCGAGTCCCGAGAGAAGCGGCAACGTGCGAATCAACAAGATTTGCTGCTGGATGACACCATAGATGTGCCTTTGATTTTGATTTCACATGATCTGTCGCCTGCCGACATGTTGCAATTCAAGAAAAGTGTATTTGCAGGTTTTGCGACCGACGTAGGCGGCAAAACATCGCACACTGCCATTGTGGCGCGCAGCATGAACATCCCTGCGGTGGTGGGTGCACGCATGGCCAGCACTTTGATTCGGCAAGACGACTGGGTCATCATTGACGGCGATGCGGGGGTGGTGATTGTTGACCCCAGCCCCATCATCTTGGCCGAATATGGCTTCAAGCAACGTCAAGGCGAGTTGGAGCGCAGTCGGTTGTCGCGCTTGCGCAACACGCCTGCTGTGACTATGGATGGCCAAAAAATTGAGCTGCTGGCCAATATCGAACAGCCTGAAGACACATTAGCGGCGTTAAAAGCGGGCGCGGTCGGCGTGGGCTTATTTCGCAGCGAGTTTTTATTCATGGGGCGTGAGTCTGCAGGTTTGTCGCGTTTGCCGGACGAAGAGGAGCAGTTTGACGCTTACAAACGCGCGGTGGATGGCATGCAAGGCTTGCCGGTCACCATTCGTACCGTTGATATTGGGGCCGACAAACCGCTGGACCGGGTTGAAAAGTCTGCTGATGATCATTTGAACCCAGCCTTGGGGCTGCGCGCGATTCGCTGGAGTTTGGCCGACCCAGCGATGTTTTTGACGCAATTACGCGCCATTTTGCGCGCCGCAGCTTTTGGGCAAATCAAGCTGTTGATTCCGATGCTCTGTTCGGCCAGTGAGATTCGGCAAACCTTGGCTTTGGTTGATCAAGCCCGTGCGGAACTGAATGCGCGTGGAACGGCGTACGGCGATGTGAAAATCGGCGCGATGATTGAAATCCCGGCGGCTGCGCTGACGTTGAATATTTTTCTGAAGTATTTTGACTTTTTGTCCATCGGCACCAACGACTTGATTCAATACACTTTGGCGATTGACCGTGCTGACGAGGCCGTCGCGCACATGTATGACCCGCTGCACCCAGCGGTGCTGCAACTCATCGCAAACACCATCCAACAAGCACAGCTGTCGGGCAAAGAGGTGAGCGTATGCGGAGAAATGGCTGGCGATATGAGCCTGACGCGCTTACTTCTGGGTTTGGGGCTACGCAGTTTTTCTATGCATCCCGCCCAAATTTTAACGGTCAAACAACAAGTCTTGCGATCTGATACCGGCAAACTGGCCCCTTGGGCGCAAAGCGTACTGGTGGCCGAAGACCCTGCCAGTTTGGTCTAAAGTTGGCCTGAGCTCGCCGTAAAATTTGGTTACAACTGGTCGGTGGCTGCCCGTACTCTTAAGCTTAAATTCAGAATTCTCATGTCCAATAGAACTCTTTGTAACTGGTGCAGCGCGTTGCGCACAACAAAGGCGTGCTATGAGAATATTGTTGATTGAAGACGATGTGGTCTTTGCGCGTGCAATGGGCGTTTTTTTAACCGCCAAAGGCTTTACAGTAGCCCATGCGCACAACCTTGGAACTGCCAAAGAGATGCTTCCCATGGCGGGTTGGGGTGCAGTCTTGTTGGACTGGCACTTGCCTGACGGAGAAGGCATCAGCTTGCTGCCCTTTGCGCGCAAACACGCCGACCAAGCGTCCCTCATCATGCTGACAGCACGCGACCAAATATCTGACCGCATTCGTGGCTTGGACGCCGGCGCTGACGACTATTTGGTTAAACCCTTTGACCCGAATGAGTTGCTGGCGCGCTTACGAGCCGTAGAGCGCCGGCGCAGTGGCGCTGCCAGTTCAATCGTTTCTTGCGGTTTGCTGAATATTGATTTAGCCCGCAACTCGGTCACTGTGAACGGCGAGTCGGTTGAGCTTACCGCCAAAGAGTGGGCCATTTTGCGTGTTTTGGCGGCGCGCTCTGATCGGGTGCACTCTAAGGAAGCGCTCACGAACGCTATTTACACGTTTGATGACGACATCGGCAGCAACACCCTTGAGGTCTTCATAAGCCACTTGCGGCGCAAGCTAGGTCGCGACAGCATCCAAACCTTACGCGGACAGGGCTATCGTTTGACGGGTTGCAGTGCATGACATCTACGACGGTTGGGCGTGGTTTAGCGTTTAGGCTAAGTCGCATATTGTCACTGTGGGTGGGTGGTATTTGGATTGTGACGGCAACCATGGTGGCATGGTATGTCCACCATGAAATTGCAGAAAGCTTCGATGAGGCTTTGGCAGAGAGCGGGCACCGACTGCTTGATTTGGTGGTGCTAGAGGCCAATGAGATTGAAAATCTATCGCCACCAGGAACGCCTCTTTCAGGCGCGATACTTGAACAGCATTTGCCCTCGGTCCAAACAGTCACCAACAGCCAAGACCCCAAGCACAATTACAACAACCTGATTTATCAAATTTTGAGCGGTTCTGGCGAGATGTTGTTGCATTCGCCAGGGGCACCCGCCAAGCGGATGATTACAGATTTGGCATTAGGCTTTGCAGACTCCGAGCTTTGGCGAACTTACACGCTCAGAAGCGCCGATAAAAATGTTTATATCGTGGTTGCAGACACTGAGCAGCACCGACGCGATTCGCAACGCGAGACTTTGTTGTACCTGATGCTGCCTTTGTTGGCGTTGCTGCCGGTGTTGGTCTTGGTGGTAAGAAAGGTAACGGCAATAGAGCTACAGGCGGTGCAGCAAATTGCTTCAGAGATTGCCACGCGTGGGGGCCGCAATTTGGCACCCATCAACGTTGCGGGGCTTTCTGCCGAGCTCAATTCAATTTCTGAGAGTACCAACCATTTGCTGCTTCGGCTCGATGAGGCCTTGAACACCGAGCGTGCTCTGGCCGCCAATGCGGCACACGAGTTAAGAACGCCCCTGGCGGCAGCACGCTTGTCACTCAGTACAGCGCAAACCTACCCCATGTCTCATGAAGCGCGTGAGGCAACCATTCAAGTGGCTTTGGGTTTAGAAATGCTCAGCAAGCGTGCTGAAAAATTATTGCAACTCTCCAGAGCGGAGGCGGCAGCGACCTTGACGCAAGAAGGGGTTGATTTGGGTGCTTTAAGCAGTGCCGTGGTGCAAGAGTTTTGGCAACTGGAAGACGCTTCGTCCAGACTGAAACTTCAGTTGCCTGATGACGCTGCTGTCGTGACCTTGGGAGACTTTGACAGCCTAGGCATTGTTTTGCGCAATTTGATTGAAAACGCGCTGAAATATGCACCTGATTCTGATATCTATGTCACCGCATC
Source organism: Polaromonas sp. (assembly GCA_043775055.1). Lineage (GTDB taxonomy): Bacteria > Pseudomonadota > Gammaproteobacteria > Burkholderiales > Burkholderiaceae_C > Aalborgiella. The sequence goes on from JAYVSU010000161.1 coordinate 5,912, forward strand.
CAACCCTGCCAGCATCACAGTGCGCGACGAAGGAGCTGGCGTAACAGCAGAAGATTTGGCAAAACTTCGCGAGCGGCATTTCCAGTTGGACTCCAACCAAACCGGTTACGGCCTAGGCATGTCGATTATTCGCATGATCATGGAGAAGCACGGCGGCCAGCTTGAGTTGCGTTCACCGCCGGCTGGGTACGCGCACGGGTTTGAGGCCGTTTTGATCTTCAGCAACCATCGCACTTAACGTACGCTGGCCGAGCGTGTCGGTCAAATTCCCGCTACTTGGGTGGTGTCGCTGCGGTATGGCGCTGCCACAAGTTGATGCAACCTTCAACCGCATGCTGGTCGATGGCTTGCAGTTCTTGCGCCGTGAAATCGAGCTTGCTCAAGGTGCCGACCAGTTCGGTAATTTGCTCAGGGTGGCTAGCGCCAATCAAGGCCGAGGTGACGCGCTGGTCACGCAGCACCCAGGCAATTGCCATTTGCGCCAAACTTTGTCCGCGCGCCAAAGCCATCTCGTTCAAGGCCCGCACGTGGGTTAAATTTTGAGCGCTCAGGTGTTCCGCTTTCAAAGATTCACCACCGGGGCGGTTGATGCGCGCATCAGCGGGGATGCCATGGAGGTATTTGTTGGTCAGCAAACCTTGTGCCAACGCGCTGAAGGCGATGCAGCCCATGCCAGTGTCGTCAAAAGCAGCGAGCAAGTCTTCCTCAATCCAGCGGTTCATCATGCTGTAAGAAGGTTGATGAATCAGGCAAGGCACCTTCAAGTCGCGCAAAATGGCCGCCGCTTCACGCGTTTTGCGGGCCGAGTAGCTGGAAATGCCGACATACAGCGCTTTACCTTGTTGCACCGCCGTGGCCAGCGCGCCCATGGTTTCTTCTAGCGGGGTGTCGGGGTCAAACCGGTGCGAGTAAAAAATATCAACATAGTCCAGCTCCATACGCTTCAAACTTTGGTCTAAGCTAGCCAACACGTATTTGCGCGAACCACCGCCTTGGCCATACGGGCCTGGCCACATGTCGTAGCCAGCTTTGCTGGAGATGATCAGTTCATCCCGATAAGGCCGAAAATCACGGCGCATGTGCTCGCCAAAGTTGGTTTCAGCACTGCCGCCGGGCGGGCCGTAGTTGTTGGCCAAGTCAAAGTGGGTGATGCCCAAGTCAAACGCCGTGCGCAACATGGCGCGCTGCGTTGCCATCGGGGTTGCATCGCCAAAGTTGTGCCACAAACCCAAAGAGATGGCAGGTAACTTGAGCCCGCTGCGCCCTACCGCGCGGTAAACCATGCTGTCATAACGGGCGGGTGCGGCTTGGTACATGGTAAATGCGCTAGGTTTTTATTGTTTAGTTTGAATAGATGCCTGCGCATGTTCCGCTTGCACATCAGCGTGGTAACTTGACCGCACCATCGCACCTACCGCCGCGTGGCTGAAGCCCATTTCATAGGCTTTGGCTTCATACATCTTGAAGGTGTCGGGGTGGACGTAGCGTTTCACGGTCAAATGCGACATCGACGGCGCTAAATATTGGCCAATCGTCAGCATGTCGATGTGGTGGTCGCGCATGTCTTGCATCACTTGCAAAATCTCTTCGTCTGTCTCACCCAAACCGACCATGATGCCGCTTTTGGTGGGAACGTTGGGGTGCAGCTCTTTGAATTTCTTGAGCAAATTCAGGCTGAATTGGTAGTCAGAGCCCGGGCGCGCTTCTTTGTACAGACGCGGAGCGGTTTCTAAATTGTGGTTCATCACATCGGGTGGCGCGGCTTTTAAAATCTCCAAAGCGCGGTCGTCGCGGCCCCTGAAATCGGGCACCAAGACCTCAATTTGAGTCGTCGGCGACAGTTCGCGGATGTTTTTGATGCAATCGACAAAGTGCTGCGCCCCGCCGTCGCGCAAGTCGTCGCGGTCAACAGAGGTAATCACCACGTATTTGAGCTTGAGTTTGGCAATCGTTTTGGCTAAATTCATCGGCTCGTCTGCGTCTAGCGGGTCGGGCCGGCCATGGCCGACATCACAAAACGGGCAGCGGCGCGTGCATTTGTCGCCCATGATCATAAACGTAGCCGTGCCCTTGCCAAAACACTCGCCAATATTGGGGCAGCTGGCCTCTTCGCACACCGTCACCAGTTTGTTTTCACGCAAAATGTCTTTGATTTCGTAAAACCGGGTCGACGGTGAGCCGGCTTTGACGCGGATCCATTCAGGCTTTTTCAGCACTTCGCCCTGCACCACTTTGACGGGGATGCGCGACAGCTTAGCCCCCGCTTTTTGCTTGGCTGAAGGGTTGTAATCTTGCTGGCTTTGCGCTTCGCGCACGGTGTTTTCGGTAGACATGGTCATATTTTACGCGCTTGGTTAAACACGGTGCCAGCGTGGTGTTTGGTGAAATAAGTCGGAAAAGTCTCTAAAACAAGGGCAAGTCGCGCTAAATAGTCCAGTTTGAAACGGTTTGATTTGTATACTTCGCTTTAATTCTCAAAAGTTAACACCATGAAAAAAGTCATCCCTATTTTGCTGCTCCTGCTTTTGTTGCCAGTCTTGTATGTGTATTGGTATTACTTCAACGTCTACAGCGACGGCGACCGTGAAGGCGTGATGATGAAAATCTCCCGCAAAGGCGATATTTTCAAGACCTATGAAGGCGAAATCATGCAGCCCGGCTTCCGCGCAGGGGCTGGCAGCATCAACTCCAACAACTTCAAATTCACCGCTGCGAATGATGAAGTCAGCAAAAAACTCAACGCGGCCACGGGTAAAACGGTCAAAATTCACTACATCCAATACCGCCGTACCTTGCCGTGGCGGGGTGAAAACTACAACACCGACAATGCAGAAACCGGCCAATACGTGGTGGACAATGTTTTAGAAGTCAGCGCCGCGCCTGCAGCTGCAACGCCTTTGCCTCTACCAATGCCCTCTATGCCAGCACCAGCTGCTGTGCCAGCTAAATAAACATTTAAGCCGACTGATAAACCGACTGTTTAAGGCAGCAGCCGGCTTTGCAGGTGCCAAGCCAGCACCTGCTGCGCCTCTTCAAGCGCCACGTCAAAGCCTAAACTGCGCAAATCTACCGTTTGTAAGCCCGCATAACCGCAGGGGTTGATGCGCGAAAACGGCTCTAAATCCATGGTCACATTCAACGCCACGCCGTGGTACGTGCAATGCCGGCTGACCTTGATGCCCAAAGCCGCGATTTTGCCCAAACCGACAAAATTGATAGGTTCCTTGTCAACTAAATCACTCTTTTGTGGCCTTTGTGGCAGCAAAGCATGTGAGCTGGGGTCGTCCAAACGCACGTAAATCCCTGGCGCGCCCGCCACGCGGTGGCCTGTGACGTTGAAGTGCGCCAAGGTGCGAATCACCGCCTCTTCAATCCGGTAAACATATTCTTTGACAAAATAACCCGCCCGTTTGAGGTCGATGAGCGGATACGCCACCACCTGCCCCGGTCCGTGGTAAGTCACCTGCCCGCCTCGGTTGGTTTGGATGATGGGGATGCTGCCAGCGTTCAAAACATGGTCAGCCTTGCCCGCTAAACCTTGTGTAAAAACAGAGTTATGCTCACAAATCCATAGCTGATCAGGCAATAAATACGCCGGCTGTAGCTCGATTTGCCCCGTTTTTTCGACTAATTGAAGATTTTGAACGTTTGGTTGACTTCGAGCTTCCGTAAACGCCTGCATCGCTTCGTAGGTGGGCAGATAGTCGACTAAACCCAATAGACGAGTCTCAAACGGGGGCTGGAAAGCGGGCATTTAGGGGGGGAACTTTTTTTTTACAACACCATCTTCACCATCGGGTGTGTCGACAGGGTACGGTAGATTTCATCGAGTTGCTCGCGGCTGGTGGCGTTGATGATGAGGGTGACACCGAGGTAATTGCCGCCCTTGCTCTCGCGCAGCTCGATGGCGGCAGCATCAAAAGCGGGGTCAAATTCGTGGGCAATTTGGGTTAAGGCGTGGACATAGCCGTCCACTTTTGCACCCATCACCTTGATAGGGAACTTGCAGGGGTAAACGATGAGGGATTCTTCCGCCACGGGCTTGGTGGGGCTGGCGGGCGGCGTTGTGTCAGACGTGTTCATATTGGAATTATCGTGCAGCTATCGTTTTGGGCGCGCTGCGCTTGGGCAGTTGCAGTGATTCACCAATCGCCAAAACGCCAAATCGGCCTTCCGGCACGCTCAAGGCGCGGGTGGCGATGGCTAGATCGACGGGCGGCTGGTCTAAGGGTTCATCCGTCAAAGCAAAGGTGCCCCAGTGCACGCCGACGCTGCGTTTGGCGCCCACATCTTGGTGAATACGCACCGATTCCATGGGGTTGACGTGCTGTGCCGTCATGAACCAGCGCGGCTCGTAGGCCCCAATGGGGATCAAAGCGAGGTCAAAACCGCCCGCCAAAGCGTCGGTTTGGCGCTCAGCAAAGTGGGCGCGGGTGTCGGCAAAGTCGCGGCTGTAGCCGGTATCGCCGGCGTAGTACCAGTGAAAATCTGCCCCCAGCACGGCCCAGCCGCCCCACAGCGTGGCGCTTCGGTCGCCCATGCCCCGAGCCGACCAGTGCTGCACGGGGGTGAGATGAAATTCCACGTCTTTCACCGTGGCGCTGCTGAGGGTGTGGTGTTGCCACCAGTCCAATTCAACAACGTTGGTGATGCCCAGGTCGTTAAACCATGTTTTCAGGCCCAACGGGACGATGAAAACAGTGGGGTGACCGCTGGCTTTGGCGCGTTCGTCCAGCAGCGCCACGCTGGCGCGATCCAAATGGTCGTAGTGGTTGTGCGAAATCAGCACCGCATCAATGGGCGGCAAGTCGTTTAAAGCGATGCCTGGCGGTTGGGTGCGTTTGGGGCCGAAAAGTTGGACTGGTGAGGCGCGCTCAGAGAAAATCGGGTCGGTTAAAACATTAAGCCCATTGGCTTGCACCAAGGTGGTGGCGTGGCCAATCCAAGTGATGGTGGGTTGCGCGGGAGCGGTGCTGTTTTGGGCAGCTGCGGACAGGTTGGGGTCGAAATTAGCGAGTTTTTTATTACCAGTGATCAGTCCTAAATCAGCCGCTACCACCGGTGTTGGCTGCTTGGCGGGCTTGGGTAAACCTTGCGACTCCCACTGCCAGCGCAGCAAGTCGATAAAAGATTTATCGACCGCTTTGATGTAGTTGTTTTGAAAACCCGTGGGCGTGTGGTGCGGCTTGTTGGCGTCGTATGCGGGGTTGGCATGCGAGTTGAAATACTGCAAAATTGCTATAAATATAATAGCTATAAGTGCATATTTCATGCCGGTTATAAGCGTTTTTGACATCTAAACCCGCTCAATAAAATGATAGCAAGCTCTGTGGCGGTGATTTTTTGCTCAAATTCATCGCACTAAGAGCACGCAAACGATGGCGAGCCAGCCAAGTACAAAGTTGATTTGTACCATTTTCTGGATTTGGCCCATGCGTCGTCCGGCTTCTGGCCAGTCGCTGGCAGCCACGGCGAGCTTTAAGCGCTTAAACGGGCCAAAATAAAGGTGGCCAAAAATGGCGAACATCAGCACGCCAATACCCAACATCAGGTGCCAACCCAGCGGTGCGGCTTTCATGCTAACGGCCATCAGCATGCCGGTGCCAGTAACCAATAAAACCGCAATGCTGAGCCAGACCAGCGGGAAAAATCGTCCCATCACGGTGGCCATCAGCGGGGCGCGCTGGGGTGGTTGCAAAAGTTGCATGGCTACGGGGCGCAGGGCCAGTAGCATGAAGGTCATGCCACCCATCCAGACGATGGCGGCTGTCAGATGCAGGAGTTTGGCGAGGGTGTAAAGCATGCAGTAACTTTCAAAATGAGTTTGCATTTTGCATTTTGCACTTTTCATGCCCCATGCAAACCTTGTAAGGCCATGCAAATACCAAGTGCAAAGTTCGGACTAGACTTCACCACGGGTTTATACGTATAATGAGAGGCTTTGCTGAGTTACCGTTTGGTTACTGGGTGTGACTGAAGTAGTGATTTGCAGCGAAATTACAAGTGAAGAAGGTGTAAAACTTGAGTTTTTGGGTGTTTTCTTATGCTGACGACTGCATTGCTCTCTAAACATTTGAAAAAACAGCAAGCTAAGTTGGCTGCTGAGCAAGCGGTCACGCAGCCTGTAAAGATGGTTTTGCACGCGCAAGACGAGAGGCGGGAAGTAGAGCAGAAAAAAGAGCAGGAAAAAGAACAGGAAGAGCCTGTTCGACTCACTGCAAAAGAAGTGGCTTTGCTGCGAGTAAGGCTACGTAAGACAGGGTCGTTAATATCGCCATGGCGCTTAATCGCGTGGCAGACGCTGGCAGGTGCGACATTCGCGCTGTTGGTATGGGTGGTGACTGGCAAAGCCGCATTGGCGGTGTCAGCGGCATACGGTGCATTGGCTGTGGTAATCCCGGCGGCGCTGTTTGCCAGAGGTTTGATGAGTCAGTTCTCCAGCTTGAACGCTTTAACCGCAGGGTTTGGCTTCTTTTTGTGGGAAATGCTCAAGATTGCGGTGACCATTGTCTTGATTGCAGTGGCGCCAAAGTTGGTGGCAGATTTGGACTGGTTAGCGATGCTGATTGGCTTGATCGTCACCATGAAAGCGGTTTGGTTGGTGCTGTGGTTGGGTCATAAGACCCGAGCAGCTGAGTAAAATGCACAATTAGTACAGTTTTAAAAGAAAATTTAGAGTTAAAAATGTCCGAAGCACTATCAACAGCAGCACACGCGGGAGTTCAGGCAGCTGAGCATGTCGCTCCAACGTCGAGTGAATACATTGTTCACCATTTGACGCACTGGCGTAACAAGCCCCAAGTTGAAATCGTCGATTTCAGCGTATTTAACTACGACTCCATCTTTTTTTCCATCCTTTTGGGCGTGGTCGGTAGCTTTTTCTTGTGGAAAGCTGCTCGCAAAGCCACCTCTGGTGTGCCTGGCCGCTTCCAAGCTGCTGTCGAGATTTTGTTTGAAATGGTGAACAACCAAGCTAAGTCCATTGTTCACAACGCCACCAGCCGCAAAATGGTTGCGCCTTTGGCTTTGACGGTGTTTGTTTGGATCTTCTTGCTGAATGCGATGGATTTCTTGCCGCTCGATTTGCTGCCAACTATTTGGGCAAAAATCTACGGCGCGATGGGTCACGACCCGGAGCATGCTTATTTGCGCGTGGTGCCAACGGCTGACTTGTCGGTCACCATGGGGTTGTCGGTTTCTGTTTTGTTCATCTGCTTGTTTTATAACATGAAGATCAAGGGTTTGGGCGGCTGGGCGCATGAATTGGTGTCGGCACCTTTTGGAACCAGCAAAAACCCGATTTTTGCAGTTATCTTGGCTGTGGTGAACATTGCCGAGCAATTGATTTCTTTCCTTGCCAAAACCGTGTCTCACGGCATGCGATTGTTTGGCAATATGTACGCTGGCGAGTTGGTGTTTATGCTGATCGCCCTCTTGGGTGGTTCATGGGCGCTTTCATTTGAGCCGGGTAGTTTGGCTTTGCTGGCTTTGCACATTGTTGCGGGCTGGGCGTGGTCGGTGTTTCACATCATCATTGTTATCTTGCAGGCGTTCGTGTTCATGATGTTGACCTTGGTTTACATCGGTCAATCGCACGATGCGCATTAAGTTTCAATATAGAGTTTCGTTAGTTTAGTTTTCCCTTTGTTTTTGTTTTTTTATATCTAGGAGTCATCATGGAAGTCATTAGTTTTGCTGCTCTCGCTGCTGGTTTGAT
>JAYVSU010000162.1:0-18175 GCA_043775055.1 Polaromonas sp.
CCTATTTTATTGCTGGATGAAGCCACTGCCATGTTTGACCCGGAGGGCGAAAAATCGTTCATTGCAGACTGCAGGCACACGCTGGCACACCGCACCGTGATTGTGATCACCCACCGCCCAGCCAGCTTGGCGCTGGCAGACCGGGTGCTGCGACTGGAGCATGGAAATATAATCGCTGCAACATGACGCCATTCCATACAAAACTACACACCAAGCTGGCCAAACTCCACGCACTCTCTTGGCCCGAGCGGCGCATGCTGCTGGCGGCTATGGCATGGATGCCCGTGTTTTGGCTGGGGCTGCATGGCTTGGGTTTACGGCGTTTTCAGAAATGGCTAAAACATCCACCCTTATTGAAAGAAAACGACCTGCCTCTGGCTGAAATTATGGGCATTGCAATGGCAGTCAACAGAGCGGCCACGCTGGTGCGTATTCCTGCAAACTGCCTGCCACGCTCTTTGCTGCTGGGTTGGTTGTTGCGGCGCCGAGGCGTTGCCAGCCAACTGCGCATTGGCGTGAAGATGAACAATGGCAGCTTGACCGCACATGCCTGGGTTGAATATGCCGGTATCCCCATCAATGACCAGCCGAACGTAGGCGAGCAGTTTGCTGCGTTTCAGCCACTATGAGTGGTATTGCTGGCATCATCCATTTTGATGGAGCGCCTGTAGAGCCCGGACAGATCGAACAAATGACCTCAGCCATGGCTTACAGGGGGCCTGATGGCATCAACCATTGGGCCAAAGGCTCTGTCGCATTGGGGCAATGCATGCTGCGGACCACTCCCGAATCGCTGGAAGAAACCCAACCGCTGCGCAATGAAGACGAGAGCTTGGTGCTGGTCATGGATGGGCGGGTGGATAATTGGGAAGAACTGCGCCGTGAGTTGCTGGGGAAGGGGGCCGTCCTCAGAACGCGTTCAGACGCGGAGTTGGTATTGCGGGCTTATGAGTTTTGGGGGGGGGCCTGCCCAGACCGAATCATTGGTGAGTTTGTATTTTTCATATGGGATTTTCGGCAACGGCGCTTGTTTGGAGCACGAGATGCCGCAGGGACACGACATTTTTACTACCATGCCCGCAACAACCGATTTGCCTTCGCTTCAGAAATCAAGGGGCTATTGGAATTGGATTGGATTGATCCCCGCTTAAATGAATCCCGCTTGCTGGATTACCTGGTTCCCCAATTTGACCGAGACGATGAGGTGGGTACCTTTTACCAAGACATTTACCGCATGCCAGCTGGTCATGCGATAACGATTACAGAACGCGGCACCAAAATTTGGCGTTACTGGGAGCCTGGAAATCTTCCTGAGAACCATTTTTCGTCCATAGACGAATGCTCGGAAGCCTTTCTGGAACAACTCCGCATCGCGGTGAAATGTCGCCTGCGGAGTATTGGCCCGGTGGGTGCGATGCTAAGCGGGGGCCTCGACTCGTCTTCAATAGTCGGATTGATAGGTAAAGAGTTTCGAGCTGACCTTCAGCAGCCTTTAAAAACATTTTCTCTGATTCGAGACGACCGGGAAAACTGTCTGGACTGGAAATACATTCAAGAAATGCTGAAAGACGGCTGGATTGAGCCGACGATTATTACATCAGATATTTCAAGTGAGGTTTATCGCCACTACCTTGACGACATCAAAAACCTTGACGAGCCTTTTGCACTCTCGCATGGTTATACGTATTCCGTCGTATACGAAGCGGCAAGCAAAAATGGTTGTCGTGTTGTACTGGATGGGATGGCGGGTGATTCACTCTTTTACCATTCGGACCAAAGTATAAAAAGCATTCTTGGTAAAAACATGTACTCGAAAATTCCGGCTTTTCTTGACGCCTATCGTTGGCACGGGATCAAAAATGGACTGCAGTCGGTGGTGTGGCAAATTATGACTGCAGCTGCACCCGAAAGCTTGCGCGATTTTTACCGCAAATTACGGGACAAGCTGGGAAACCAAACTGAGAAACCTTCAAATATGCTGCATCCAGAAACCGCAATGCGCTTTCTGGCAGTCAAAGATCTTCACCGAAAACAGGCAAAGCATGACCTGACCCCAAGTAATGACCAATTTTCTCATTCGAAGAACTTCACACGGGGGGCTCTTTCTTTTGCTCATGAGACCTATGGGCAAATAGCCTTAGGTCAGGGGGTCGAACCACGCAGCCCATTCTCCGACCGCAGAATGATTGAGTTCGCCATCCAGATGCCTCTTGAAGCCAAGCTATTCGCGCCGAACTATAAACATTTGTTGCGCTCAAGCATGGTTGGTGTACTACCAGAAAGTGTGCGTTGGCGGCGCGATATTGGAAACCACCCTGGATGGAAATTTCATGAGCAATTTCTATGCGCAATAGCGCACAATGCCCCCGACGTTTGGGATATCCCCCGGATCACTGAGATTTTAAGTCAGTGGGTTGATGCTGGGAATTTGGACGAAGCATGGAAACGCTACGAATGCAAATTTAGTTGGTCAAGTGGTTGCAATCTTTACATTTTTGTAATATTATCAAAATGGTTAAAAGATAAAAAATTTTAGTTTCTTAATTAGGGATAAGTTATGAACACGCCTTCTAAATCTGTTGAAAATACCGAAAAGCGGATTTACACTGCGCCTAAGCTCGTTAGTTATGGCGCTTTAAATTCACTAACACAAGGGGGGATTGGAAGCGTAACCGAGGCTCAAGCTGGCAATAAGGATGTTAAAAAGAGAGTATAGTCATAACAACTTTATTGGCCTTAGCTACTGTTTGCTTGAGTGCAGCTTATAATTTTTGGAACATTAGGCTCAGCTCAATATTCCAATGCATTTATGGGTTGCCGGTGAAAGTTACGATTGACGGAGTAAACTTTTTTGTCAGTTAGATTTAGCTTGGAAGAGGTTTGTCCCCAATCACCGTTACCGTCAGCTTACTTCCACACTTGGAATACTTTGGATGGTGGTACGTGGGTCGAGTTTCACCGCACCGACCTTGGGTATCTGCTGCGTTTACCTGATCTGGCTGACTTTCTGATCTCGCAAGATGGGCGACAAGTTACGTGTTTACCTGCTCCAGAAGTGACGGAAGATACTTCCCGGCATCTCTTTCTCAATCTGGTCTTGCCACTTGCGCTGGCCAAGCAGGGAAAACTTGTTTTGCATGCCAGCGCAGTCGAGGTTGGCGACTACGCCGTTGCCTTCATGGGTGGGTCTGGCAGAGGAAAGTCAACACTGGCGGCCAGTTTTGCAACTAATAGTTTTCGTTTTTTGACGGACGATGGCCTGTTGTTAGAACGATGCGACGGCGGTTACCAAATCGTACCTAGCCACCCCTCCATCCGTTTGTGGGATGACAGCCAGCAAGCGCTTATGACGCCAGACGTACCCACAGCACCACCCGTACAGTTCACGTCAAAATCACGCTTTCTTGCAGGTGAGGACATTAAGTTTTGCAATCAACCCCGTCCGCTGCGACGTATTTACTTTCTTGGATCAGGTTCATCACCACACCTGACATTTGAGCGCCTGAAGCCGGCTGAAGCCTTGATTGAGCTGGTGAAACATTCCTTCTTGTTGGATATTGAAGAGCGCGATATGCTGGCGGCTCAGTTTGATGAGTTTTCTAATTTGGTAAAGCAACCGATATGCTACCGACTGGATTACCCACGACGCTATGAAGGCCTAGCTTTGATCAGGCAAGCAATTGTGGACCATACATTAAATGAGGATCAAGCCTGATGAAGTTGACAGACAAAGTAACCATTCCGGCGCAAGTGATGGCGCGGCAGGTAGGCGAAGAGACGGTTATCCTTGACCTTGCTGGCGGCGGCTACTTTGGCCTGAACCCAGTTGGGGCTCGGATTTGGCTGCTGATGGCTGAGGGCAATACGTTGGCAGAAGTCTGCGAGGCGATGCTAGCCACGTATGAGGTGTCGCGTGAGGACATTGAAAGCCATGTGCTTGGACTGGCGCAGGACTTGAGCGAGAAGCGGTTGATCAGTATCTCCTAGCAGGCTTACATGCTGATAAAGCAGAAAAGTCAATTTTTTCTTGCACGCCCCCTATGGGGTCAGATTTGCATCTAAACACTGTCTGATAGACAAGCCAAGTCAGCCTGAGGCCGGTCAGAGGGGGCGAATTATTGGAAGATCAAATTGATTTTAAGAATGCGGAAAAATCGTCACGCAACTCTTCATGCTTTAGTCCGAAAGCTACCTGCGCCTGCAAGTAGCCCAACTTGGAGCCGCAATCGTAGCGGATGCCATCGAAGCGAAAGGCAACAGCTTCTCTTCATGCATCAGCGCTGCGAGACCGTCGGTAAGTTGTATCTCCCCGCCAGTCCCTGGCGGAATGCGTTCGAGATGATGAAAAATACGCGGCGTCAGGATGTAACGCCCTACCACCTCCAAAGTGGAGGGCGAGAGTTCCGGTTTTGGTTTCTCGATAATTCCATGAACTTGCTCCAGATTCAGTTCTATTTTAGTCGTATTGACTATGCCGTATTGCTTGGTGTTGGCACGCGGCACATCTTGGACGCCGAGGATGGAACATTGATGCCGTGCAAAGACGTTCACCATCTGCTTGATGATCGGCATTTCGCCGTCGATCAAGTCGTCAGCAAGGATCACTGCAAATGGTTCATTTTGTATTACTGGCTTGGCGCGCAATACAGCATGCCCCAAGCCCAATGGCTCGGCTTGGCGTATATAAATGCAGTTCACATGCTTGGGCACCACTTCCTGCACGATGCGCAGTAACTCAGTCCTGCCACTTGCTTCTAGCGTGGCTTCGAGCTCATAGGCTTTATCGAAATGGTCTTCGATGGCACGCTTGTGACGCCCAGTAATCAATACCATATCAGTGATACCCGCCGCCACCGCCTCTTCAACTGCATATTGGATTAGCGGTTTATCGACTATTGGCAGCATTTCTTTCGCAGTGGCCTTAGTAGCGGGAAGAAATCGACTGCCCAAACCTGCAACAGGAAAAACAGCCTAGGTTACTTTTCTTATATTTGATGTCAATTTGTAATTTTCTATATGCATTTAAACTATCGTAATGAACTTTAATGAATACTTACAGGCTGATTTTAATCAGTTGCTTTTGTTAGGTACCATGTTCAAAAACCCCTGACAAAGGTCGACGTGTCTACGCCGATTGAATTTGGACCAATCTAGGTGTGCCCCCCCCGGGCTGGACCAAGGTAGATAGTTGAAGTAATAAACTTTAATCAATAAAACTGACTAGGTTCAAGCTAATACAGCGCTATCGAATTCAACCCCGCTAGCGATGGGTAATTGTGTAGATTCAGTTTTAACTCCTTGCGCAGAATGAACCCAATCCACAATATGACCATCCTGTAAGTACCCGTGCACCAACTCCTTCAGCATTTCACGAATTACGGGAACATTGTTGGCGTTCAAGGCCTTTGTTAGCACCAGTAAGTGCTCGTTCAGATCTGACCATGGCAAAAAATCCTCGTGCGCTTTCAAAATACGCGGATGATCGGTTGGCAATGGGTTATCCCCAATCAACAACTCTTCATACAACTTTTCACCTGGTCGCATGAAGGTGATTTGAATTTCAATATCCCCATCCGGCTTGGTTTCATCTCGTACAGTTAATCCAGACAGTTCAACCATGCGGCGGGCAAGGTCAACAATACGGACAGGTTCGCCCATATCCAGCACAAACACATCGCCACCATTCGCCATAGCGCCTGCCTGAATGACCAGTTGGGCGGCTTCTGGAATGGTCATAAAGTACCGTGTGATGTCAGCATGCGTCAGTGTGATCGGTCCACCATCTATGATTTGCTGTCGAAACAGGGGTACGACTGAACCAGAAGAACCCAATACATTGCCAAAACGCACCGTTGAAAAGCGGGTTGACCAAGCTTGGTGAACAGTATCTGCCGCTAATGCCTGTAATACCATCTCCGCCAAGCGTTTGCTTGCCCCCATGATATTGGTTGGGCGTACCGCTTTGTCGGTGCTGATCAGGATAAAGTGGCTAACACCTTCTTGCCCCGCTGCCATCGCAGTACTCAGGGTGCCGAAAACATTGTTTTTCACGCCCTCAACAGCGTTATGCTCCACCATTGGCACATGTTTGTATGCAGCGGCGTGGTACACGGTATGAGGTTTCCAAATGCGCATGATTTCACGCATACGTTTAGCATCGCGAACAGAAGCCAGCAAAGGCAACAGTTCCACCTCATGCGTTTTTTGTACAGACAATAACTGCTGCAAATCTTGATGCACGGTGTACAGCGCATATTCGCTTTGCTCCACCAAGAGCAACCGAAGCGGACCTGCTTGGATGATTTGGCGACAAAGCTCACTGCCGATAGAGCCACCTGCACCTGTTACAAGCACTACTTTGGCATAGATGTTTTGAGCGAAGAGCGATGCGTTAGGCGGCACGGCGTCACGGCCCAACAAATCTTCAATATCCAGTTCGCGCAGGTCGCTCACACTAACATGACCTTGTGCCAAGTCCATCAAGCCGGGGAGGGTACGCACGGCGACGTGGGATTGACGCGTTAAGTCGAAAATTTCATTCCGTCGTTGTCGGCTTGCCGAGGGGATGGCCATCAAGACATCGCTCACTTGCAGGCGCTTCACCAAGTTAATTAAATCTGCTGGATCATAAATCTTCAGACCATTGAGTTCATGTCCATGCAGGTGTTTGTCATCATCCAAAAAACCAACCGCCCGCATGTCTCTGCTATTCGACATGGCGGATGCCAGTTGATTTCCGGCAGAGCCAGCGCCGTAAATCAGCACTTTAGGCAAAGCGCCACGCTTAAGCTGGTTCATGTAAATACCGCTCAGCATATAGCGCGCTATGGCCCGCGAGGCCCCCACAACCAGTAAGAGTAAAGGCGGTTGTAGCAAGCCTAATGACCGTGGCACATTTGGTAGCGTCAAAGTTGCCAAAGCAATAGAGTACAGAACGCTGTATATGAAAATAGCCTTCGTGACCGTCAGCAACGCTGCCATGCCGGCGTACCTGAAAATTGCTCTGTAAAAACCAGAGACTATAAATATGGGTAGAGCCAGCAGCGGAGACAAACCCAAGGCAACCCATTGGTTTCCTTGCGGTAGCATCCAAGTTTCAAATCGTAAGCACAAAGCGATCCAGATGGTGAATACACACAATAACGCATCCACACTTAAAGCTAACAAGCGTTTGGCAGGGCGTGGCAGATTAAGTAAAGGCTGTGCAATTTGATTGATCATTTTTTCTCACGGAATGCCGCAAATCGACGAATACTCAACACCATTGCTAAACCGATCAATATGCCAACAACATCGGCAAACCAATCCAGCCATTCAGCAGCTCGGTCAGGCGTGAGTGATTGCAGCGCCTCAATCAGTCCGCCATAACTCAATAAGCCAAAAAGTACCATAACGGTACGTAGCGGATAGGCGCTTAACCCCAATACGCACAAAACCGCAAAAGCCGCAAAGTGATTGGTCTTGTCCCAGCCCGTAGTTGGTAGTTGTGGTGAAGGTGGTACCAGAGCCAGTACCATGACCACGAACAAGCACAGCCAAAAAGCAAAGGGCAAGACCTTGCTTAAAAAGTGTCTGTCTTTCCAGTTAATAAATTCAGACACTGGCATCCTTCAGGACTTGTGCGATCACGGCACAGCTTTTGTCCATCTCAGTTTGCGTCAAAGTGGGATGCACTAAAAACATGATGGATGTTTCGCCTAAGGCACGTGCAACGGGCAATCGATTTTCTGGGCGCCAACCTGTGCCATCAAAAGCTTTCTCTAAATACACCTCAGAGCAAGAGCCTTGATAGCATGGCACACCCATCGCATTGATTGTCTCAACAATACGGTCACGGCTCCAGCCAGCAGCTAAGTGATTGGCTTGCACATACACGTAACATTTGTAGTGCGCATGGACACAACCCCTTCGCACCGAACATTCACTATTACAGTTTGCGTTACTGCATTTGAAATCGGGCACCCGCAGTGTGGCATGCAAGCGGCATACGTTTTGTATTGCCAATGCATTTGCAGCGCGACTAGCCGTCCAACTCTCCATTCGCCGCAACTGGATTCGTCCAATCACGGCCTGCATTTCTAGCATGCGCCAATTCGTCCCAAATGATTCATGCAACCATCTAAAGCCCGGTGGATGCTGACGCTCATAAACAGCTTCATAGCTCTTGCCATGGTCTTTGTATGACCACATCGTCCGCCACAGTGCCTCATCATTGGTGGTGACCATACCCCCTTCACCCCCAGTAGACATGATCTTGTCTTGACAAAAGCTCCACGCACCTATATGACCAATGGATCCTACGCTCTTGCCTTTGTAACGCGCGCCATGGGCTTGGGCGCAATCCTCAATGACCTTGAAGTCGTGTGCATCAGCAAGCGCCATGATCGGGTCCATATCGCACGGCCAGCCTGCTAAATGGACGCAGATCACCGCTTTGGTACGCGGCGTTAGAACACGGGCAATGTGGGTGGCAGACAGGTTGCCACTGTCGGGCTCTATGTCGGCAAACACAGGCACAGCACCCGCATTCACGACACAAGAAATGCTTGCTATAAATGTGCGGGGCGTCACAATCACCTCGTCACCCGGACCAAGGCTCAAGGCTTTGAGTGCAACGTCCAAGGCCAGCGTGCCATTACTCAGCGCCACCGCATGCGAAGTACCACACCATGCCGCAAATTCCTTTTCAAACTCGCGGCATGCTGTGCCCATCCAGTAGTTGACCTTGTTGGACAATACAACGTCGCGCACGGCGTCTGCCTCTTCAGCAGTAAAGCTTGGCCAAGGGGAAAAGGGTGTATTTAACATAACAGTCCTTTTTCAGCCAGCAATTTTTTTTCTAACTGCAGAATTAAAGCCGATGGACGACTTTTTATTCTTCTGCATTCTTGACCAACATATATTGACCAAGGCTCTAAATCCTTACGAACAATGCAGCCAGCACCTACAGCAGCACCTTCACCTATGGTCACACCAGGTAATATAGTGACGTTAGTCCCAATAATGGCATGTCGCTTTATCCTTACAAAAGATTTTCTAACATTGCTATAGAGAACCGGAACCGTTGGATTCGTCAATCCACCACCGGTAAAATCATCGCTGCCGGTAATAATGCGACAGCCCGCACTGAGCCCTGAGAAATCTTCCATATAAAACTTTCCACCACCGATAACGCTACAGAAGGATGCAATATGTACGAACTTACCAAGTTCTGTTTTCTCTCCTCCATTAATAAATACAAAATCATCTATCTGAGAGAAAATATCAATAGAAAAATGATCTCGGTTGACTATCTTTGCATATTCGTAAATTTTAGGAATCATTTAAATTACCTTTAAAAGGGGGCATAGTTACATGTCCCGCAGCACTGATACCCTCACGCATCAACACTTTTCTTACTGAGAGCCACAAAATTTTGATGTCCAAGAATAGTGTTCGGTTTTGCACATACCATACGTCCAGCGTAAATTTATCGTCCCAACTCAGGGTGTTGCGCCCGTTCACCTGCGCCCAACCGGTGATGCCTGGACGAACCTCATGCCGGCGGGCTTGCTCAGGCGAGTAAAGCGGTAAGTATTCCATTAGAAGCGGGCGCGGGCCGATCAAACTCATGTCTCCTTTGAGGACGTTCCACAATTCAGGCAGTTCGTCCAAGCTGCTGGCGCGCAAAAATCGTCCAAAGGCCGTGAGTCGCTCAGCGTCAGGTAACAACTTGCCATCGACAGCACGCGCATCTGTCATGGTGCGGAACTTGATCATCTCGAATGGCTTGCTATTCAGGCCTGGGCGTACTTGACGAAAGAACGCGGGACGGCCCAGTTTGCGGCGTACCAGCCAAGTCAAAGCCAATAGCGGCAAGGCCAGCAGCAGCAGGGCGATGATGGCACTGGCAAAGTCGAAAAAGCGTTTCATATTACTTCAAAAATAATAGCGGATACCGCTGGCGTAGCAGCGCTAGAGGTCGAAAACATAAAAAATCTAAAAATGTCATTCATGAAATGCCCATCTCATGTAACATCACTGCATTGATCTTGTGCACGTCATATTTGTCCTCAGCCATTTTCCGGGCGCGCTGGCCCATGCGTGCCGCAAGCGCGGGGTCTTGCACAAAACGCAGCATGGCTTGCTCCAGTGCCTTTGCAGACTGGACGGGTACCATGAATCCGTTGGTACCCTCGACCACGGTCTCTCGGCAGCCGGGTGCGTCGGTGGTGATAATGGCACGACCCATGGCCATCGCCTCCAACACTGTGCGGGGCGTGCCCTCGCGGTAAGACGGCAATACATACACGCTGCAAGCAGCGATGGCGGGGCGTACGTCGGACAGGCGACCCAAAAACTCCAAGGTGCCGTCGGCCACCCAGGTATCTAGTTCATGCTGGGCAATGGTGTCGGGGTTGGTGTCGATCCAGCCTACCAGCAGAAAGCTCACCTCTGGATGCCCCGCTCGAACGCGACGCGCAGCCTGCGCGTACTCACGCACACCCTTGTCGCCTAAGAGGCGCGCAATCAGCAAAAAGCATGGCGGACCAGGGGGGAGCGGTTCTACCGTGAAAACGCTCACATCCACCCCTGAGCCATTGATCACACAGGAAGGTGTATCGACCTTTAGAATACTGCGTTGCAGGAACAAGGCTTCGTCATCCGGATTTTGGAAGAATACCTTGTGCACGTGCGAGAGCGCAAAAGCATACAAACGCTGCACCAGCGCCTGCAACAGCCCACGCCCATTTCCCTCCACGAATGCGTAACCCAATCCCGTGATCAACGCAAAGCGCTTCGGTACGCCAGCCAGCCAAGCGGCCAACGAGCCATAAATGACGGGCTTGATGGTGTAGCCCAGTATCCAGTGGGGTCGCACGCGGCGCATCAATCCCCACAAAACCATCAAGGTGCGCACATCCGAGAACGGGTTGGTCCCAGTGCGGCGCAAGGGTATGTCATGCACAGTGAGCCCTAATGCCTGCAATTGCAAGCGAATGGGGTGACCAGCTGGCAC
Organism: Polaromonas sp.; assembly: GCA_043775055.1. Classification (GTDB taxonomy): domain Bacteria; phylum Pseudomonadota; class Gammaproteobacteria; order Burkholderiales; family Burkholderiaceae_C; genus Aalborgiella. Next base: position 11,000 of record JAYVSU010000162.1, read on the forward strand.
CCCGGGTGCTGCGACATGTACTTGTAAGCCTCTGGTCTGCAGAGCAAGGATCAAAGGCCCGCGAAAAGACAGCAAGGACTCGGCAAAGCCCGCAATGAGAAGGAACTTCATGAGCGACTAGATGCGAGATCACGTGGTTTGTGTTCTGACTGAGGCACCATCCTGGCGGATGCCGCATTGGTTCTCCGCTTTGACTTGCCAATATACGGGATCAGTAAAAATACAATAAAAGGAACAAACATCCATTTTTGACGAATGGCAATGCCAAGGTTCGCTGTGGTCGTGGCCAATACCACCCAAGTCATCATCACATACAGCCACATAAATGTGCGTTGCCCTATCAGGCGAAATGAATGCCTTTTAAAATAGTTTAAAAGCGCCATTGCCATCATCAGCAGCAGCAACATGTTGTCAAGTGCGGCAGCCAGTGTAGTGACATTCCTCGCTTCAAAAATCACAGGCCTGAATAAATAAGTAAACAACTGCATGGGTAAACTCATGGTTGCTATATCTACCCCTCCGCCGCCTTCCATGTTGTAGCGCTGCCGTTGATTCACATAATCCTGGACATTACCCGCATTCGAAGCATCAGCTAAACCCGCATAAGTCAAGGCAAACGGTACTATCGACACTGAGGCTGCAATGGCCATGCTGCCTAAAATAAAACGAGTCTTGAGCTTTACTTTAGGGTCTAACACCTGGGATGCAGCCAATGCAAGTACCATCATCCCGGCGATGTGTGGCCGCACCATCAATATGATCAGCACAGCGAACACCATCAACCCTTGACGGTGCCTGAAATCGATGGCCGCCCAAAGCGCTAAACCGATGGCCATGAACGACAAGGCATCCTTGCCGATAGCCGATGACCAAAAACTTACCGAAGGCATGAAGACGATGAGCGAGGCCAACATCTTTACTCGCTTTGTTTTGTCCGTTGTGGCGATGCGCAAGCTAGAGTCAAATGCCAATAGACCAATGTATCCGAAAATATTAAAAACCAAAAAAACACCAAGAAAAGAAATATGCCCGATTGAAACAAATAAATACGAAAGAAAACTGACAGCAGCCGTGCCAAATTCAAATTCAACATTGCCCGTTACAGCATCATCAAAATAGCCGATCGCATCCCCGCCGGATTGCATCACTAAAATGATATAAACCAAACAGAATAACGTATGCCAAAGATACAAGATCCACGGGCGATGTCTGGTTGATTTAAAGCGCTTGCCCAGCCATAGTGACCAAAACAACCCTGCTACAAATATTAAAAATGCACTCACTACATGCCAGGCCGAAGAAACCAGCTCCATCTTCTTACTCCATTCTGATTGAATTGCGATCCATTTCGGACAGCCAGGCCTGAAACATCAACACTGCCCAGAGGCTCGCTGTGTGGTCGCGCTCGCCGGAGAGGTGCTCGGCCCATCTTTGGAGGATGGGCGCTGGGTAAAAGTAGCCTTCCGATTCCAATCTCTTTTCGTCCAGCAGGCATTCAGCCCAAGGCCGAAGTGGCCCGCGCAGCCACTGTCCTATGGGTATGCCAAAACCCGCCTTGGGCCGGTCGATTAACTCGCGTGGTACATGCTTGTAAAGCACCTGGCGCAGCGCCCACTTGCCCTGTCCGTCGCGAATCTTCATTCGCAGAGGCAGTTGCCACGCCAGCTCGGCCACGCGATGGTCCAAAAAAGGCACGCGTGTCTCTAGGCTGACAGCCATGGCTGCGCGGTCTACTTTACACAAGATGTCATCAGGCAGGTAAGTCATGCTATCGCGGTACATCATGCGCAACGGACTGTTGCCCACACCGACCAAACCCGCTTCAGGCAGCGGGTCGGCTAGCAGACTAGGCAGCTCGACCATCGTGCCACCATCTTCACCACGCACCAACTGTGCGTGGTCTTGCCACTCCGACACTAAGCTCAGGTACAAATCATCCAAGTCACGCACTCCGCGCAAACGCGACGCCAGCTTGTGCGCCTTATCACCCGATCGTGCAATACCCTTGCCGCCGGGCAGCAAGGCATTGGCTGGGCGGCTCAGTGCATCCCACCTCGCTATGGGCACGGCGCTGATTGCAACGCCCAGCGCCTGGCGCATGGGGTAGGGCAGCCATGCCAGTTTGGCCCAGATGCGTGGCCCCCAAAAGTAGCGGTTGTAGCCGCCAAACAACTCGTCTCCCGCATCACCCGATAGTGCCACGGTCACATGCTGGCGTGCGGCACGGCTCACCAAATGCGTAGGTATCTGCGATGAATCGGCAAACGGCTCGTCGTACATTGCGGGCAGCAGCGCAATTATGGTCTGCGCCTCGGTGGCCTTGACATAAAGTTCAGCGTGGTCGGTACCTAGGTGTTTGGCCACTGCCTGCGCGTAGGGCGACTCGTCAAATCCGGTCTCTTCAAAACCGATGGTGAAGGTTTTGACCGGCCGTGTGGCCTGCTGCTGCATCAACGCGACGATGGTGGACGAATCCACCCCGCCCGATAAAAAAGCACCCAACGGAACATCGGCCAGTGACTGCAGGCGCACGGCATCCATTAGGCGCTTCTCCAGCTGCTGCACCGCTTCGATCTCGTCATTCAACTGATTTTTTGCGCCTACCTGCACCACATCCGCCAGAGCCCACCAGCGCCGCAATGACAACGACCCATGCACGGCGGGCGGGCGCAGCGGTTGCGCGGGTGCCTCCGCAGGCGGCGCGCCGGTAAGGGTCAACACACAGCCCGGTTCCAGTTTGAAAATGCATTGATGAATGCTGCGCGGTGCAGGCACGTACATAAAGCGCATGTACTGCGCCAGCGCTTGGCGACACACAGGGTTGGCAAAGCCTGGAAAGGCGCGTAGCGCCTTTAGCTCAGACCCAAACACAAAAGCCCGCCCGGTCCCGCTGCCCGTCCAGCCATAGTAAAGCGGTTTTTCGCCAAAGCGGTCACGCGCGAGGTGCAGCGTACGATCACGCAAATCCCATAGGGCGATGGCAAACATGCCCACTGTTTTTGCAAGTGTCGTCTCCACGCCCCAGTGCTCAAACCCTGCCAGCAATGTCTCAGTGTCTGAATGGCCGCGCCAGGTGGGTGCAACGCCCGCAGCCTGCAATTCGGCTCGAATGTCTAGGTGGTTATAAACCTCGCCATTGAATGCCATCATGAAACGGCCCCCACTTGAAGCCATAGGCTGATGTCCTGCAGGCGACAAATCCATAATCGACAGCCGGCGGTGGCCAAACGCGATGCCAGCCTGCTCGTCAGCCCAAGCTCCCGAGTCATCCGGACCGCGATGAGCGATGGCGTTGGCCATCCCGGTGGCAAATGCCGCCAGCCCTTCAAGGCTGCTGGGCTGTACCAGCAAAATTCCTGCAAATCCACACATTTTATTTTCTTCCCTTATGGGTTTTAGCCGATTCATTTAACAACTTAGCCAGCCTTGGCCCCATCATCTTAATGCAATACTCCCGCTCAACCTTCTGCCTGCCTGCCCGTCCCATGCGCTGCCGTAAATCACTATCGACCAACAGCGTACGCAGGGCTTGTTCCCACTGCTCGGGGGTTTCAGCTAAGAAGCCATTAACGCCATGCTCTACGATTTGCCGGTTCACGCCTACGGGTGAAGCCACCACAGGTAAACCGCAGGCCATGTATTGAATGAGCTTGTAGCCGCATTTGCCACGCTCAAAAGAGCCGTCCAGCAATGGCATGATGCCAATGTCAAATTTGGCGATAGACGCTACTTCGGTTTGTTCCGTCCAAGGAATCGACGCCATGGGCAAGCCCAGAGCTTGCGGATTAATACCAATTGCAGCAAAGCGCACTCGGCCATCCTCCGAAAGATGCTTGAACAGGGATGCATAAGGTGCGAGAAACGACGCCGTGGCACGCTGGCCTATCCATCCGACGCAGGGCGGAGCGTCGCTTGCTTCCCGTTGGCACATTTCCACCGGGTAGCGCGCCAAATCAATCACCGTGGGCAATACCTCCACATGCGGTGCACACGCCTGCCGGGCAAAATCCGCCAAATACGCGTTACCCGCCACGACCAGCTCAGCACCCCGCATCAGTGCAGGGAGCTTGCCTGCCAGCAAGGCCCTGACGACCGGGTTTGAGTGCTGGTCGTACTGGTGAAACACCGCATCGTCGTAGTCCAGCACATAGGGCACCGCGCCGTGCAACAGCATTTTTTCAAACCATTCAGGTAACCAAGGTAGGGTTTCCTTTTCGATCCATAGCAAGTCAAACTTGCGGCTGCTCAGCAAGGTCTGTATACGGACCAAGTAAGCACTCAATATTTCATGTAAGCTTTTGGTGTTGCGTTGCAAGCCTTGAACATAGCTATCAGAGAGTAGTGGAGCCTCCGTGACTTGGATGCCCGCTTCCCTTAGCCAGGGTAAATATTGGTAGAAGCGCATCCGACTGCTAGAACCCAATCGTTCGTAGCGGGAAAGCATCAGTACCTTCACTCTCTAGCCCCTAATTTCTGATAGATAGCCGTATAACGCCGCACACCTTCGTCGAGCGAAAAATGTTTTTTCGCAGTAAGCACGCAACGTGCAGCGGTCGATGGGTCTGCCGCTAAAGCCAGCAACTGCGCAAGTCCCTCCGCCAGATCAGCCTCATCAAACGACTTGAGCGCTACACCCACACGCTCGCCTTCCAATACCTGTGCCATGTCTCCCACGCCCGCATTGCCCAAGCAAGGCACGCCGCACCCCAGCAACTCAGCCAGCTTGGTCGGCGCTGATGCCTGTTTGGAAAATACTGGCTTGATGAAAAAAATGCTCGCATCCATGCGGGCGATCTGCTGCGGCACTTCTTCATGGGTTGCAGCCCTCAGCTCCACTGCATCTTCTGGAATACCCGCCATAGCCAGCCGCTCGCGAATGTAAGCGTGCTCGCCTCGGTTAACGATCAAGAAGTGTGCATTGGGGTGCACTCGCAATAATTGCGCAAAAGACGCCGCTACCTCGTCAAACAGATACCAGCCGCTGGCTGTGCCTACATATCCCAACACAAAGCGATCACCTTTAAGCCTTAGTGTGGGCTTAAATCGCATCAAATCTGCACAAGTGGGAATGACCGTGACTGGTGGCATGTGGCCTTGCAAGTAATCGAATTGCTGCATCTCGGCCTCTGCTGCATGAGTAAGCGAGACCACATGATCAGCTGCTAACAGAAAGCGTCGCTCAAACCCCTTGGCTACTCGATACATGCGACCGGTTCGTGGCCATTGATTGATATCGGCTCGTTCATCAGCCCAAAAACCACGCATGTCAAACAGATACTTAGCACCCGTGATGCTCTTGATGGCCAGCGCCATGACCGACGGCACGTAACTTCGTGCATGCACGATGCGCAGGCGATGCCACCACACTAGCCATAGGCCGAGTGCAGTTCCACAACCAATATCCCACGCTGTCGCCAACGCCGAAGGACGCTTGTGGTAACGAAGCGGGTGCCAGAAAATATCAGCTTGTTCTATAACGCGTGCAATTCGCTCGCGCTCGGTCACATTGGCCCAATCATTTGCCTTTTCAAAGCTGATAAGGTGTATGCAACGACCATCCGCCAACCGCTTGAGGTAAGCCAGCACCTGTGACTGGCCAAGAGGCTCAAGCATGCCGTCGTATGAAAGATATAAAACGGCTTGAATATTGTGCTGTAGCAGCTTGTTCAATTGGCCTCATCCAGACCACGCTTAACCGCTCTCACGACTGCTGCACGGTTATTTCCTCCAACCGAGACGAATCCAGAAAACACAACTTCAGCCCCAAGTTCGTTAACCCATTTGGCAACAGTACTAATACGCTGAGGGTTGTCATAAGCGGGCGAAAACATGTCGAATGTATCCAGCACACACCACTCCTTTAACTGCTCGTTGCTTAAACCTTCAGGAAGTGTTCCGGATAAATCGCAAATTGGCAGGAAACGTGTCAGCTTATTCAAGCCAATCGCGGTCAAGCCCTTGTATAGAGCCATTGATATTGGAACGGTTCTTTTTACCAGCTTCAACAGTTTCTTCTCAGGTAGACGTTTGAGCAGAGGTCTAAATATATACTTAGCATGTAACTTCGTCCACCAACCATTGATCGGATAAAAATCCACAACTAATTGCCCGCCAGGTCGCAACTTCTCAATTAAACAGCCTAAAGAGCTACGAAAATCTGGAGTATGCTGCAACACACCGAGGCAGAATGCATAGTCAAAAGCATTATTATCGAAAGGTAATTCATAAATACTGGCTTGCGCCAGCGAAAGTCGGCCGCTTTCAATGTATTCACTATTATTACCCGCGTTTGCCTCTACCGCTTCAGAATAATCAACGCTGTACAGCAGTGCATTGCTCTCCGAAAGCACTACCTGACTAAAGCGTCCTGCGCCAGACCCGACTTCCAGTATTGAAGCACCGTCAATAGCATCCCGCTTCCAACAAGTTTCAGCCCAGAAGCGCACTGAGGATTGTGATACACCACCGGTATCTATCTGAGTTTTAGGAAATTGGTTCCACTGCAAAGAAAAATTGTCGGTGTAACCTGCCGTCTCAACAAAACGTGGAACCCCATTCTTAATCTGGAAAATATGTCCGCTGTTGTCCTGAAGGGCATCACCATGATGGGTTAGTTTTTCATGGCAGATAGGGCAGTTATATCTAGTCATATTCATTATCTTTCATTTTTTATGATCTTATAAGCAGGAATACCAATGTAAAAACTGTCGTCCTCGGTCGATTGCATCAGGACGGAATTTGCACCAACTATGGTACGCGAGCCAAGCGTAATTTTTCCGATAACGCAAGCCCCGGGAAAAACCTGGCACCCTTTCAATAGGATTGGATACGCCAGATTTCCCTGCTCGATGGTTGCCCCAAGAGTGACATTTTGATAAATCCAACACCCAGCGCCCACTTCACAACCGTTTCCAATTACAATTCCGACCGGATGCGGGATGACTACACCACCGGCAATATTAGCCATTCGTCCAATATTGCATCCCGATAAGATGTAGTTAATGTTCCAGACGAGCGATGACAGCAGACTAGAAAGGAAATATCTCTGACCGATCCACTGTTGCAGACGATGAAGTAATAGTAACCTGCTACCCGGCACCTTTAACGAGTTGAAGAATACATAAAAGCCTTCTTCCACAGTCAATCCCATGGCATATAAATCTTTTCTTGAATAAT
>JAYVSU010000163.1:0-5606 GCA_043775055.1 Polaromonas sp.
GCACCTCTTTGCTACTGGCGTTTTTAAGCGCCGCTTTGCTGTTGCCGCTGGGCGTGGTCTTGGCGCGCTGGCTGGCCACCACCACTTGGCGCGGCAAACCACTGGCCGAGGCGCTGGTCACGCTACCGCTGTTACTGCCGCCCACGGTGATTGGTTTTTACCTGCTCAGCGCCTTTGGCCAAAGCTCCGTCTTGGGCGCTTGGCTGGCACAGCACCTCAATATTCACTTGGTTTTCAGCTTTGAAGGCCTGCTCTTTGCCAGTATGCTGGTCAACCTGCCCTTCATGGTGCAACCGATTCAGCGCGCCTTTGCCAGCATTCCGCACAATTTGCGCGAGGCCGCTTGGGTTTCTGGGTTGTCGAACTGGCAAACCCTGTGGCGCATTGAGCTGCCATTGGCTTGGCCCGGTTTGTTGGCTGGCGTGGCACTCACCGCCGCCCACACCTTGGGTGAATTTGGCGTGGTGCTGATGGTCGGCGGCTCGATTGCTGGTGAAACGCGCACCCTGTCCATCTCCATTTACGACCGTGTCCAAGCGTTTGACACCACCGCCGCGCACATCATGGCGCTGGCTTTGGTCAGCTTTTCACTCTTGGCGCTGGCCTTGGTGTTTGCCGCAGACCGCTTCAGCCAGCGGCGCAAAATGTCCACCACGGCATAAGCAAGCACATGACCAAGCTCCAAGTCAGCCTGTTCAACATCGCGCCCATGCGCTTGGCGGCCGAGTTTGACTGTGCCGCCGGCGAGCTGGTCGCCCTCGTCGGCCCCTCCGGCAGCGGCAAAACCAGCGTGCTGCGGGCGATTGCGGGTTTGCTCAAAACGCCGTACTTAACAGGCCGCGTCAGCGTTGGCGACGAGGTCTGGTTTGACCATGGCAGCAAGGCCGAACTCGTCAATTTAACGCCGCAACAACGCCGTGTGGGCATGGTGTTTCAAAATTACGCCCTGTTTCCACATCTATCTGCTATTAAAAACGTAGCTATAAGTGCAGTAAATGCGCCGGCTACAGCCAAAAATAGCCTTAAATCTGAGCTTACAGACCCTTTCGAGGCATTTCAGGCCTTGTTTGAACGTCTGGGCCTCGCGGGGCTGGAGCACCGGCTGCCGTCTGAGCTCTCGGGCGGTCAACAGCAACGCGTCGCCTTGGCCCGCGCTTTGGCCCGCAACCCCAAAGTCTTGTTGCTGGACGAGCCTTTTTCTGCCGTCGATGCGCCCTCGCGCCAAACCTTGTACCGCGAGCTGGCCCATCTGCGCAGCACCGTCTCGACACCCATGGTCTTGGTCACCCACGACCTGCAAGAGGCGCGGCGCTTGGCCGACCGCGTGGTGATTTTGGACGCTGGCGCGACCTTGCAAAGCGGCACGCCCGAGCAAATCTTCAGCCGCCCACGCAATGCCCGTGTCGCCGAGCTGGTCGGCCTGCAAAATCATTTCCAAGGTCGCTTCTGGAAAAATGACGTTGATGGCCTGCTAGATGACAACTTGCCGCCCACTTGGGGCCAATTGCAATGGACAGGCGCAGCATCTGCCGACTTGGCAGCAACAAACACACCGATGCTACAGGTTGTGGATAAACACAAGCTAGAACACGGCGCACATGTCTCTTGGGTCTTGGCGGCAGAGCACGTAGATGTGTTGCCCGATGCACAAATCAAGCGCGATGTGGCGCAAAAACCACCCCCAAACACCTTGCGCTGCGGCATCACAGAGCTTTTGGCGCTGGGTGAAACCAGCATTTGTACGCTGCAAGTGATGGGTTGGTCAGGCATCGATGCCGTGCGTTTGGTGCTCACTTTGTCCAGCGCACACCTGCGCAGCATGGGGCTGGTGCAAGGTTCAAACGCTTGGGTTCACATCCCTGCACACAGTATTCACATCATGCCGATGCGGCCCTAGACGTGACAAATCCGCTAAAAAACAAGTTATTAGCGGATAATATGAAAATTAATTGCTATATGTTTTATAGCTAACCATTAAATAAATACGCCGGCTACAGCCATATTTACTCTATTTTCAGCTTGTTTTATGCCATCATGACCGCGATGAACGCGAGCAAGAACATCAGCACCGCGCCGGCCAAAGGCAAGATCACGGGCATGTTGTGAACCACGCTCTCAACCACGTCCATCGGGTGGTCATCGGCGGCGGCATGGTCGTTGGTGGTGTGCGTGCTGGGTGTAGACATGGTCATTCTTTCACAGGTAAGACTATCGGTGTTGCTATGGATTTTACCGCATTGCCAACGCAACGCCTGACACCTGACTTGCAGACCAGACAAAGTCAGCCTCAAACAAGGCCTCAAACTCAGCAAAAGCCCGCTTGCAGCCTGTATAGATATGTGGATAATTATGGGATAAGTTACACTGCATGGCATCTGGTAGAAATAATATCCACAGAATCCCTTACAGAATATTTAGCCAATAACAACAAATAAGAACAAAAATGACTGCGGACACCAACCCTTCCCGACCGTCCGAACCCGCCTCTTTAACAGGGCTAGACAGTGACCAAAACCTGAGCCAAAGCCTGTGGGCCGCTTGCCTCGATGTACTCGCCCAAGAGCTGCCGGAGCAGCAATTCAACACCTGGATCAAACCGCTGGTCGTGCAAAGCAGCAACGACCTGGGCAAAGTCACCATCTTCATCGCCAACCGCTTCAAGCTCGACTGGATCCGTGCCCAATACGCTAGCCGCATCAGCGCACTGTTGGAGAAGATGTACGGCCAGTCCATTCAGTTGGAGTTAGCGCTCACTCCGCGTGAAGTACCCGCCAAACCTAGCGCTCAAATCAGCAACCCCGAGTTTGGCCCGGCCGCAGAATCGATTGACATGGCCTCCAACGGCGCTTTTGACAGCGCCACCGCCGGCCCCAAAACCCGGCTCAACACGGCGTTGACTTTTGACACTTTGATTGAAGGCACCGCCAACCGCATGGCCCGCGCTGCCGCGTTGCACGTCTCTGGCACGCCCGGCCAGCTCTACAACCCACTATTTATATACGGCGGCGTGGGCCTCGGTAAAACCCATTTGATGCACGCCATAGGCAACCAGTTGCTGCTGGACCGCCCCAACGCCAAGGTGCTGTACATCCACGCCGAGCAGTTTGTGACAGACGTCGTCAAAGCCTACCAGCGCAAAACATTTGACGAGTTCAAAGAACGTTATCACTCGCTGGATTTGCTCTTGATTGATGATGTGCAGTTCTTTGCCAACAAAGAGCGCACCCAAGAAGAGTTTTTCAACGCCTTTGAAGCGCTGTTGGCCCGTAAATCGCATTTGGTCATGACCAGCGACACCTACCCCAAGGGTCTGACCGACATCCACGAGCGCTTGGTCTCGCGCTTTGATTCGGGTTTGACCGTGGCGATTGAGCCGCCCGAGTTAGAGATGCGCGTGGCGATTTTGATCAACAAAGCCAAGGCTGAAGGCACGGAAATGCCTGAAGAAGTAGCGTTTTTTGTCGCTAAAAATGTGCGCTCCAACGTCCGTGAGCTGGAAGGCGCGTTACGCAAAATTCTGGCTTATTCCCGTTTCAACCAAAAAGAAATCTCAATTGCCTTAGCCCGTGAAGCGTTGCGCGATTTGTTGTCGATTCAAAACCGCCAAATTTCGGTTGAAAACATCCAAAAAACCGTCGCCGACTATTACAAAATCAAAATCGCCGACATGTACTCCAAAAAACGTCCCGCCAGTATTGCGCGGCCACGCCAAATTGCGATGTATTTGGCCAAAGAGTTGACCCAAAAAAGCCTGCCTGAAATTGGTGAATTGTTTGGTGGTCGCGACCACACCACCGTCTTGCATGCGGTGCGCAAAATGACCGCTGAGCGCCTCTTGTTGACCGAGCTTAACCAGCAACTCCACGTCTTAGAACAAACCTTAAAAGGTTAATCCAGAACTACCCAAGAACGACTAAAATAGCGTAAATAACACTGTGGATAATTTTCTAACAACCTGGCACTTATCCACAGCTCAATCACAAAAGTAAAAGTTGTTCATTTTCATGCACATCTAAAAACAGATTGATACAGAGACAAAACAGAGCGTAAGTCCTTGTAAAAAAAGAGGAAAATAGCCCTGTCCACAGAAAAGCGCTTTGCTTATCTACTATTACTATTTGATATTACTAATTTATAACTAAGACAATAAAAGAGGCAGACATGATCGTTTTGAAGGCAACACAAGAAAAACTACTCGCCGCGCTGCAATCTGTCGCCGGCATTGTCGAGCGACGCCACACCTTGCCCATCTTGGCCAATGTGTTGATTCGCAAAGTGGGCGGCAACATTGGCCTGACCACCAGCGACCTAGAAATTCAAATCCGCACCAGTGCCGACTTTGATGGCGACAGTGGCGACTTCACCACCACCGTAGGCGCTCGCAAGCTGATCGATATTTTGCGCACCATGCCTTCAGACCAATTGGTGTCTTTAGAGTCCAGCCAAAGCAAATTGATCTTAAAAGGTGGCAAAAGCCGCTTCACCCTGCAAACCTTGCCGGCTGAAGACTTCCCGTTGGTGCAAGAGTCCGCCAACCTCGGCCCCGCTTTCAGCGTACCGCAAAAGGTGCTAAAGGACCTGCTAGGCCAAGTCGCTTTTGCGATGGCGGTGCATGACATTCGCTACTACCTCAACGGCATTTTGTTCGTCGCCGAAGGCAAGCAACTCAGCATCGTCGCCACCGACGGCCATCGTTTGGCGTTTGCCACCGCGACGCTGGATGTGGAAGTGCCCAAGCAAGAAGTCATCTTGCCGCGCAAAACCGTCATCGAAATGCAGCGTTTGCTCAACGACAAAGAAGGTGCGATCGAATTCCAATTCGCCGCCAACCAAGCCAAGTTCAGCTTTGAAGGCATGGAGTTCGTCACCAAACTGGTTGAAGGCAAGTTCCCTGACTACAACCGCGTCATCCCGAAAAACCACAAAAACGCCATCATCTTGGGCCGCGTGCCTTTCTTGGCGTCCTTGCAGCGTACCGCGATTTTGACCAGCGACAAGTTCAAAGGCGTGCGCCTGAACATCGAGCCCGGCACCCTGCGCGTAGCGTCCAACAACGCCGAGCAAGAAGAAGCGGTGGACGAGCTGGACATTGACTACGGCGGTGATGAAATTGAAATCGGTTTCAACGTCACCTACCTCATCGACGCCTTGAGCAACATGAGCCAAGAGATGGTGAAACTGGAGCTGTCTGACGGCAACAGCTCAGCGCTTTTGACCATCCATGACGACATATTTGAACGAGGTGTTGTCAGGAATGGTCAAAAGCGCCGAGCTGTTGCCATCGGACAACTCCAGCTTCACCATCTCTTGCGTCATGTTGCTCAAGGCGTCGATGAGGTAGGTGACGTTGAAACCGATTTCGATCTCGTCGCCACCGTAGTCAATGTCCAGCTCGTCCACGGCTTCTTCCTGCTCGGCGTTGTTGGACGCCACGCGCAGCGTGCCCGGCTCGATGTTCAGGCGCACGCCTTTGAACTTGTCGCTGGTCAAAATCGCGGTGCGCTGCAACGACGCCAAGAAAGGCACACGGCCTAGGATGATGGCGTTTTTGTGGTTTTTGGGGATAACGCGGTTGTAGTCAGGGAACTTGCCTTCGACCAGCTTGG
>JAYVSU010000164.1:0-11346 GCA_043775055.1 Polaromonas sp.
TTCAGGTTTAATCACAGACATGACAATCTGTACTTGGCTCAGCTAAAGTTACTTAGGCAGAACCCGCTTTAATCGAGTTTGCTTCCTAAGACCCTAAATTAATAGCAATAAAAGCAATAAATACGCCGGCTAGAGGCATATTTGAGCCTTATTTTATGCTTTTTGCACCATTTTAATCATGTCAGCGGCTTTTTCAGCAATCATGATGACTGGGGCGTTGGTGTTGCCAGCCACGATTCGGGGCATGATGGAGGCGTCGACCACGCGCAGGGCGTCTATGCCGTGCACCCTGAGCTCGCTGTCGACCACGTTCAGCGGGTTAGCTTTCGGCCCCTCCAAAGGTCCCATTCTGCAGGTGCCTACGGGGTGGTAGATGGTGTCGGCTTTGAGGCGGATGAAGGCTTCGATCTGCGCATCAGTCTGCGCTGCGGCAGAGATGGGCAGCTCTTTGCCACGGTAACCGGCTAGCGCGGGCTGGCTCAAAATCGTGCGCATTTGCTTGAAACCTTGGACCAAACGGCGCATATCGTCTTTTTCAGCCAAAAAGTTGGGGTCAATCAGAGGCGCGGCCAATGGATCGCTACTGGCCAGGGTGACGCGGCCACGGCTTTGCGGCTGCATCAGGCAAACGTGGCAGGAGTAGCCATGGCCAAAGGTCGGTTTGCGGCCATGGTCTATCAGTTTGCCAACAACAAAGTGCAGTTGCAGGTCTGGTACGGGCTCTTCAGGACTTGTTTTGATGAAGCCTCCAGCCTCTGCAAAATTAGTCGTCAACATGCCAGTACGGTGCTTGCGCCACTCAAAAATGCCTTTGATGGCTTGCACCAAGCCGCTGAGTGAGACGCCAAACAGGTCTTTCAAATGCGGCGCGTTGACGACTTGAACCACATCGATGTGGTCATGCAAGTTTTCGCCAACGCCTGGCAAGTCGTGAAGCACAGCGATACCGTGTTTTTTCAGTTCAGCCGCTGGGCCCACGCCCGAAAGCATCAAAATCTGCGGCGATTGGTAGGCGCCAGCACACAAAAGTACCTCGCGTGAAGCTTTGAGTTGCTTGGTTTCATTGCCGTGGCGGTATTCCACACCCACGGCGCGCTTTACGCCAGAAATATCCTCTAGCAAAATGCGGGTAGTGTGGGCGCTGGTAATAACGGTGAGGTTGGGGCGCGATAAATTCGGCGTCAAGTAGGCTTTTGCTGCGCTGAAGCGCTCACCGTTTTTGTGGGTCACTTGGTGCATACCCACGCCGTGTTGCTCAGCACCGTTGAAGTCCTTGCTTTCAGGGTGGCCGGCTTGCTTGCCCGCTTCGACGAAGATGGGGCCATATTTGCTGGGGCTGCGCAAGTCCATCGCGTTCAAAGGGCCACCTTTGCCGTGAAATTCAGCATCTTGGGCGTCAAACGTGCGCTCATTGTTTTCGGCTTTTTTGAAGTACGGCAGCACGTCGGCATAGCCCCAGCCAGGGTTGTCTTGCTCGGCCCAGTGGTCATAGTCGGCCCTGTGGCCGCGCATGTACACCATGGCGTTGATAGAGCTGGAGCCGCCTAGCACCTTGCCGCGCGGCTGGTAGCCTTTGCGGCCATTCAACCCAGCTTGCGGTGTGGTTTCAAAGCCCCAACCGGCGGCACCCGTTTGCGCCAGCAGCGCCAAACCGGCAGGGCAATGGATCAGTATGTTGCTGTCAACGGGGCCTGCTTCAAGCAAAGCGACCGTGATGTTGGGGTCCTCAGTCAAACGAGCAGCCAAAACGCAACCTGCTGAGCCGCCGCCGATGATGATGTAGTCGAACATGCTAGAAATACCTGATGTGAACAATAGCTTCATATTAATGACCAGATGCCCCTTAAATTAAGGAGAGACTACCAATCTACGCCCGAAGTTACCCTGATAGGCGGCTTTGTCTCCGGCGTGACGTGAACAAACGCGGTGCTTGTAGATGATGACTGCTTGAATTAAAAGTAAAGGAAGCCGCACATGCATGACACAAGCGCCCCATCGGAGGGCACGATTACCTGTGAACAACGCGGCCATGTGCTGCTGATAGGCATCAACCGCCCGGCCAAACGCAATGGTTTTACACCGGTTATGTTCCGCGAGCTGGGTGAGGCTTACACGCGTTTGGACGATGATCTGACGCTGCGGGTGGGCGTTTTGCATGCATTTGGCGCGCATTTCACGGCGGGGCTGGACTTGCCGAGCATTGCACCCTTGATGCGGCGCGGTGAAAAAGCCGTACCGCTGGGGCTGGTTGACCCGCTCAATCTGGCGATGCCGGGCTACCGACGCCGTACCAAGCCGATGGTGGTGGCGGTCAAAGGTATCACCTACACCCTCGGCATCGAGCTGATGTTGGCGGCCGATATTGTGGTTGCGGCGGATGATTGCCGGTTTTCACAGCTGGAAGTGAAGCGCGGCATCATGGCGACGGGCGGTGCCACCTTACGCATGGCTGAGCGTGCGGGTTTGGGCAACGCCATGCTGCATTTGCTCACGGGCGATGAGTTTGGCAGCTTGGAGGGCTTGCGGTTGAACTTTGTACAGCAAGTCGTCCCAGCGGGTGAAGAGTTGGCCAAGGCGGTTCTTATCGCCGAGCAAATTGCGGCGCAAGCACCGTTGGCTGTGGTGGCGACGCGCCTGAATGTGCTCAAAGCGATTGAGCACGGCCCGCAAGTGGCGATGCATGATTTCATCGATGTGCAGCAACGCTTGTCCAACAGCGAAGATGCCAAAGAGGGCGTGAACTCGTTTGTTGAGAAACGCGATGCTCGGTTTACGGGGCGCTGAAACAGCGTTAGCCTTTGAAGACAGCTTATATAGATAGAGATAGAGGTAAAATAAATTAAATTGCACACAATTTAATTGTGTGCTACAATTCAGTCATGAATGCAGCAAATCAAACAATCGAAGACATCAACCCAGCCTTGTTGCTGGACAACCAGTTGTGCTTTGCCCTGTATTCCACCTCGTTGGCGATGACCAAGCTCTATAAACCCTTACTGGAAGCGATGGGGCTGACTTATCCGCAGTATTTGGTGATGTTGGTGTTGTGGGAGCGTGATGGCTTGATGGTGTCCGAGCTGGGTGAGCGCCTGTATCTGGACTCCGGTACCTTGACGCCTTTGCTTAAGCGTTTGGAAGCCAGCGGCTTGATTGCCCGAATTCGAGATGTACAAGATGAACGCCGCGTACATATCACGTTGACGGCGGCGGGACGCGTTTTGAAAACCCAAGCGGCCAGCATTCCTGATTGCATTTTGAAGGCTAGCCAGTGCAGCGTGCCTGACATCGTCACGCTGACGCGGCAAGTGCAAACACTGAGAAACAATTTAACCCCTGCCTCATTTTGAGGTTTAACCTGAGAAAAGAGAAAACCATGACCACGAAAATCGAAAAAGTTTTATACAAAGCCAACGCTACTGCAACCGGTGGCCGTGATGGCGTAGCCATCAGCTCAGACGGCCTGTTGAACGTCAAACTCGCCCCCCCAAAAGAATTGGGCGGCATGGGCGGCGCTACCAACCCTGAGCAATTGTTTGCTGCAGGCTACGGCGCTTGCTTTATGGGTGCGATGAAGCACGTGGCTGGCATGAAAAAATTGACGATCCCAGCGGATGCTAACGTTAATGCGACTGTCGGCATTGGCCAAATCCCAGCGGGTTTTGGCATCGAGGCGCAACTGGTAGTGAGTTTGCCTGGCATGGACCGCGCTGTAGCTCAAGATTTGATCGACACAGCGCACCAAGTATGCCCTTACTCTAACGCTACACGCGGCAACATTGAAGTGAGCGTGACGCTGGCTTAATTGTCCTGAAGTGTCGCCAACGTGGCCGGTTTTGACAGTCTTTGATTGTTGAAACCGGCCATTTCGTTTATTGTGCAGGGATGAGCACACACCAATTTTTAGTCAACAAAAGTCAACTCACACAAACTGAGCTGCGTACTCTGCCAGACGCACCCTTGGCCGAAGGTCAAGCCCGATTGCGTGTAGACCGCTTTGCACTCACGTCCAACAACATCACCTATGCCGCCTTTGGTGATGCGATGAATTACTGGGGCTTTTACCCGACGGGGCAAGACGGCTGGGGCATCATCCCCGTGTGGGGCTTTGGCACCGTCACGCAGTCGCTGCACCCTGGAGTGGCGGTGGGTGAAAAGTTGTACGGCTATTACCCCATGGCCAGCAGCGTCGTGCTGCAACCCATCAAGTTGAATGAACATAGTTTTGTTGATGGCGCAGAACACCGTGCTGCCCTGCACCCGGTGTACAACCAGTACATGCGGACGTCAAAAGACCCGTATTACACGGCGGGCACTGAAGATATTCAGGCACTCTTGCGGCCGTTGTTCATCACCTCTTGGTTGATTGATGATTTTTTTGCGGACAACCAGTTCTTTGGTGCCGACACGGCAATTTTGTCCAGCGCCTCCAGTAAAACGGCATACGGCACGGCGTTTCAATTGAAGCAGCGCGACGGCATTCAAGTCATCGGACTGACCTCGGCTGCCAACGTGGCATTTTGCGAAGCTTTGGATTGCTATCACCGTGTCTTGACCTATGAACAGCTGGACCAACTGGCTGTGGACATTGCCTGTGTCTACGTGGACTTTGCCGGTAATGCCCAACTGCGCAAAGATGTCCACAGCCGGTTTGCCGACCTGAAATACAGCTGCTCCATCGGTGGCACACATGTCGAGCAGCTGGGTAGTGGCAAAGACCTGGCAGGGCCGCGACCTGTCTTGTTTTTTGCACCAGCGCAGATCAAAAAGCGTATTGGCGAGTGGGGTGGTGCCGAGTTTGGCAAGCGCATGGTGCAGGCGTGGACGCATTTCACGCAGACTGTTGCCAAAGCGTCGCCACCATGGCTTATGGTGGAGCAACACTTAGGGCCTCAAGCTGTCACACAAGCCTATGCACATGTATTATGCGGACGTGGTGACCCACGCATTGGGCATATGTTGTCGCTAAGTTAACGAGCTTGAGCTGCAAGGCTAAGGTTAAGAGGCTGGGGATTTCAATTCCCGCAACTCCTGATGCAGGTTTCTAACCTCAGTGCGTAAAGCGCTGATTTCATGCATCAAGTCGCGTTCAATTTGACGTTCTTCTGTTTCAACAAACATCGCAGCCACAGAGGCGGTAACTAATGAGAGCACCGCCAAACCCAGCAAAACAACCAGTACGGCAAAAAAACGGGAAGCGTGCGTGCTGGGCACAATATCCCCATAGCCCACAGTCGCTGCCGTAGTGAAGGCCAGCCACAGCCCGTCGCTGAAAGTGTGCGCACGGGGCTCAAGTATCCAAAATCCAAGGCCACCTAAGCCCAAAATCAGCAAGCAAAGCACCAACGAGTAAACCAAGCCCCGCCGGGTAATGAGTCGCTTGCGTTGTTGCCATTTCATCATCAAGACACTGTACAGGGTATGTGTGGCTGAAAGTTGACTTTCATCAATCGAAAGTGTCTAGATTCGTTGCAAACTTAGCGTCAGAAGATTCGGGCATGATATTGAATCAAATAAATAAGCCAGCTAGGGGGCGACATGAAATTGGCATTACTGTCAGACATCCATGCCAATATTCAGGCTTTGGATGCTTGCTTGGCGCACGCGCATGAGCAAGGTGCGCAACAATTTGCCTTGCTGGGTGATTTGGTGGGCTATGGTGCAGACCCCGTGGCGGTTGTCCAACGCGTGCAGGCACTTGCTGCAGACGGTGCTTGGTTGATCAAGGGCAACCATGACGCGATGGCTGTATCGCCACCTGTGCAAACCAACAGCGTGGGCGACAGTACAGCGGCTTGGACGCATGCCCAGCTTGACGTCAGCCAACGCGATTTTTTAGACAAATTGCCAATGTTGAGTCAGCACGGTGCGATCTTGTTGGTTCACGCCAGTGTGGATGGTCCGGAGATGTGGCGTTATGTCAGTGACGAACGTGCAGCGGGTGCTAGTTTGGATGCGGCAGGTGCTATGCCAGAGGTGCGTTATGTCTTTGGTGGGCATGTGCACCAGCAAACCTTGTACTACCGAGGTAAAGGAATGGGTTTGATGCCGTTCAAACCCACACCCGGCGTGGCCGTTCCAGTGCCTAAACACCGATACTGGTTGGCAACCATTGGCTCCGTTGGGCAATCGCGCGATGGCAACACACAGGCCATGTACGCGATGTTTGACGTGGACAAAGCACAGTTGACGTTCCACCGGGTCGCGTATGACCACCATGCGGCAGCAGCGGCGATACGCCAAGCAGGACTTCCCGCATTTTTTGCTGAAAGATTGGAATCAGGACGATGAAGCTACTAGAGTCCGG
The DNA here is from genome assembly GCA_043775055.1 of Polaromonas sp. GTDB lineage: Bacteria > Pseudomonadota > Gammaproteobacteria > Burkholderiales > Burkholderiaceae_C > Aalborgiella. Next base: position 6,305 of record JAYVSU010000164.1, read on the forward strand.
CACAGAGCTAGATGGTTTTACGGTTGATGAATGCATTCATTCGGGCGGCATGGCGCATATTTATCGTGTGCACTACACCGAAGGGGCACGTGACCCCGGCTTTGCCTTGGCCATGAAGGTGCCACGCATGACGGCAGGTGACGGGGCTGAAAACATCGTTAGTTTTGAAGTTGAGTATCAAATCTTGCAAGTATTAACTGGCACCCATGTGCCACGTTTCGTCGCTGCTGGCGACTTGGAGAACGTGCCTTATTTGGTGATGGAATACGTCACAGGCCACACCCTGCAGCATTGGCTAGACCGTACCGAGCGACCCAGTGTTGATGAAATGGCACAACTCGGCGCGGCAACTGCCGTGGCTGCGCACAGCTTGCATCAGCAAAATGCGGTCCATCTCGATTTAAAGCCGGCCAATGTGTTGATCAAGCCTGATGGCAATGCAGTCCTGCTAGATTTTGGTCTGTCGTGGCATGCCCATTACCCCGATTTATTAGCTGAGCAATTGCGCAAAGCGGTGGGTTCGCCAGCGTGGATTGCGCCTGAGCAAGTGGTGGGCGTGCGTGGCGACCCGCGCAGCGATATTTTTGCGATAGGCGTCATGTTATATGAATTGGCTACAGGCGAGTTGCCTTTTGGCGAACCGCGTACAGAAGGGGGTATGCGCCAGCGTTTGTGGATGGACCCGCCGCCACCTAGAAAGCTGAAACCGCAGTTGCCAGAATGGTTGCAAGAAATCATCTTGCGTTGCCTGGAGCCCGAGGCGGCCAAACGTTACCCTTCTGCCGCGCACTTGGCGTTTGATTTACGGCACCCAGAGCAAGTGGTTGTCACCGCACGGGGCAAGAAAACGCAAGGGACGGATTTCAAGACGCATTTCAGACGCTGGATCAAAGCTGCCGGCATGCATTACCAGCCGAGTCCTTTGCCCGCACATCAAATCGACGAAGTGCCGATTGTGATGGTCGCAGTACCGAACAAGGACGCCACGGACGCTACCTTGTATTCACTGCGTCAAGCGGTCGCACGTTCACTGGGGACGCGTCCAGGCGCACAGTTGGCTTGTGTGACCGTGATTTCGTCCAGCCAGACGAGCAGCTTGGATGAACAAAAAAGTGAAACCAGTGTGCATCGTAAATACCTGGCAACCCTGCGCCAATGGGCACAGCCGCTGGATTTGATCGGGAATCAGACCTCGTACCATGTGTTGGAGTCAGGCGACGTGGCTCAAGCGCTCATCAATTATGCAACGGGTAACCAAGTCAGCGTTATTGTGATGGGCGCCGCAACGCATGGCCTCAAGACGCAGCGCTTCATTGCGACCGTACCCATCAAAGTAGCCATGGACGCGCCTTGCACCGTGATTTTGGTTAAGCAGGCGTTGCCCTTTGAACTACTTGTCGTAGAAGCTGAAAAAACAAAGCCTGTGTGGAATCGGGACTTGGATGCGCCGTTTTAAAAGCGCGCATGCAGCGCTTATTTCATCAGTGATGGCAGCCACAAGCTGAGTTGCGGAAAGGCGATAAGAAGGCCTAATACAAATGCCATCACCAATACAAAAGGCCAGCAGCCTTTGTAGATTTTGGCTAAGCCAACGTTCGGCAATAGGGCGTTGAGCACAAACATGTTCATGCCTACAGGCGGCGAAATCAAGCCGATTTGCACAATCATCACAATCAAAACACCAAACCAAACAGGGTCATAGCCCAAAGACGTGACGATAGGAAAAAACAGCGGAATCGTCAGCAGCACCATGGTCAACTCTTCCATCACAGTACCCAACACAATGTAAACCAACATCATGGCGGTGATCAGCATCACAGGTGACAGACCCAAGCCAGTGATCCAGTCTTTCAGATCGCCCGGCATCGTCGTGAAATTGACGAAATTCGCGAAAATAGTGGCCGCTATCAAAAGCGTGAACAACATGGCAGTGGTTCGTGCAGATTCAACCAGTACCTGCGTCAAAATCGCCCATGTCAAACGGCCGCGCGCCAAGGCGAACAGAAAGGCACCAGCAGCGCCAAAGCCAGCACCCTCAGTTGCCGTGAACAGGCCGCCATAGATGCCACCTAAAACGACAACAACCAGCAAGGCCACACCCCAAATGCCGCGCAAAGCTGCCCAACGCTCAGGCCAAGTGCTGCGCTTGCCAGCAGGCGCGTGCTCCGGGTCTTTGTAGGTTAGGTAGGCAATCGAAGCCATCATCAACAGCGCCGTCAAAATACCTGGAATCACTCCTGCGGCAAACAATTTGCCAATATTGGTTTCGGTGATGATGCCATAAATTACCATGATGGTGGAGGGCGGAATCATGATGCCAAGCGTCCCGCCAGCTGCAATCACGCCGGTAGACAGGGTGTCGCTGTAGCCCAGCTTTTTCATGCTGGGGTAGGCCACTTTGCCCATGGTGGCTGCTGTCGCGATGGATGAGCCGCAAATCGCCCCAAACCCCGCGCACGCAGCTACAGTGGCATGTGCCAAGCCGCCTCGGAAGTGTCCAACAAAGGCTTCGGCAGCAGCAAACAATTCATGCGCCAAGCCAGCACGGGCCACAAAGTTGCCCATCAAAATAAAGAGCGGAATCACGCTCAGGGTGTAGGCAAAACCTGTCTCGTAAACCACTTGTGCTGTGCTTGCCAGCGCAGGTTCCCAGCCGCGCGTCAAGCCAATACCGACCACGCCGACCAAGCCCATGCTAAATGACAAAGGCAGGCGTAATAGCGCCAAGACAAAAATGGCAACAAAGCCGATGAGTGCTTCAATCACAATGCCACTCCTTCGCCGTCTGCCAGCTCAGGCGCAGGAGCCACAATCAAACCAAGGTGAACCAAACCAGACAACGCGCATAGTACTGACATGCCGAAAATAAAAGGTGATTTTGCAATTTGTAGCTGCGCGGTCGTGTCGCCATTAATGGCAAATTGAGCACCTGTTTTCCACATCAATACCGCCAAACCCAGCATCACTGCGGCGCACAGCAGATGAATCAGCACCTCTTGTACACGTCGTACCGTTGGCGACATATAGCTGTCAAAAGAATCAAACACCACATGCTCGCCACGCAAAGATACCAAGGGCAAAGAGGCAAAAATTACCACCACCATCAGAAGTTCGGTCAACTCCAAAGAGCCTGGAATGGAGTGTTCAAGCAACTTGCGCCCACCCACGTCAAAAAAAGTGAGTGCCATGATGGCAAACAAAGCGCCACCTGCAAGCAAACCGCAGATGTTTTCAAGTAACTTCTTCAAAATGATTCCTTAGTTTCAAACCAGATATATCGCGAGCTCAAGCAAAAAGTGCGGCGCTCATACTAGACGAGGCCGCACAAAATACGTCTACAAACTTATAAATGAGGCCGCTTATTTCTCTTGCTTGGCAATTTCTGCACGGAAGTCAGCCAACACCTTGGCTGGCTCTTTCAGACCTTTGGCGGCTGCATCTTGCGCCCATTTTGTCTCTAAACTGGCAGTTTTAGATTTGATTTCTGCTACAAATTTGGCATCAGCTTTGGTGATGACCACGCCGTTGGCTTGCATCAAAGCCGTTGCACGGCGGTCAACTTTGTCCCAACCACGGCCAAAAATACGGGCGGCGGTTTCACCAGAAATAGCGTCAACCGCTTTTTTCTCGTCTGCAGTGAGTTTGTCGTACTTGCCTTGGTTCATCATGAAGACGAAGCTGGTGTTGTACAAACCGCCAGGAAAAGTCGTTGCGTGCTTGATGATTTTGTCGATTTTGAAGGACTCGGTTGATTCCGCAGGGAACAACGTGCCATCCATCACACCTCCAGCTAGCAACTCATACGAGTCGGGCGCGGGCTTCAGGGTCACGTTCATGCCCAAGGTTTTGGAGATTTCATTGACCATGCCGCCCCCGATGCGGAACTTCAAACCACTCAAATCATCAACTTTGGCAATGGGGCGCTTGGTGTTGAACACAATGCCTGGGCCGTGGGTGAACAAAGCCAGTACTTTTACGCCAGCGTTTTCTGCTGCAAACTCGGGGTGCTTGGCGGTGACTTTGTTGAAAGCCACAGAAATCGACTCAGCCGAATTGCCCAAAAATGGAAACTCACCCATCTGGGTGTAAAGAAAACGACCGGGGGTGTAACCGTGCACGGTGTAAGAAATATCGGCCAAGCCATTTTTAATGGCATCGTAAGTGCCCGGCGCCGCCGACACACCGCGCGGCAAGAAGTTGCACTTCATTTTGCCAGCGGTGTTTTTCTCGAGCAAATCGCACCATTCTTTTTGTGCCATGCTGGCGGAATGCGTAGGCGGTAGCCAGCTGGAAACCGTCAAAATGGTTTGTGCAGACACAGCGGTCGCGCCAAGGCTGATACCGGCAGCCAACAAAGACAAAGCAAGAGATTTCAAACGCATGCAGGCACCTTTAAATGGGTTGAATGAGAGAAAAGAAGTCGTCAATAAATCGCGTCATGCCGCCTTGAATGGGCTAGGTAGCATGTACCAACCTCGACTATATTTGAAAATAAGCTGTTTGCTGACTAGCATTTACCCCAATTAACCGACCGGTCGGTCGGTTTTGTAGGGCTTTTTAAATGATTATGTTTAGTAACTAATCAAAGCAGCCTGAATAAACTCAGCTGCACATGGTCAGGAAAGCGCGCACCCGTGCCGACAAAGATGCTTTGCGTCAGCCAAGCCAAGTCGGGTGACGAGACCTCAAACGTCGGCACGCAGCGGAAGTAAATCGCCTCGGGCGGCACCGGCTCGCCACGTACCAGCTTGGCAATATCTTCGGCCGAGCCACGGCGCAGCGCATGGTTTTGCACAAAAATGTGCTCGCCGTTGTCGAGTTCCAGCATGTAGCGGGCATCTAAGTCGGCACTGGTGTCAGAGACGACGATTTGAAAATCTGCGCCACCTGGTAGGACTTTGCCGCTCAGTTTGCCCGACACCGTGCCCCCTGTGATGGGGATGATGCGGCGGCGGCCTCGGCTGTTCAGCCCGATGACTTGGCCTGCTTCAATCGGTTTATCGACCCACACAATCACATCCGCCACATGCTCCAACTGCGGA